>NZ_CP059191.1:316856-633713 GCF_014251575.1 Blattabacterium cuenoti | reverse complement strand
AAATTTAAAATTTAAAAATTGAATCAAAATTTTTATCTTTCACAATAAATAAATTCAATATCTATTATATTATTCAATCTAGCAAAACATAAGAAATAAAAATAAAATTTTTGAAAAAAACTTATAAGATCATAAAAATAGAAGAAGAATTTAGTTTATGTGTTATAAAACTGAAAAAATATTAGCAAAAATTTTTCAAATTCAAGAAATTTATGAGTTTCCTCATAATTTAGATTTGAAAAAATGGGGGACTATAACTCTTATTGTAATTGGTAAAATTTTATTTTTTACTGTATTATTAATAATTCTAAAATTTATTTTCAATAGAGGTGTCCGTTTTATAGGAAGAAGAATTGTGTCCTCTACTCATTTTGTTTGGGATAATATTTTATATGAAAATAAAGTTTTTGATAGTTTATCCCATTTTTTTCCTTTGTCTATTGGGTTTCTATTAATTGAACCTTTTTTTAGAAGTTATCATACAATTGTCATTTATTTGGAAAAAACATTCGATATTTTATTTGTTTTAATCGTTTTACAATTTTTAATTAGAGTTGTAAATTCCATCATGAGAATAGCTACAAGTGAAAATAATCATCAAACCATAGCAGTCCGCTCTTTTTCACAATTGCTAAAAATTATATCCATCATATTTTGCGTTTTAGTTATCATTGCTATTCTTACAAAAAATGATTTAATCACTGTACTTACCAGTTTAGGTGCCATAACAGCTATTGTTATATTAGTTTTTAGAGACACTATTCTTGGATTTGTTTCTGGTGTACAAATGGCATCTACTAAAATGATAAAGGTCGGTGATTGGATAGGAATACCAAAATATAGTATAGAAGGAACGGTTATAGAAATCAATTTAACTTCTGCAAAAATAGAAAATTTTGACAAAACTATAACCAGTATCCCCACTTATGATTTAATTTCTACTGCTGTAACTAATTTTGAAGTTATGCGTCAAAAGAACATACGTAGAATCAAAAGGTCTATTTTATTTAATATACAATCTTTTCATTTTTGTAACTCAGATAAATTAAAAAAATTTCAACATGTTTACTTAATTAAAAATTATATTCAAAAAAAACAAAAAGAAATAAATATTTTCAACAAAGAAAAAAATGTTGATATTCGCATAGATCTTAATGGAAGAAGGTTAACAAACATTGGTCTATTTCGTCAATATGCATTGGAATATTTGCATCAACATCCACGAATATCACAATCAGAAACCCTTATGGTAAGACACTTAGAGCCGACTCCTTATGGCCTTCCTGTTGAATTATATTGTTTTACAAACACATCTGAATCCATTAAATATGAACAAATACAAGCCAGTGTTTTTGATCATTTGCTAACAGCTGCTAGAGAATTTAATTTAGAAGTAACACAAGTCACTAAGAAAGAATTTTTTTAAAATGGTTAAGTTAAGTGTTAATTTAAATAAAATAGGGACATTAAGAAATGCAAGAGGTGGAAATATTCCCAATCTTTTGCAGATAGCAATAGATGTCCAAAAATTCGGATGTCAAGGAATAACTATTCATCCACGTCCTGATGAAAGACATATTACATATCAGGATGTTTACGATATTAATTCTGTGATAAAAACGGAATTAAATATTGAAGGAAGACCTACTGAAAAATTCATGGAACTCGTATTGAATGTTAAACCTGATCAAGTAACCTTAGTACCTGATCAAGATAATGCAATTACTTCAAATTCAGGATGGGACACGATTTACTATTGTAAATTTTTAACTCAAAAAATAAAAATATTAAAAAATCATGGAATTCGAACTTCTATATTCCTAGATCCAGATCCTAAATTGGTTATATATGCGGCTAAAACAGGAGCGGATCGAATAGAATTGTATACTGGAAATTTTTCTGTAGGATATGCTAAAAAAGAATGGAATTGTATCAATCCATATATTGAAACAGCGAAAGAGGCTATTAATAACCATATGCTTGTCAACGCTGGACATGATTTAAATTTAGATAATATTTCTTTTTTAATTAGTAAAATCCCGAATCTAGCAGAAGTATCTATAGGACATGCTTTAATTAGCGAATCTTTATACATGGGCTTAGAAAACACAATTCAAAGTTATTTAAAAAGAATTCATAAAGAAACATTATAGAATTATATGATATTACATTCTAAAATATTGGGATCTGGTTATCCTATCCTAGTTTTTCATGGATTATTTGGAAATGGAGAAAATTGGAATTCTTTTGCTAAAAAATTTGACAAAAATTATCAAATCCATTTAATAGATATTCGAAATCATGGAAAGAGTTTTTTTTCAGAAAAAATGGATTATGATGTAATATCAAAAGATATATTGAATTATATATCCCATTACAAGTTAGATCATCCTATATTGTTAGGACATTCTATGGGAGGTAGAGCTGTGATGAAATTCTCTATCAAGTATCCTTTTCTTCCAAAAAAAATAATCATTGTAGACATCAGTCCTAACGTTTATATAAATGCAGATCAAGAAAATTTAATTCATGTCTTAAAAAAAGTTAATTTTGATACCATAGAAACAAGGAAAGATCTTGATGATTTTTTGAAACCATGGATTCCTGATATAAAAATGAGATTGTTTTTTTCTAAATGTACTCATAGACAAAAAAACGGTAAACTTGGGTTTCATTTTTTTTTGTTTGGAATTGAAAAAAATTATGATTGTTTGATTCGTCAGAAAATAGAAAACGGATCATATAATGGCCCTTCACTTTTTTTGCGTGGAGAAAATTCAGATTATCTTTTACCCAAAGATTATGATTCTATTTTAAATTTATTTCCAAAAGCAGAAATTATAACCATAAAAAAATCGAAACATTGGATTCATGTAGACAATCCACTAGATTTTTGTAAAAAAATAAATATTTTTTTACAAAAAACATAGTTTATCTAGATATTGTCTTAACTTGCATAAGTTACACAATTTTTGAAAATTACAATTCACCTAAAAATAATTTTATGGTTTTTGATCTTGATAGGATTCGAAATTTTTATTCGAATTTTCAATTTCGAATTGAAAGGATTCGAAATATAATAGATCATCCTTTGACTTATTCAGAGAAAATTTTATATTCTCATTTATTAGATATAAAAGAAATAGATTCTAAATCAAAAAATTTTAGAAATCAACGTTACATGAATTTCTTACCGGATCGTCTTGCTATGCAAGACGCAACTGCTCAAATGACGTTACTTCAGTTTATGCAAACACAAAAATGTAAGACATTTTTGCCTACTACTATTCATTGTGACCATCTGATATATGCAAAAAGTGGATCAAAGATAGATTTAGTAAATGCTATAAAAGAAAATGAAGAAATTTATAACTTCTTAAAATCAGCATCACACAAATATGGAATAGATTTTTGGGGGCCTGGATCAGGTATTATTCATCAAATTGTTTTAGAAAATTATGCTTTTCCTGGAGGGATGATTATAGGAACTGATTCTCATACTCCTAATGCTGGAGGTTTAGGAATGTTAGCAATAGGAGTCGGAGGGTCTGATGCTGCTGAGGTTATGTCTGGTTATTTTTTAGAATTAAAATTTCCTAAAATAATTGGAGTTCATTTAAAAGGAAAGATGAATGGTTGGACTTCTCCCAAAGATATAATATTAAAATTGTCTGGAATGATTGGAGTTTCAGGAGCTACAAATCATATTATTGAATATTTTGGAAAAGGGACTGATCATATTTCTTGTGTAGGAAAAGCGACAATATGTAATATGGGAGCAGAAATAGGAGCTACTGCTTCTTTATTTCCTTATGATATTAGAATGAAAAGTTATTTGGATAAAAATGGAAGAGAAAAAGTTTCTACCATGACTGAAAGAATGAAAGATTTTTTGAAAGCAGACATAGAAGTTTATCGTTATCCATGTAATTATTATGATCAAGTAATAGAAATAGATCTAAATGTTTTAGAACCATACATAAATGGTCCTTTTACCCCTGACAAAGCGACTCCTATTTCTAAAATGAAAGAAGAAGCGGTAAAAAATAATTGGCCAACCAAGATAGAGGTAGGATTAATTGGTTCATGTGCAAATTCTTCTTTTGAAGATTTATCAAAAGCAATATCCATTGTTCAACAAGCAAAAGATAAAAAATTAAAGATTTCTTCTGAATATTTAGTAACACCAGGATCAAAGAAAGTTTACTCTTTGATGAAAGAAAAAGGATTTGTTTCTGATTTTCAATATATTGGAGCAAAAATATTTTCTAATGCTTGTGGCCCTTGCATTGGCCAATGGTTTAGGAAAAGTGGTAAGAAAAATTTGAAAAATACGATTATTCACTCTTTTAATAGAAATTTTTCATCTCGTAATGATGGGAATCCAAATACATATGCTTTTATTGCTTCTCCGGAAATTGTTACTGCTTTGGTTTTCTCTGGTGATTTAACTTTTGATCCTAGAAAGGATACATTAAAAAATGAGATAGATGAATATGTTAAGTTTGAAGAACCTAAAGCAATGGAACTTCCTAGAAGAAATTTTAAAATAGAAGAATTAGGATATGAATTTTCTTCAGTAGATAAAAATAAGTTATCTGTGATGATCAAAAAAAATTCAAAAAGATTACAAATCTTATCTCCATTTCCAGCATGGAATGGAGATCATTTGCTTAATGTAAGACTTTTAATGAAAATTGAAGGAAAATGTACTACAGATCATATTTCAATGGCTGGGCCTTGGCTAAAATATAGAGGTCATCTAGAAAAAATTTCTGAAAATTTATTAATAGGGGCGGTTAATGCTTTTAATCATAAAAGAAACAAAATAAAAAATGTTATAACAGGAAGTTATGGAAAGGTTCCTGATATAGCAAAATTTTACAAATCAAAAAATATACAAACTTTGATTGTAGGAGAGGAAAATTATGGAGAAGGTTCTTCAAGAGAACATGCAGCAATGCAACCTCGTTTTTTAGGAGTTTGTGTTGTTCTTGTTAAATCCTTTTCGAGAATACATGAAACTAATTTAAAAAAACAAGGAGTTTTAGCTCTAACTTTTATAAATCCTTCTGATTATCAAAAAATTCAAGAAGAAGATATTTTTCATTTTTATATAAAAGATATTATTCCAAAAAAAAATATAGATGTAGAATTAATTCATTGTAATGGAGATAAAGAAAAGATCGTAGTAAAACATTCTTATAATGAAAGGCAAATTCAATGGTTTAAAGCTGGTTCTTCTTTAAATTTCATTAAAAAAAATCAAATTTTTATTGCATGAAAATTATAAAAAATTTTTTTATAAAGAGTATTCAATTATACCAAATAGGTATATCTCCATGGATAGGAAATAACTGCAGATATATTCCCACTTGTTCAGATTATATGATTCAGTCTCTAAAAAAATGGAACATTTTTAAAGCTATTTTCATGGGTATTAAAAGAATTATTAAATGTAATCCTTGGGTGGATTCAGGTTTTGATCCTCCTAAGATTTAATTTTTATGAAAATGTTAGAATATATTAATTGGGATCCTATTTATAAATTTTCTTTATGGAAAGGTTTTTCTATTCACATTTATAGTCTAATGTTTATCATTTCTTTTTTGTTAGGATGGTATATTATGAAGTTTATTTATAAGAATGAAAATATAAATAAAAAATATTTGGATCCTTTGTTAATATACACTTTCCTTGGAACCATTATTGGAGCAAGGTTAGGACAAGTTTTATTTTATGATTTTTCATACTTTTCGGATCATTGGATAGAAGCATTACTTCCTATCAGAGAAAACAATCGTCACTCTTTATTAGGTTTGATAAAAGGTTATGAATTTATTGGTTATAGAGGGTTATCTAGTCATGGGGCAACTATAGGCATTATTTTATCAAGTTTTTTTTATAGTAAAAAAATACTTAAAAAATCTTTTATTTGGATCTGTGATAGATTATGCATAACAGCAGCTATATCAGCTTTTTTTATTAGAATAGGAAATTTTTTTAATTCTGAAATAGTGGGAAAACCATGTAATACAAAATTGCCTTGGGCAGTGAAGTTCGTACAAATGGATACAGAATATGGAGAAATAGTTCCTAGACATCCTGCACAAATATATGAATCGATTAGTTATCTATTTATTTTTTTATTTCTATGGCATTTATATAAAAATAAAAGAAAAAAGATTTATGATGGATTTTTATCTGGTATTTTTTTCACTTTTCTTTGGTCTGCACGTTTTCTATTAGAATTTTTAAAAGAACCACAAGGAGAGGAAATTTTTGATTTTTTATATTTAAACACAGGGCAATGGCTAAGCATTCCTTGTATTATTTTTGGATTATTTCTTCTTAAATCAAGAATAAAAAATATTTTTTTTCATAATGAAAAAAATTAATGTTTTTTTTACACTGATAGTGGTTTTATCATTTTTTTTTCTTTCTTCTGAAAGAAGTGATTATGATTTTTTTTTAGATCCAAATATGGGTGTAGGAGATCTATTGGAAATAGAATTTGTTAAACATGGAGAATTATATATGAAAAATAAAAATTCTATTATCAAAAAAATAGATATAGAATTAGCAGATAGAGATACAGAAAAAAGGAATGGATTAAAATATAGATCTTTTTTGAAAAAAAATAGAGGAATGTTGTTTTTGTTAAATAATCAAGAAGAATATAAGAAGATCGATATGAAAAATATGAGAATTCCTTTAGATATTATTTATATAAATCAATTTGATACTATTATTTTTGTGAATAAGGATGTTAGTCCTATGAGAGAACTTGAAATAGTTGATTTTCCTTCGACAATAAAATATATTTTAGAAATTAATTCTGGAATGTCAGAAAAATGGGGAATAAAAGAAGGAATCACAAAAATCGTTTTTTTTTTAAATGAAAATAATGAAAATTGATTATATATCTTTGTCTTTAACTTTAAAAAAAATTAAAAATATTATGGTTTTTATATCTGAAAAAGCTAAAAATAAATTAATTTCTCTGATGAAAGAGGAAGGGGTTTCTCATAATGTTTCTTTCGTAAGGTTTGGTGTTAAAAGTGGAGGATGTTCAGGAATGTCATATGAACTGACTTTTGATCAAAAAAAACAAAAAGGAGACAGACTTTTTCAGCATCAAGAAATGAAGATATTGATAGATCAAAATAGTGTCCCTTATTTGGAAGGAACAACGTTGGAGTATTCAGATGGATTAAATGGAAAAGGATTTTATTTTAAAAACCCTAACGCAAAACATACTTGTGGATGTGGAAAAAGTTTTTCATCATAAATCATAATGAAAGAAAACAATAAAATACTAAAAAATTTTACTGAATCTGAGTATAAATATGGGTTTTATACTCCAATAGAATCAGATAAAATTCCAATAGGATTAAATGAGGATATTATTCGTCTAATAGCAGAAAAAAAAAATGAACCAACATGGATGTTAGAATGGAGATTAGAATCCTATCATATATGGAAAAAAATGAAACCTCCAAAATGGGCAAATATAAAATACAATGTTCCAAAATTTCAAGAAATAAGTTATTACTCCGCTCCTAAAAAAAAAATAAACTTAAATAAGTTAGAAGAAGTAGATCCAGAGTTAATAAATACATTTGAAAAATTAGGAGTTCCTATAGAAGAAAGAAAAGGACTTTATGGAGTAGCTACAGATATAGTATTAGATTCTGTTTCTTTAGCCACTACATTTCAGAAAAAATTGAAAGATAAAGGAATTATATTTTGTTCTATCAATGATGCTTTAAAAAAATATCCAGAGATTGTTAGAAAATATTTAGGTTCAGTAGTTTCAAAAAAGGATAATTTTTTTGCAGCTCTTAATTCAGCTGTTTTTTCAGATGGTTCTTTTTGTTATATCCCAAAAGGAATTCGTTGTCCTATGGAATTATCAACATATTTTCGCATTAACGAAAATGGAACAGGTCAATTTGAAAGAACTTTGATTATTGCAGATCAAGATTCTTATGTGAGTTATTTAGAAGGATGCACTTCCCCACAAAGAATGGAAAATCAATTACATGCAGCTGTAGTAGAGATTATAGCTTTGGACAATTCTGAAGTCAAATATTCTACAGTTCAAAATTGGTTTCCAGGAAATAAAAAAGGAGAAGGAGGTGTTTTCAATTTTGTGACAAAACGTGGATTATGTGAAAAAAAAGCAAAAATATCTTGGATACAAGTAGAAACAGGTTCCTCTATCACTTGGAAATATCCATCCTGTATTCTAAAAGGAGATTTTTCTATGGGTAAATTTTATTCTTTAGCCTTAATTAAAGATTTTCAACAAGCAGATACGGGAACCAAAATGATACATATCGGGAAAAATACAAAAAGTGTAATTATATCAAAAGGGATATCTGCAGGAAAAGCACAGAATAATTATAGAGGATTGGTGAAAATAACTTCTAAAGCCATTCATTCACGTAATTTTTCTCAATGTGATTCTTTATTAATAGGAGATCAATGTGGAGCGCATACTTTTCCATACATTAATGTATATAATAATTCTACTTCTCAAGTAGAACATGAAGCAACTACCTCAAGAATAGGAGAAGAACAAATTTTTTATTGCAATCAAAGAGGAATTGATACGGAAAAAGCGATTTCTTTAATCGTTCATGGTTTTAGCAGTGAAATTTTAAAAAAATTGCCTATGGAATTTGCAGTAGAAGCTCAAAAACTTTTAGAAATATCTTTGGAGGGATCTGTTGGGTAACGTTCAAATAAATTATGTTAAATATAAAAAATTTACATGTATCTATAGAAGAGAAAAAAGTTCTGAAAGGAATTAATTTGGAAATTAATTCAGGAGAAACTCATGTAATAATGGGGCCTAATGGTTCTGGAAAGAGTACTCTTGCTTCTGTAATAGCCGGAAAAAAAGAGTATAAAATAACTGAAGGGAATATTTATTTTTTTGATAAAAATTTGATAAATTTCTCTCCAGAAGAACGTGCACATTTAGGAATTTTTCTTTCTTTTCAACATCCAATAGAAATCCCAGGAATTTCAGTTATTAATTTTATTAAAACAGCTATAAATTCTATACGAAAAGCAAGAAATCTGAATAAAATATCTGCTAAAGAAATATTATTGAAAATAAAAGATACATCTTCTAGATTGAATATTGAAAAAGATTTTGTTTATCGTTTCCTGAATGAAGGATTTTCAGGAGGAGAAAAAAAACGTAATGAAATATTTCAAATGATCATGTTAGATCCTTTATTATCAATTTTAGATGAGGTAGATTCAGGCTTAGATATAGATGCTTTACGTATAGTTTCTCAGGGAATTAATACTTTTCGAAATAAAAAAAATTCTGTTTTAATTATTACTCATTATAAGAGATTATTAGATCATATTCTTTCAGATTATATTGTACATATTTTATATAATGGTAAAATTATTCAATCAGGAGATAAAAAATTATCTGAAAGACTAGAAAAAGAGGGATATGACTGGATTGTCAAAAAAAAAGATTGTTCGTTATAATTTTAATTCAATGCAGTTAAAAGAAAAAATAATTTTATTAATTGATAAATATTTTTCCAAAAAAGAAGAAAATTCTTATATTTCCTTTCTACAAAAAAAACACATTGATTTTTTTAAAAAAAAAGGATTTTCCTCTTTTACTGGAAATGAAGAGTGGAAAAATATAGATATTAATCCAATTATAAATCAGGATTATCATGTTTTTCTTGGAAAAAAAGAAGTAAAACATTCAGAATACCAAAAAATTAAAAAATTAATTTTTTTGAAAAGAGAAAAATCTTTTCTTTTGATTTTTATAGATGGAAAATACAATTCTTCTCTTTCTAGACTCTATGGATTGAAAAATCATGTTATATTATCAAATATAGCTTCGCAAGAAGAAAATCAAATTAAAAATTATTATGGAAAATTGTCTTATCAATATAATGTTTTCTATACTTTAAATACTCTTTTTTCAAAAGATGGAGTATATATTTATATACCTGATAATGTTTTCTTAGAAAAACCTATAGAAATATTGCATATTTCTACTGGGTTAGAATCCAAAAAAATTCTTTTGAATACTAGAAATTTAATTATAGTAGGAAAACATTCTTCTGTTAAAGTGATTGAACATCATAAATGTTTAAAAAAACATTTAATTTTTATAAATTCAGTCAGTGAAGTTTATGCTTCAAATCATAGTCAAATTGATTATTATAAGATACAAGACAATTTTAGTGAAACATCTATAATAGATAATACATTTTTAAAACAAAAAAAGTATAGCAAATGTTCCGTTTACACTTTTTCTTTTCAAGGAAATTTTATTAGAAATAATTTGAAATTTTATTCCAGTGGAGAAAAAACTTATTCTTATTTATATGGAATTTCTCTTTTATCAGAAAAACAACTTGTAGATAATCATACTTTGATAGATCATTTATATTCCAATTCTTGTAGTTATCAATTATACAAGAATATTTTATTTGATAAATCTAAGGGAATTTTTAATGGGAAAATAATCGTTAATGAACGGATTAAAGGGATAAATGCTTTTCAAAGAAATAGCAATATTCTTCTTTCTGATGAGGCGTCTATGTATACTAAACCTCAATTAGAAATCTATTCTGAAGATGTGAAATGTTCACATGGTTGCACAGTAGGAAATATTCAAGAAAAAGAGTTGTTTTATCTTCAATCAAGAGGAATTTCTGAAAAAAATGGAAAAATGTTATTGTTATTCTCTTTTTTGGAAGAGATATTAAACCTTATTCATATTTTTGAATTGAAAAAATTTGTATATCAAAAAATGAATAAAAAATTCAATCAACACTTATAATATGTTTTCAGAAAAAGAAATACAGAAAATAAGAAATCAATTTCCAATTTTAAAAGAAAAAGTTTATTCAAATCCTTTGATTTATATAGATAATGCGGCTACTACTCAAAAACCTTTACAGGTTATTCAAGCCTCTCAAAATTATTATTCTATAATGAATGCTAATGTTCATCGTGGATTGCATTATCTTAGTCAAAAAGCTACAATACAAGTAGAAAATACAAGAAAAAAGATTCAGAAATTTATTCATGCAAAATATTCTTCAGAAATTATTTTTACAAAAGGGACTACCGAATCTATTAATTTAGTAGCTGATAGTATCAGTTATTTGATAGGAAAAGGAGACGAAATTATTATTTCGTGTTCTGAACATCATTCAAATATTGTTCCATGGCAAATTCTTTGTGAAAAAAAAGGTGCTGTTTTAAAAATAATCCCCATTTATGAAAATGGTTTTTTCAAATTAAAAGATTTTGAATTTCTAATTTCAAAAAAAACAAAAATAGTATCTGTTAGTCATATATCTAATGTTTTAGGAATAATTAATCCTATAAAATATATTATTGATAAATCTCATGAATATGGCGCGTTAGTTTTGATTGATGGAGCTCAAGTTCCTTCTAATTTAGATTTGGATATGCAAGATTTAAATACAGATTTTTATGTTTTTTCTGCACATAAAATGTATGGACCTACTGGAATTGGAATATTATATGGTAAAAAAAAAATATTGGAAACCATTCCTCCTTATCAATTTGGGGGAGAAATGATTAAAAATGTGAGTTTTGAAAAAACAACTTATTCAGATTTACCTTTTAAATTTGAAGCAGGAACTCCAAATATAGAAGGAATAGTTGTATGGGGTTCTGCTATAGATTTTGTGGAAAAAATTGGGATATCAAATATACAATCTTATAAAAAAAAACTTTTGTCATATGCGATCCAACGTTTAAGTTCCATAGATGGAATTCAATTTTATGGAGAATTTAAAGATTTTTCTAAAAAATCCAGTATTATTTCTTTTAATTTAAATAAATTACATTGTTTTGATGTAGGAAGTGTTTTAGATCGTTTAGGAATTTCTGTTCGTACAGGACATTTGTGTGCACAGCCATTAATGAATTTTTTTAAAGTTTCAGGGATGATTCGTGCTAGTTTTTCTGTGTATAACACTTTTAAAGAAATAGATTGTTTATTTGAAGGTCTTTTAAAAGCAAAGAAATTATTATTAAAGTATTAAAAATTTTATGAATTACGCTATTGTAAATGTACAAGGGAAGCAATTCAAACTTATTGAAAATAAATATGTTTATGTTCCTCATATTTCTTCTATGAATTTGGGAGATAGAATATTTTTAAACCAAGTTTTTTTCTTTTCTAAAAAAGGAATCCACTTTTTTGGAGATCCTTTTTTAGAAAATATAAGTGTTCAAGTAGAAATCTTACAACATATAAAAGGAAGTAAAATTATTATTTTCAAAAAAAAGAGAAGAAAAGGATATAAAGTAAAAAATGGATTTAGACCTATCTTTTCAAAAATTAAAGTAATTTCTTTTTTAGAAAAAAAACAATAATTAAAAATGGCTCATAAAAAAGGTTCAGGAAGTTCTAGAAATGGAAGAGATTCAATTGGAAGAAGATTAGGGGTTAAAATATATGGAAATCAATACGCTAATTCCGGAAACATAATAGTTCGACAACGTGGAACTAAACATCATCCTGGAAGAAATGTAGGAATAGGAAAAGATCACTCTTTATATGCTATAAAAAGTGGATATGTTTATTTTAAGAAAATAAAAAAAAATAGATCAGTTGTTTCTGTTCTATCAAGCAAAAAAAATTAGACTGGGTAGTTCAAATAGGATAGAACAACAGTTTCCTAAACTGTAAGTTGTGGGTTCGAATCCCTCCCCGGTTACAAAAAGTACCGAAATGGTCCCAGCTGGATTTGAACCAGCGACTCCCTGATTATGAGTCAGGTGCTCTAACCAACTGAGCTATGGGACCTGTGAAATAACGAGATTATTGCAATTTTACAATATTATTTTTCCTATTACAAATTTTTTGTAATTTTTTTTCATCTCATCTATAATTTCAGTAAAAATCTTATGAAAGAAATGAGTCTCATTAAAAATGAAAAATTGTCTTCAATATTTTCTATAGAAATAGCAGAAATTCTGAATGAAGAAATTCAAAATGAAAATAACGAAAAATTTTTGGTTACTTTGATTAAAGTATGCATAACTCACGATATGAATTTAATAAAAGTCTATATCAGCATTTATCCTTCTTTAAATAAGAAAATTTTAGAAATTATACGTTCTAGATCTAGATTTTATAGAAAATTACTTTCTAAAAGACTTAGATATCGTGTGAAAAAAATACCGAAATTAGATTTTCGTGTTTCAATAAAAGATTAAGTTTTTGAAAACAGAATTTTATATAGCTGTACGCTATTTTTTTTCTAAAAAAAAAACGAACATTGTGAATGTTATTGTTTTTTTATCTGTTTTATCTCTTAATGTTTCCACATTTTCTCTGTCTATAATTTTATTTGTTTTTTCTGGATTAGAAAATTTGAATAAAAAATTTTATCAGATTCATTATCCAGACATTATCATTTCTTCTAAAAAAGGAGATTTATTTTCTGACGACGTAACCATAAAAAAAAAAATAAAATCTATAAAAGGAATCATAGCTTTTTCTAAAACTATGGAAAAAAAAGTTTTTTTGCATTATAATAATCAAAAATATTTTATTTCTTTAAAAGGTGTGGATCCAGAATATGAAAAAGTTATGGAAAAATTTAAAAAAATAGATTTAAAAAATACTTTATATCCTGGTTATTTAAATGTGTATGTAGGATGGTCTTCTATGGTATTTTATTTTCCAATAATATTTAGAAATCAGATCAAAATTCCTTCTAAAATCCTATTTTTTTCTTATAAAAAGGATCATAATACTTTTATTCCATTTTTTATACAAAAAAAAATTTCTATAAAAGGTGTTTTTCAATTCAATCGAAAAATGGATATAGAATATTTGTTTTGTAATTTATATGAAATTCAGAATATAATAAAAGAAAAGAGAATTCAAACATTAGAAATAAGAATTCATAAAGAAGCTAACATTCAAAAAATAAAAAAAATTTTGATAAAAAAATTTGGATCCAATTTTAATATAATAACACGAGTAGAAAAAGAGAAAGCTTTTTACAAAGTTCTGAATACAGAAAAAATATTTGTCTATTTTCTATTTAGTTTAATGACATTGATTACTGGATTCAATTTATTTAGTGCTATTTTTATTTTGCAATTAGATAAAATAAAAGAACTTTTTACATTATGGTACATTGGTTTTTCTTTATGCAAAATCAAAACTATTTTTTTATATATAGGTTTTCTAATTACTATTTTTGGATGTTTTAGTGGATTATTTATGGCATATGTAATTTCCTTCATACAAAAGAAATATCAAATTATTAAAGCAATAGGAAAAATCCCTTTTCCTGTAAAAATAACAATGTCAGATTCTTGTATAGTTATAAGTATTATTCTTACAATAGGGACAATTATATCTTTTTATTCTTCAAGAAGAATAAATGGAGTGATTTCAGATTATAAATAATATGTTTTTAAGGGTTCTGATGCTTCTACATTAAAGAAGATTTCTTTTGCTTCTTTTTCGAATGCTTTGATATTAGGAAATCGATTTGAATAGTGTCCCAATAACAATTTTTTGACTTCGGCTTTTTTTGCTATATGAGCAGCTTGATTGGCTGTAGAATGTCCTGTATTGATAGCTCTATTTTCTTCTGTTTTTAAAAAAGTAGATTCATGGTATAATAAATCCACATATTTTATATGTTCAATTATAGAAAGAGAAAAAGAAGTATCTGAACAAAAAGCATAAGACAATATTTTTGGAGGATCAAACGTTAATTTTTCATTTGGGATTATTCTTCCATCATTTGTTTTAAAATCTTTTCCTTGTTTTATATTTTTGTAGTCTACAATTTTGATATCAGTAATTTTTTTAATCTCTTCCATGTTTAATTTTCTATTACTAGGTTTTTCTTTAAAAAGAAATCCATTAGCATAAATTCTGTGTTTTAATGGAATAGAAAAAACTTCTATTTTTTCATTTTCCATGATTTTTTCCAATTTTTCAGATGATAATTCTATATGATCTATACAGTATTTTAGTCTAGTGTAAGACCATTTAAAATGAACATCTATAATTTCTTTTAATCCTTTTGGAGCGTAAATTATGACAGATTTTTCTCTTCCTAATAAATGAAATGTAGATAACAACCCAATCAATCCAAAGAAGTGGTCTCCATGTAGATGAGATATAAATATATGTATTATTCTGTTAAATTTTATTTTTGCTTTTCTTAATTGAACTTGTGTTCCTTCACCACAATCAATAAGAAAGGAAAACCCTTTCATTTCCAATATTTGGGCAGTGGGATGAAATTGATTTGTTGGGATGGAAGAGTGGCATCCCAAAATAGTTAATGAAGGTTTTTTCATTATTAAAAATTTCTATTATTTAGAAACTGAATTAAGTTATTGAAAGTTTTGATTCTATGACTGATTTTATTCATTTCATGTTTATAATCATTTGTAATGAATACAGAATCATATCCAAAATCTTGGTGTTCAATAATTTTTTTTGAAATTTTTCTAGATAATTTTCTTTTCAAGAAATAAGTTTCTTTTTCACTGATTTTTAAACAAAAAAACTCTGCTTTTCTGGAAGTGTCTTTTATCATATTTGATAATAATTTTTTCATATTTTTCTTCTTCTTTTTAAGAGAAAAATACTACCTGTAATTATTATAGTGAAGAGAATCGTCAAAATTAACCAAAAATTTAGGTCTATCTCTTGTGAAGAAATCTCTTCATTTTTTATGAAAAAAAACATGTTAAATACAGCAAAAGCATTATTAAAGATATGTAATAATATACAGTCTATAATAGAAGATGTGACAAAATAAATGAATCCTATAAAACTTCCAATAAAAAAACCTCCTACAAATTGCCATGGGTTCATATGAGTCAATCCAAATAAAAATGAAGAAAATAAAATGGCTTTGATTGGATGTATTTTATTTTTTAACATTCCATTTAAAATGATTCCTCTAAAAAGAACTTCTTCACATATAGGAGCTAATAAGACTGTAGTGGAAAAAAAAGGAATTGGATTTTTAACTTCTTCTTTCAAAAAATCTTCAATTTCTTTATACATGTTGCCTAATATAGGCCCTTCTCTCGGGACCAATGAAGAAATATATTCGTTGAGAAGAATCATACAAAACATCATGCAAAAAATAATAAAATAAATATACCATGATGAAAATTTCATAGACAAGTCTATGATAAGATTTTTTTTTTGAGATTGATGAGAAATGAAAATAAATAAAAATATGAAAGGAAGAGTATATGATATTGAAAATATCATACTTTCAGGTAAATTAACAGAAATTAATAACTTTCTAAAAATTGCATTGAAAAAATTTAAAGCAGTAAATGCAACTATTAATAAAATAGACTCTATGTAATTTATTTTAAAATAATTCTTCATAATCAAAAAATTTCATTTTGTCCTGTTTTCAGAAAAAAATACAGAAAAAAAACTGATGAAACTTAATTTCATTTTTTTTGAGATTGAAAATACAATTTTGATATTCATATTTGATATTCATACATCAATAATCCACAAAATCGTTTAATTTAGTATTGATAAAAATTTATTGATAATTTTCATAATCTTTCCATTTTTTTTGATGCTATTGAAAGATAAAAAAATTAAAATAAATATAGAACTCTTTTAAGATAAAAATTATAAATTTATTATGTCATTATTTGATATAAAATCTATATTTCATGGTTATGAATCCTTTAAAGATAAAAGCATTAGTCCTTCCAAAATTTTTAGACATTATAATTTGTTGGAAATTATAAAAAAATATAATAATATATGCTCTATTACTCCTATAGGATTTTCTGTAGAAAAAAGAGAAATTTTCAAAATCAAATGGGGTATTGGAAAAATAAAAATATTTATTTGGTCTCAAATGCATGGAAATGAAACAACTGGAACAAAATCTATGTTTGATATTTTTCATTTTCTTTCAAAACAAGAAAATCATGATTTAGTTAAATTTTTTAAAGAAAGTTTAACCATTTTATATATTCCAATGTTGAATCCAGATGGATCTGAAAAATTTCAAAGAAGAAATGCTATAAACATTGATTTAAACAGAGATTCGATTCGTTTACAATCTCCAGAAATACAAGTTCTTTTTCAGGAGATTTACAAAGAATCTCCTCATATTTTATTTAATTTACATGATCAAAAAAGTGTTTATAATGTTGGAAATGAATGTTTTAATCCTGCAATTTTATCTTTTTTATCTCCTTCTGTATCATCTCAAAATGATGATTTTTTTCATAGAAAAAAATCTATGGGAATTATACATTTTATTGCGAAAGAAGTTCAAAAGGTATTACCTGATGTTGGATCAGTGGGTAGATTTTCTGATGAATTTTATCCTACAGCAACTGGAGATAATCTGCAAAAGTTAGGTTATCCTTGTGTATTGTTTGAAGCAGGAAATTATCCTAAAGATAATCATAAAGAGAAAATTAGAAAATATAATTTTTTATCCATTCTTGCAGGATTTTATTTTGTTTCTTATCACAACGATAATCTTGAAAAAGACTATGAATATTATCTTTCCATTCCAGAAAACAAAAATGTTTTATTAGATAAAATATATCGGAAGGTTCAAATACAAAAAGGGGATAATCAATTTATAATTGATATAGGACTAATGAATTTTGAGGAATTTGATTTTGAAAAAAAAAATCTTTCTTTTGTTTCTAAAATCGTTGATATAGGAGATTTATCCAACTTTTTTGCTTATGAAGAATTTATTACTCCAGGCCAAATTTTTTATGGAAAAAACTATCCAGAAATTGGAGATGTGGAATTTTTTAATTTTATTTTTTGAAATTAGAAACTGCTAATTTTATTCTTCCTTTTTTTCTTCTTCTAGATATAATCAAGCGACCTGCTTTCGTATTCATTCGTTTGATAAATCCGTGAACATTTACTTTTTTTCTGTTAGAAGGCTGATAAGTTCTTTTCATGTTTTCTAAGATTATGAAAGTCTTTTTTTTCTACTATTTTTTTATTTTTCAATCTTTTTCGAAATGTTTGAGAAAAAAATAACAGAATCAAAATTCCGATAATAAAACCTACAAAAAAAAAAGTAACACGCTTTGTAAGACTCATATATAAACACAGATAATCAACAATGAATAAATTACATAAAGTTTTTTATTTTTCTAATACTTTCTTATGAATAAATTTATATCCTATTGTTTTCAATAAAAATCTAATATATATATTATATGCTTGAAAAGCAAAAAACTATTGCAGAAAAAATTTCTTTGCAAGGATTCGGTTTATATACTGAAAAAAAAGTGACTATTACTTTTAAACCAGCTCCAGAACATACAGGATTTATTTTTATTAGAACAGATATCAAAGAAAAACCTTGCATAAAGGCTCATTTTTCTTTCTTGTTAAAAGAAAGAATAGATCAAGGTCTTATTTTGGAAAAAAATGGATTTAAAATTTATACGATTGAACATGTTCTTGCGGCTCTTACAGGAATGGATTTAGATAATGTTATTATAGAATTAGATAACATAGAAATTCCTATTATGGATGGTTCTTCAAAATTATTTGTAGAAGCAATTGAAAAAGTTGGAGTAATAGAACAAGATGCAAACAGAAAATATTATTCGATAAAAGAAATTATTTCTTATGAAAATAAAAAAACAGGAGCAGAAATCATGGCTTTCCCCGCTAAAAAATTTGAAATCATGACTATAATAGATTTTGATTCAAAATTTGGACAAAATGCAGTTTTAAAACATTTAGATCAGTTTAAACAAAAAATAGCTAATTCAAAAACTTTTTGTATTCTTCGTGAAAAAATGACTAAAAAATCTATAAAAGGTAATAATTTATTTTCAATCAATCAACTTAAAATGAAAGAAAAACCTATATCTTATTTTTCTTCATTTACCTATCAAGAATCTAATGAAATAGCTAAACATCTTCTTTTAGATATTATAGGTTTTTTAACTTTAACAGGTGCTAAATTAAAAGGAAAATTGATTTTTTATAAGCCTGATAATTATATTATTATGCAATTCTTAAAGGAGTTAATTAAAAAAGTTAAAATATTTAAAAATAATGATATTCCTAAATTTAATTTAGCAAGGGATCCCATCTTAGATATAAAAAAGATCATGAAAATTTTGCCTCATAAACCTCCATTTCTTATGGTGGATAAAATCATAGATTTAACGGAATCTAGTGTCACAGGAGTTAAAAATGTAACTATGAATGAATCGTTTTTTATAGGGCATTTTCCAAAAGAACCGATCATGCCTGGAGTATTGCAGATAGAAGCTATAGCACAAGTAGGAGGAATACTTGTGTTAAATAAATTAAACAATCCTGAATTGTATTCTACTTATTTTTTAAAAATAGATAAAGTTAAATTTAAACATAAAATAGTACCTGGAGACATAATCATTTTTAAAGTTGATTTATTGGAACCTATGAAAAGAGGAATAGTTCATATGAAAGGAAAAGGTTACGTAAATAATAAACTTGTGATAGAAGCAGAAGTTATGGCAAAAGTAGTTAAAAATTAAGACAAATTTTGACAAAAACTTTGATTTAAAAAAATGATTCCAATATACAATGGGATAAAGAAGAATAAAATAATTTCTTTTTTAAAGAATAAGGATATGTTATTTGTAATAACTAAATTAAAAAATCCATAAAGTATAAATTTAAAAAGGTTAAAGCGTAATTTAACTTTTTATCGGAATTTATTATATAAAGGAATTTATTTCATGAAATAAATTATGATCAAATACGAATAAAAGAAAAACTGATAAAAATAATATAGATTTTTTAAAAAAATGGATTAATGTGTACTATTTTTTTTCATATTAAAAATGACTTCTACAGTTATTTTAATAGTGAAAAACACAGAAATTGTTAAAAAAGTAGATACCGTTAATAACACCAATAAAATTTATTTTTTAGAAACAAAAAATAGATTATTGATTCCTTATTTGGATAACTTTTTAAGATCAATGCATCACATTAATTTTTAATAAAGAATTATAAAGTAAAAATTTTGCATAAATTAGAAAAGATTATGAGTATTTTGATAGATAAAAACATTAGAGTTATTGTACAAGGATTAACTGGAAAAGAGGGTTTATTTCATACTGAACAAATGATGAATTATGGAACCCCTATAGTAGGAGGTATTACTCCAGGAAAAGGAGGAAAGGTTTATTTAGGAGTTCCTATTTTTAATACTGTTGAAGAAGCAGTAAAAAAAACAGGAGGAAATGTGAGTGTTATTTTCGTCCCTTCTTCTTTTGCTTCAGATGCTATTTTTGAATCTATTTATGCGAATGTTGAAGTGATTGTATGTATTACAGAAGGAATTCCTGTTTCAGATATGATTAAAGTAAAACATTTATTAAAAGAAAAAAGGTCTTGTTTAATCGGTCCAAATTGTCCTGGAATTATTTCTACAGAAGAATCTAAAGTAGGAATTATGCCTAACTCAGTTTTTAGAAAAAAAGGAAAAATAGGAATAATTTCTAGATCAGGAACTCTTACTTATGAAGCTGCTGATCAAATTGTAAAATTTGGTTATGGAATTT
This sequence comes from Blattabacterium cuenoti, assembly GCF_014251575.1. Lineage (NCBI taxonomy): Bacteria > Pseudomonadati > Bacteroidota > Flavobacteriia > Flavobacteriales > Blattabacteriaceae > Blattabacterium > Blattabacterium cuenoti. The sequence continues at coordinate 613,094 of NZ_CP059191.1, read as the reverse complement.
CTACAGCTATTGGAATAGGAGGAGATTCTATTATTGGAATGAGTATAAAAGAAATTATGAAATTATTTTTAGAGGATAAAGAAACTGAATGTATTGTTATGATAGGAGAAATAGGGGGAAGATTGGAGATTGAAGCGGCAGAATGGATAAAAAAATTGAACAATAAAAAGCCAGTAATAGGTTTTATAGCAGGACAAACGGCTCCGAAAGGAAGAACAATGGGACACGCTGGTGCTATTATAGAAAAAAGAATAGAAACAGCACAAGCAAAAATGAATATAATGGAAAAAAATGGAATACATATAGTTAAATCTCCAGCAAATATAGGGATGACTGTATATGAAGTTTTTCATTAATGGATTAAGTCAGTAAAATTTTTTCAAAAAATTTGAAATGGATAAATTTTTGATAACTGGATTAGGTAATCCTGGATATTTCTATGAAAAAACAAGACACAATCTTGGATTTTTAATTTTAGATCAAATTGCTAAAAAACATTTTCTTTCTTTTTCAAAAAAAAAACTAGGATTCATTTCAAAATTCAGTTATCAAAAAAAATTACTTTTTTTTTTAAAACCTTCTACTTACGTTAATCATAGTGGTCTATCTGTTAAATATTGGATGATGAAAGAAAAAATTTTCTTAAAAAATGTTCTTATAATATCTGATGATATTTATCTTAATTTTGGTCTTTTCCGTTTAAGAGGAAAGGGAAGGAGTGGAGGACATAATGGATTAAAAAGCATAGAAAAAGAAATAGGAACATCACATTATGCACGTCTTCGTTTTGGGATTAAAAATCATTTTAAAAAAAAGGTAGATGATTATGTATTAGAAAATTGGAAAAATGAAGAAATAAATTTTTTATTTTCTAAATTAGATATAGGGGTAAAAATAGTATTTTCATTTGTAACAAATGGACTACAAAAAACGATGAATTTATTCAATAATAATTCTTAATTAATTCAACCTTGTAGTTTAATAGGATAGAATATAGGATTCCGATTTCTATGGTATGGGTTCGAATCCCTTCAAGGTTATTTGATTTGTTTATTAACCTAATTCTCATTATGCATTATATTCGCAATTTCTGTATTATTGCACATATAGATCACGGAAAAAGTACATTAGCAGATCGTTTATTAGAGTTTACAAAAACTATTTCTAAAAGAATACGAAATCAGTTATTAGATGATATGGATTTGGAAAGAGAACGTGGAATAACTATCAAAAGTCACGCTGTTCAAATGGAATATAAATATAATGATCAAGTATATATTCTGAATCTAATAGATACACCTGGTCATGTAGATTTTTCTTATGAAGTGTCACGTTCTATTGCTGCATGTGAAGGTGCTTTACTTGTTGTGGATTGTACTAAAAGTGTACAAGCTCAAACTATATCTAATCTTTCTTTGGCCTTGAAAAAGAATCTTGTTATTATTCCAATTTTGAATAAAATTGATTTATTGGATTCTATTTCTGAAAAAGTTATGGAAGAGATAATGGAGTTAGTACAATGTAAAATGGAAGATATTATTCCTGTCAGTGCTAAAAATGGACTAGGAATTAGTAATATTTTGGAAAGAATTGTTACATGCATTCCTTCTCCAAAAGGAGACCCAAAAGCCCCTTTGCAGGCTATAATTTTTGATTCTTTATATAATCCATTTACAGGAGTTGAAGCTTTTTTTAGAATCAAAAATGGTTCTATTCGAAAAGGACAGAAATTACGATTCATGTCCACAGGAAAAGTTTATTATGCTTATGAAATAGGGACTCTTAAATTAAAACGTGTTTCTAAAAATAGAATTAATACGGGAGATGTTGGATATGTTGTTTCTGGAATAAAAAATACTTATGAAGTAAAAGTAGGAGATACAATAACAGATGATAATGATCCTTCTATTAAAGCTATAGAAAAATTTGAAGAGGTTAAACCTATGGTTTTTGCAAGTATTTATCCAGTTGATTCCGATAAGTATGAGGAATTACATTCTTCTATGGAAAAATTACATTTAAATGATTCGGCTCTTTCTTTTAGTAGTGAATCATCTCCTGCTTTAGGATTTGGTTTCCACTGCGGTTTTTTAGGATTACTTCATATGGAAGTGGTTAAAGATCGTTTAGAACGAGAATATGGTATTTCTGTAATTCTTACCATTCCTAATGTTTCTTATAAAGTTCATATGAAAAATGATCAAGTTCTTTTAATTAATAATCCTTCAGATTTTCCAGAAATGGAAAAATTTAAAAAAATAGAAGAACCTTACGTTTTAGTTTCTATTTTTACTAAAGATATTTATATAGGAAGTATAATATCTTTATGTATTGGTAAACGTGGAATCATGATTGAAAATCAAAATTATTTGACATCTGAAAGAATAAAAATTACATTTGAAATGCCTTTATCCGAAATTGTATTTGATTTTTATGATAAATTGAAAACAATTTCAAGAGGATATGCTTCTTTTGATTATAGTTTTATTGGTTATAGAAATTCAGATTTAAAAAAAATTACTGTATTGATTAATCATAAAAAAATAGAACCCTTATCTCTTTTGGTTCATAAAAATAAAGCTTACTCTTTGTCAAAAAAAATATGTCAAGAATTAGCTTTATTAATCCCAAAACATCAATTTAGTATTCCTATTCAAGTTTCTGTATCTGGAAAAATTATAGCAAGAGAAACTATTAAAGCTTTAAGAAAAAATGTAACTGATAAATGTTATGGAGGAGATGTTTCTCGTAAAAGAAAACTCATAGAAAAACAAAAAAAAGGAAAGAAAAAAATGCGAAAGATAGGAAAAGTGGAAATTCCATCATCTGCTTTTATGACTTTCTTGAAAGTTAAAAATTAATTTTACAAAATAAATCAAAAAATTATTTAATATGTCTATTAAAATAGGAATAAATGGGATTGGAAGAATAGGAAAACTAGTTTTATTATCTGCTTTAAATAGGGAAAATATTGAAGTAGTATGTGTAAATGATTTAGTTTCTATAGAGTATTTAGCTTATATATTAAAATATGATTCGGTTCATGGTTCCTTTAAAGGAAATATTCGGATAGAAGATGAAAAATATTTAGTTCTAAATGAAAAACGAGTAAAAGTAACTAATCAAAAGGATCCTAATAAACTCAATTGGGGAGACTTAAATGTAGAATATGTTGTTGAATCTACTGGACTTTTTTTAACAAGAGATTTATCTAATGCACATTTGAAATCAGGATCTAAAAAAGTGATCTTATCAGCTCCTCCTAAAGATGATATTCCTATGTTTGTAATGGGAGTTAATCATACAAAAATGAAACCAAATGAAAAAATAGTATCAAATGCTTCCTGTACTACGAATTGTTTATCTCCAATTGTCAAAGTGTTAGATGATAATTTTGGAGTGTTAGAGGGATTAATGACCACTATACATGCTTCCACAGCTACTCAAAAAGTAGTTGATTCTGTTTCTGCTAGAGATTGGAGAGCAGGAAGATCTTCATTAACTAATATTATTCCTGCATCTACGGGAGCCGCTAATGCAGTCGGAAAAATTATACCAAATTTAAATGGAAAATTAACTGGAATGGCTTTTAGGGTTCCTGTTACAGACGTATCTGTTCTGGATTTTACAGTTTTTCTGAAAAATAAGACTAATTATGATCAAGTTAAACACTGTATGAAGAAAGCTTCTGAAACTACATTAAAAGGAATATTAGGATATACAGAAGAAGCTGTTGTTTCATCAGATTTTATAGGAGATGATAGAATTTCTATTTTTGATGCTAATTCTAGCATGATGTTGAGTCAAAATTTTTTAAAAATAGTTTCTTGGTATGATAATGAGGTTGGTTATTCCACAAAATTAGTAGATCTTATTCATTACATGTCTTCTCTGTCTTCTTAGGATAAAATTTTATGGAATCTTTTTTAAGAATGAGAACTTTTTTTTATACGAATCTACTTGAAAAATAAAAATTTTTATTCCATTACTTATCATCAAAAAAGGAGCTTGTACTACACTGTTATATATGGAAATTTGGTCAAAAACTTTTTGTGTTATAGAAATTTTAGGAGCTTTACATTCAATAAGTATGTGTGGTTTTTCATTCAATAGAACTAGAATATCTATTCTTTTATTTAGTTTGTTTATTTGTAAAGGAAATTCTATCCATATATTCGAGTTTTTGTAATTTTTTACTTTTTTTAACAAAAAAATTATATATTGACGTGTGACTTCTTCATGAGTAAATGAATAAAATTTTTTTCTAATCGAACAAAATATATAGATTTTTTTTTTGATTCGATTTAAATGTAAATGTTTTTTAACAAAAAAATTGAAAAAATGCATGATAATTATATTGAAAAAATTAAATAAAAATAATTTCAGAAATTAGAAAAATAAATTTTTATTAGGAAAAAATATTTTTATGCTAAAAAAAATACAAGATTGTGTCATTATTGGATCTGGACCTGCTGGTTATTCTGCTGCTATTTATGCCTCAAGAGCGGATCTTCATCCGATTCTCTTTGTAGGATTTCAGCCAGGTGGACAATTAACTACTACAACGAGCATTGATAATTATCTTGGATTTCCTGCAGGAATAAATGGAATAGATTTTATGGAAAATTGCAAAAAACAAGCAGAACGTTTTAATACTATAATTATAAACCAATCCGTAAAAAATGTATTTTTATCCAATCAGAAAGGAGGGGTCCATCGTATTTTTTTTGAAAAAGAAAAAGAATGTATCAAGAGCAGAGGGGTTATTATAGCTACAGGTTCTCGTCCTAAATTTTTAGGAATAGATAGAGAAAAGGAATTCATAGGATTAGGAATTTCTTTTTGTGCTACTTGTGATGGATTTTTTCACAAAGGAAAAGATGTTGCAGTGATAGGAGGAGGAGATACAGCTTTAGAAGAAGCAAATTATTTATCAAAAATTTGCAAAAAAGTATATTTGATAGTTAGAAAAAATTATTTGATAGCATCCAAAATATTACAATCCTATATTTCAAAAAAAAATAATATAAATGTATTATTTTGTTCTAATATCACAAAAATTATTGGAAATGATTTTTTGGAAGGAATTAAGATATTTAATCATGAAAAAAAAACAATTACTACTCTTTTAATTAGCGGCTTGTTCATTGCAATAGGTCATATTCCCAATACAGAAATTTTTAAAAATAAATTAGATTTGGATGATAGAGGATATGTTATTGTTAAAAAAGGAAGCACTATGACTAATAAACCAGGAGTATTTGCTGCAGGAGATGTACAAGATCCTAATTATAGGCAAGCTATTACTTCTGCTGGGACTGGATGCATGGCTGCATTAGATTTGGAAAGATATTTATCTTTATATCATGAAAGAATGGAATAATCATTTCTTTGATTTTTTAATTTCTCACGCAAAAATTTATGGTTTTATTTTTCCTTCTAGTGAAATTTATGGTGGATTAAATGCTGTTTATGATTATGGACCGTATGGAATTGAATTAAAAAATAATATAAAGGAATTTTGGTGGAAAACAATGACTCTTATTCATGAGAATATAGTAGGAATAGATTCCTCTATATTAATGCGTTCTGATATTTGGAATGCATCAGGGCACGTGGATGAGTTTAATGAGTTATTAATTGATAATAAGGATTCCAAAAAAAGATATCGTCCTGATATTCTTATTAAAGAACATGTAGAAAAAACTTTTTCAAATAATCCTAAAAAAAAAGAAGATATATTATTTCGTTTGTCTCAATCTTTAAAAAAAAAGGATTTATCAGATCTCAAAATTTTATTTGATGAATTAAACATTTGTGATTCTATTTCTAAAACAAAAAATTGGACAAAAATTCGTCATTTTAATATGATGTTTAAAATCAAAGATGAAAATAAAAAAGATTTATTTCTTCGTCCAGAAACAGCTCAAGGAATATTTTGCAATTTTCATAATGTTAAAAAATCTAGTAGAATGAAAATTCCATTTGGAATAGCTCAAATAGGGAAATCATTTAGAAATGAAATATTTGCAAGAAAATTTCTGTTTAGAATGAGAGAATTTGAGCAAATGGAAATGCAATTTTTTATTCTTCCTGAAGAAGAAAAAAGATGGTATGAATATTGGAAAAATGTCCGTTTAAAATGGCATTTAATTTTTGGAGATCAAAAGAATTATAAATTACGTAATCATGATCATTTAGCACATTATGCTAGTGTAGGTGCAGATATTGAATATCATTTTCCTTTTGGATTTCAAGAAATAGAAGGAATACATTCTCGAAGAGACTTTGATTTGAAAAAACATGAATTTTTTTCAAAAAAAAAATTAAGAGTCTTTGAATCAAAAAAAAATTATATTCCTTATGTGATAGAAACATCTCTAGGGTTAGATCGTCTTTTTTTAGCCATATTTTCTTCTTCTCTTAAAAAAGAAGAATTAGAAAATAGAAATATACGTATAGTCCTAAAACTTCCTTATTATTTATCACCTGTCAAAGCTGCCATTCTTCCATTAGTTAGAAAAGATGGATTGCCAGAAACTGCAAAAAAAATATTTAATGATTTTAAAATGAATCATAAATTAATTTATGATCAAAAAGAATCTATTGGTAAATTATATCGAAGACAAGATGCGATAGGAACACCTCTATGTTTTACAGTGGATTATAAAACCATAGAAACAGATACAGTGACTATGAGATATAGAGACAGTATGCAACAAAAAAGAATTCATATAAAAAATATATCTAGAATAATCGAAAAGGAAACTGGATTAGAAAAAGTTTTAAAAAAACTATCTGATTTTATATAATTCTATTTTCTTTCTCTGATTTCAGCTTTCAATTCTTTTTTTAATAAAGATTCAATTTTTTTCATGTAATACTTAATAATTTTGTCATTCAATGTTTCTTTTTCGCTTTCAAAAAAGAAACTAACAGTATAGGATTTCTTTGATTTTGGCAAATTATCTCCTTCATAAAAATCATATATTTGAATTTTCTTAATCACATGATTTTCTTCTTTCTTTATTAACTGATTGATTTTTTCAAAAGAAATAGTTTTATCAACTAACAAAGATAAATCTCTCCTTGAAGTAGGATATTTAGAAAACGGAACATAAATTATTTTTTTTTCTTGAATAATAGAAATTAAATATTCCCAATCAATTTCTGCATAGAAAATCTCTTTTTTTTTCAAAATATTATTTTTTAATTTTCCTATTTCAACTATATTTTTATTGTTATATAACATAGAAATACTATTTTCTAATAAAGGATGTTTGGAAAAAATTTGAGTATAATTGTTAATTCCGCTTTTTTGAAAAATTTGTTCAACAATTCCTTTTAAATAAAAAAAAGGTTGAGATTCAACATGTTTTTTTTCTATTTTTTTTGATATAACAATTCCGAGATATGTTTTTTCTAAAAATTTATCATTCTGCTTATAATATATTTTTCCTATTTCAAAAAATTTGATACTGGAATTATAATAATTGATTCTATTATAATTATATTCTATACAATCTATCATACCAAATAATAAACTGGAACGCATCAATTTATAATTTTGATTAATTGGATTAACGATTCTAATTTCTTCTCTATTAAAAAAAGAATTGAGTAAAGTGGAATATTTATCTTCATTTATCATAGTGGAAGAAATAATTTCCTGAAATCCATAACAAATTAATTGTTCGAAAAGTATTTTTTGTATTTTATGTTCTGTTTTGTAAAAACAGTTAGGAATTGGGGATATTTTGACTCGATCAGATATTTTAATTTTATTGATGCCATAAATACGCAATATTTCTTCGATTAAATCTATTTCTCTTTTAACATCTATTCTGTAAAGCGGAACACATACAAATAAATATTTCTGATTTTCAGAATGAATTACGATTTCTAATAATGATAAAATTTTTTTTATTTTATTTATGGAGATTTCTTTTCCTAGAACATTTCTAATTTTATTATATCTAAGTTTGATTGTTGAAGGATAAATTGGACTAGGATAAACATCAATAATATGAAAATATGTTTTTTTTTTAGTTATACTTTTTATAAGAAAAGCAGTTCTTTGCAAAGCAGATGCAGTTTGATTAGGATCTACTCCTCTTTCAAAAAGATATTGTGATTCTGTTTTTATTAAGTGTTTTCTTCCAATTAAACGGATAAGAATAGGGCTAAAACAAGCACTTCCAAGAAAAATATTTTTAGTATCTAAATGAATATCAGATTGAATACTATTAATTAGTCCAGCAATAGACAATGGTTTTTTTGCATCACAGATCACTAGATCTTCTTCATCAAGTTTTCGTGTGATGCAATCTGAAGATTGAAAATACGTATTTCTTTCCGCATTTTTTATTATAATTTTTTTTTCTTCTATTTGATCCATGTCAAAAACATGGATTGGTTGTCCTAATTCATAGATAACAAAATTTATAACATCCATTACATTGTTAATCGATTTTATACCTATAGATTTTAGTCTAGAAACTAACCAATAGGGAGACGGTTCTATTCTTATTCCATAAATGGACATTCCGGAATATCTGATACATTTTTTATTTTCTTGTATAAAAACTTGAACATGATATTTATCATGATGATGTATCCTTTCATTTATTATTAGAGGTTTGGACAAATAGACCGTTTTTTCACGTAATTTTAAAAAAGCATACAAATCACGTGCTATTCCATAATGGCTCATAGCATCCGTACGATTGGGAGTTATTTCAACATCTAAAATAGAGTCTTCTATTTCATCCTCATAGAATATTTTTTTTATACTTTTTACTGGTAATCCAATATCAGTCAAAATACCAGATACTGTTTCCGCATTAATATCAATAGATATATATTTTTTCAACCAATTGTATGATATTTTCATATTGTAGACATAATCAATATAGAAATGGATTCTTCTTTTTTTTTCTTTTCATTAGAAAAGGGTTTTAAAATACCTATTTTATTTGAATAATACAGTTCGAAACAAATAAAGTTTTCATTTAAAGAAGATAAAATTTCAATTAAAAATTTAGAGTTGAAACCCATTTTTATACTTTCTGTTTTTTTTAAATCATCAAAAATAGGTTTACATTTAATTTTAGACTCAAAATTATCATTGTTTATAGTATTTTGTTCACATATTTTCAATTTATTATGATTTAAGTGTAAGTAAATGAAATTTTTTCTTTTTTTAGAAAAAATGGAAATTCTTCTGATGGTATTTAATAATAAAAGTCTATTGATAATAAAAGAAACGTCCCAATTATTATTGGGAATAACAGAATTATAATCTGGATATTTTTCATTGATTAATCTACATGAAAAAATATGATTTTGAAAATGAAATACTACATTGATCTTATTATTGTATTCAATGACAACATTGCTATTCTTTTCCTTTTTTAAAATTTTTCTAATTATATCAAGAGATTTTTTTGAAATGGTAAATTCAATAGATTTATCAATTTTCAAATTTTTGATAGTATACTTAACGAGACGAAAAGTATCTGTAGCTATAAAATTTGCTTCATAAGGAGAAAATTGAAAAAAAACTCCATTCAGGATTGGTTGAAATTTTTTATCTCCAACAGCGAATAACGTCTGATTTAATATTTTTGAAATAATATTTGAAAATAAAGTTATTTTCATAGTAGATGATCTCAATATGGGTCTTTTTTTCTGAAAAAAATCAATTGAATCTTTATGAAAAAAGATAGGGATTTTATAAGATCCTTGTTCAGAACAAATATTAAGTGCATTTTTGTTTTTCTTAAAAAGAAGTGTTTCATTCGGAAATGTGGTTAAAATATCTATCATAAACTTAGTAGATACAACTACTTTTTCTTTTGTAGATTTTTTTGCATTGACCTTGATAGATGTATTCACTATATTTTCCGAATCACATAAAGCAATAATTTTCAATTGATTTTCTATAATTTCAAAAATCAAGTATTTTGAACTTGAGTTTTTAGAATTTACAATTTGATATAAAGTATGTAATTTTTGTAATAGAGAATGACTAGAAACAAAGAAATACATATTTTTTGTGTTCTAACTAATATATTATAAATAGCGTGAGGGGGATTTGAACCCCCGACCTCTGGGTTATGAATCCAACGCTCTGACCAACTGAGCTATCACGCCTTATTTCTAATAAGAAAACACATAACAGCATAATAAAGTTAGTATATTTTTGTTTTATACATTTTTAAAAAATAAAAAATTATGACTTTTGATTTAAGTAATTACAGAAAAAATTATCATCAAAATTCTTTATTAGAATCTGAAGTTCCAAAAGAACCTTTTCAATTGTTTCATAATTGGTTTCAACAAGAAAAACTTTTCCATAAAAAAAATAATGAGGAAATTAATGCTATGTCTATTTCCACTATAGGAGAAGACGGGGGACCAGAGACTAGGGTTGTTTTGCTTAAAGAATATTCTGAAAAAGGATTTATTTTTTATACAAATTATTATAGTTTTAAAGGAAGATCCATTAAAAATATACCTAAAGTATGTCTTTCTTTTTATTGGAAAAATACAGAAAGACAAATTCTTATTAAAGGAATAACATCTAAGATCAAAAAAGAAAAATCAGATGAATATTTTCAAAAAAGACCTAAAGAAAATAAAATAGGATGTTGGGCATCTAAACAAAGTTCCACTATTTCATCTAAAGAATATTTATTAAAACAATATAATAAATGGAATGATTTTTTTGATAAGAGAACTATAAAACGTCCTTTTGATTGGGGAGGATATATTATAAAACCTTATAAAATGGAATTTTGGCAGGGACAACCCAATAGACTTCATGATAGACTAGTTTACAGTCTAGATAAAGAAGAAAAAAAATGGATTTTGTATAGATTATCTCCATGAATAAACAAGATAAAGTTTGTTTTCTACATACAAACTTTATCTTCTAATAAATTTACAATTTTGTTAATTCTGCTCCTATTTTGAATTTAGCCACTTTTTTTCCTGGAATATGTATTTTTTTTCCTGTTCTAGGATTTACTCCACTTCTAGGATTTCTTTCTACAACAGAAAAGGTTCCGAATCCGACTAGGGTTACCTTATCTCCTTTTTTTAAAGATTCAATTACTGTTTCAATAAATGCATCTGTAACATTTTTAGCTTTTATTTTTGTTATTCCAGTTTTTTCAGCTATTGAATTAACCAATTCTGTTTTGTTCATGAATTTATATAATTAATTTAATTTTAATTAATTATAAAACAATCTTATAATTAACGATAGCAAATATAAATAAATAGCTACAACTTAATAAAAATCTTGTTTTACAGAACAAAAAGATTTTTATTTATTTTTATTCCATTAATTAAGTCTTTTATATTCATTCTTTTTTTACCTTCTATTTGTCCTTCAACAACAGATATAAAACCTTCTTTAACGGATATTTGCATTTCATATGATGAAATGAATATTAATCCAATAGGAATAGAATGTTTTTTTAGTATTTTTTTGACGATAAAAATTTTGAACCTAACAAATTTTTTCTTATTAAAAAATAATAAAGTCCATGCAGCAGGATGAGGACTTAATCCTCTTATTTTATTATAAATGGATTCAATAGAAGGATCATTCCATTGTATTCTACAATCTTTAGTAGATATTTTTGGTGCATACTTGAAAGAATTAATATTTTTTTGATCAATAAGTTTTATTTGATTTTTCATAATTTTTTCTAAAGTTTTTATGATCATAGATCCACTCATTTTTTTGAGTTTATTTTCTAATTCTCCTGCAGTTTCCTCTTTTCCTATTTCTATTTCTTTTTGGAAAATAATTTTTCCAGAATCTATTTTTTCTTCTATGAAAAAAGTTGTTAATCCTGTTCTCTTTTCTCCATTAATGATGACCCAATTGATAGGAGCAGCTCCCCTATATTGTGGAAGAATAGATGCATGTAAATTAAAAGATCCCATTTTAGGTAAATTCCATACTTTTTGAGGTAAAATTTTGAAAGAAACAACAATTTGTATGTCTGCATTCCATGCTTTGAGATTTTTTAAAAAAGAATCATCAAGAAGATTTACAGGTTGTAAAAAAGGAATATTATTCTCCAATGCATATTTTTTTACAGGAGAAAAAGATTCTCCCTTTTTATGAAGGGGATTATCAGGGCTTGTAATTATACCTACAATATTATATTGTTTCATATATAATTCTTTTAAAGGGAAAAGTGAAAAATGTGTTGACCCTATGAATACAATTTTTGGAAACTTTTTCATGTAATTTATTTGTAATTTAAATTCACTAATTTTATCTTGTAATTTTATGAAAAAGTTCATTGATTTTTGAAAATCAAATATATAAAAATATCATTTTTTTGATTTTTTTAATATTAAATATAGAAAATATCAATATATGTATTGGACTTTAGAATTAGCTTCTCATTTAGAAGATGCCCCTTGGCCTGCAACGAAGGAAGAATTAATTGATTTTGCTATTCGTACTGGAGCTCCTTTGGAAGTAGTTGAAAACCTTCAACAATTAGAAAATGGAGAAGGGGAGGTTTTTGAATCTATAGAAGATATATGGGCCGATTATCCACGTGACGATGAAGATTTTTATTGGAATAGAGATGAATATGAACTTTAAATTATTTATTTTTTGATTTAAATGAGTTTTATCAGAAGAATATTAAATAAATTATTAGTTAATAAAAATGAAAGGGACCTTAACGAGGTTAGAAAATTTTTGGTTCAAATCAAAGAAGAGGAGAAGAAGATATCTTTATTGTCTGATGATGGATTGAGAAATAAAACTCATAATTTTAAAAAAATTATAAAAGAGTCTATAAAAGAATTTGACGAAGAGGAAAAAAAATTGTTAAAAAAAATACAAGAAAAATTTTATTCTATTAGCGTTTTGCAAAAAATATACTTTAGTATAGAAGAAATTAGAGAGAAACGTTATAGGACGGAACAAAAAGAATTGATAAATCTTTTACCTAAAGCCTTTGCTTTAATTAAAGAGACGGCTAAACGTTTAAAAGAAAATGAGAAACTTGTAGTAGAATCTACCTCTTTTGACCAAAAATTATCCAAAACAAAATCTTATGTTTTTTTGGATGAAAATAAAGCTATTTGGAAAAATAAGTGGGATGCATATGGTAAATCAATAGTTTGGGATATGGTCCATTATGATGTCCAATTGATGGGAGGGGTCGTATTACATCAAGGAAAAATAGCTGAAATGGCAACAGGAGAAGGGAAGACTTTTGTAGCTACTTTATCTGCTTATTTAAATGCTTTATCTGGAAGAGGGGTGCATATTGTTACAGTCAATAATTATTTATCTAGAAGAGATACGGGTTGGATGGCTCCTTTAATGGAATTTCATGGATTAAAGGTTGATTGCATTGATAATTATTCATCTACTGATGTACAAAAACGTAAAATAGCATATCAAGCAGATATTACTTATGGAACAAATAATGAATTTGGTTTTGATTATCTGAGAGATAATATGGCTTCCTCTCAAGAAGAATTAGTTCAAAGAGAATTAAATTATGCCATTATTGATGAAATTGATTCTGTATTAATAGATGAAGCACGCACACCTTTAATTATATCTGGACCTGTAGACCCTAAAAAAGACAATAAAGAGGAATTTGAATTATTTAAAGGAAAAGTAGAAAATCTTGTTAATAAACAAAATATAATAGTTAATAATTTTTTGCAGGAAGCAAAAAATTTGATAAAAAATGGAGATAAAAAATTAGGAGGATTTAAATTATTTCAGGCTTATCGTGGATTACCAAAGAAAAAGTCCTTAATTAAATTTTTGAGTGAAGATAATATACGTTTTACTTTACAAAAAACTGAAAATCAATATTTACAAGATTATGGAAGAGAAATGTATAAAGTAGACAAAGATCTTTATTTTGTGATTGATGAAAAAAATAACACAGTAGAATTAACAGATAAAGGAATTGAATTTTTGTCTGGAAATGTGGAAGATGAAGGGTTTTTTGTATTGCCAGATGTGAATGTGGAACTTGCTGATTTAGAGAAAAAAAAACTTTCTAAAGAAAAGGAAATCAAAGAAAAAGAAAAAATTTTGAAAAATTTTTATATTAAATCACAAAGAATACATACGATCAATCAGCTTCTTAAAGCTTTTACTTTATTTGAGAAAGATGTGGATTATGTTGTTTTAGGAGGGAAAATCAAAATAGTAGATGAACAAACTGGTCGTATTATGGAAGGAAGACGTTATTCAGATGGGTTACATCAAGCTATAGAAGCGAAAGAGAATGTACAAATAGAATCTTCCAGTCAAACTTTTGCGACAATTACTTTGCAAAATTATTTTAGAATGTATAGAAAAATATCTGGGATGACTGGAACGGCAGAAACAGAATCTGGAGAATTTTGGCATATTTACAAACTGGATGTGGTCGTAATCCCTACACACAAAATTGTACAAAGAAAAGATTTGCAGGATCTTGTTTTCAAAACTAAACGAGAAAAATATAATGCAATCATAGAAAAAATTATTCATTTATCTAGACATAAAAAACGTCCAGTTCTTGTTGGAACAACCTCTGTTGAGGTTTCAGAATTTCTAAGTAGAGCTTTAAAATTCAGAAAAATACCGCATAATGTTTTAAATGCAAAATTACATGAAAAAGAAGCAGATATTATAGCGAAAGCAGGATTTTCTGGATCTGTTACTATAGCGACTAATATGGCAGGTCGTGGAACAGATATTAAACTATCGAAAGAGGTCATAGAAAATGGAGGGTTAGCAGTTTTAGGTACAGAAAGGCATGATTCTAGAAGAGTCGACAATCAATTAAGAGGTAGATCTGGACGTCAGGGAGACCCAGGAAGTTCTCAATTTTATGTTTCATTAGAAGATAATTTAATTCGTTTATTCATTGATTCAGAAAGACTTTCAAAACTTATGGATAGGTTTGGTCATAGAGAAGGTGATATTATACAACATCCTTTGTTAACAAAATCTATTGAAAAAGCACAAAAAAAAATAGAAGATAATAATTTTAGCATGCGAAAACGTTTGTTAGACTATGATGATGTAATTAATAAACAAAGAGAATTTATTTATAAAAAGCGCAAAAATGCATTATGTGGAGACGAATTGAATTTAGATATTTCTAATATGGTTTATGTTTTACTAGATGTGATGATATCGGTCAATAAATCTCTAAACGATTTTAAAAATTTAGAATATGAATTTATTCAAATTTTTGATATGAAATTTCCGTTTCAGGAGAGAGAGTTTTTATCTTATAAAGAACGTGATTGTGTGAATCAACTTCATGATATTATTCTCAATTCTTATGATAAAAAAAAGAAAAAAATCATTGATCTAGATATCATCCCAATTATATCTAATATCATTGTCAAAAATCAGGAATCTTATCAAATACAAGTTATTTTCACTGATGGACTGCAAAATGTAGTTTCTATATCAGATTTAAAGGATTTTTATGAGACCCAAGGTAGATCTTTATTATCAATATTTGAAAAAAAGACTATATTATGTTTCATGGATGAAAAATGGAAGGAACATTTACGTGAGATGGATAGTTTGCGATATTCTGTGCAAAATGCAGTTTTTGAACAAAAAGATCCTCTGATCGTTTATAAACAAAATGCTTTTAATTTATTTCAAGAAAGAGTTTATGATATTAACAAAAAAATTGTTTCTTTTTTGCTTAAATCTACCATAATTAGAGGTGATATTTTATGTATTCCAAAAAATAATATAAAAATGGATTTTTTAATGAAAAATAAAAGTGGAAAAAAATTGGGTAGAAATAATAGAATTAATATTCGTCATTTAATTACAGGAGAAACTAAGAATATTAAATTTAAACAAGCAGAGTTTTTTTTAGAACAAGGAGAATGGGTAATAGAGGATGATTCTTTTTAGAACGATTGTATTAATCAAAAATAAGACGTATACTTATTGTCATAATTTCATTTATTTTTTCTTGTTATCTTGGAATGAGTTTATGGGCAACAAGAAAAATTTATGATTGTATAGATTCTCTTCCATATAATACATTTGGTGTAGTTTTAGGTACTTCTAAATATTTGCATGGAGGAGGAGTAAATGCTTATTTCAAGTATAGAATTGATGCGGCTTTTTCTCTTTTTTATCATAAAAAAATACGTTATATCATTGTAAGTGGGGATAATAGAGAAAAAAATTACAATGAACCAAAAATGATGAAAAAGGAATTAATAAGAAAAGGGATCCCTTCTTATTTTATATATGAAGATTTTCATGGAATTAATACCTTCCATTCTGTTTTAAGGGTTTATAAAATTTTTAATCAAAAAAAGTTTACAATTATATCTCAAAAATTTCACAATGAAAGAGCTGTTTTTATTGGAAATTGTTTAGGATTAGATGTTGTTGGTTTTAATGCTCAAAGTCTTTCTTTTGACAGTAAAATACAACTTAGAGAAGTTTTTGCTAGAATTAAAGCTTTATGGGATATTTTTTTTGATTTTTAAAAAATCAGGATAGATAAGATAAGTATTTTTTCAAAATTTCTGCATTTTTATATTTATGAGTATCTATCTCTAGCAGACAAGGACTATCTGATTTTTTCCAAAAAAAAGACAAACTATTTTTCAAAGTGTGTTGATTAGACACTTTTTCGTATTTCCAATTATACATTTTGCATATTTTTTCTGCAGAAAAAATATGTTTTGTTTCAAAAAAATTGAAAATTTTTTCAGAAAATTTTGTTTTTGAAATAAATCTAAAAATATTTCCACCTCCATTATTAATGAGTATAATGCGAAAATTTTTTGGAACATAATTATTCCATAAAGCATTACTATCATAAAAGAAACTTATATCTCCAATGATTAATGTGACTACTTTCTTGCTGCTTACTGCAGAACCTATAGCTGTTGAAACACATCCGTCTATTCCTGAAGTTCCACGATTACAATAAGATTTAACAGAAC
This sequence comes from Blattabacterium cuenoti, assembly GCF_014251575.1. Taxonomy (NCBI): domain Bacteria; kingdom Pseudomonadati; phylum Bacteroidota; class Flavobacteriia; order Flavobacteriales; family Blattabacteriaceae; genus Blattabacterium; species Blattabacterium cuenoti. The sequence goes on along the minus strand of NZ_CP059191.1, from coordinate 596,099 downwards.
ATTTTTTTTGATTAAAAAGTTCATAATATCTAATTATCATACTATTTCCTAATTGTAAAATTGAATTATTAGGAATAGATTTAAATACAAAAAATAGAACTTTTAAATCCGAAAAACTTTTTTCTTTTTTTAAAAATAATTTATGTTTTTTGATTCTTTTTTTTCTTAATTTTTCCCACTTATATCTGTAATCCGAAGTAGATAGATTATAATCTTTAAAAATTTTAAAAAATGATTCTAAAGTTATAGGCCAATAAGTAGTTAATTTATAATAAGTATCTGGGTAATTTTCATAGTTTTCTCCTATATGCCAATGATATATTGGAGGATATTTTCTCAAAAAAAACTTTATTTTTTTGGATATAATATTTATTCCAACAGTTAATAGAATATTAGGTTTTAAACTGGTCCACTCTTTAACAGTCATATTAAAAACAAGTTGATCTATATTTGAGAAGAATAATTTTCCGGATACATGAGATGTTGTTTCTGTCAAAATAATAATAGATGGATCTAAGCTTAATTTTCTCAAAATTTTTTCCATATTTTTCTCTGGATAATGTAGTCCTAATAAAATCATTTTTCTTTTATATTTTTTCCATATATATTGTTCTCTTTTATAATATTTTGATGTTTCAAGACAACAATTTTTTACAGGTATACTTTTTATGATTTTAGGTTTGACCTGTAATTGATTTGTTGTTTTATAAAGTGGTTCTGAAAAAGGAATATTAATATGTATAGGTTTATTTTTTAAAATGCATTTATTTATGGATTCATTAATTAATTTTTCATTGTACCATATTCCTGATTGAGATTCATCTTCTGTTAGTTGAACAGATGTTTCTACATGTTTTTGAAAAATATTTTCCTGATGAATTGATTGTCCTTCAAAAATATCTATAATTTCTTTTGGACGATCTGCAGTAACCAAAATAAGTGGGATTTTCTGATAAAAAGCTTCTGTAACTGCAGGATAATAGTTGACAACAGCAGATCCAGAAGTACAACTAATGACTACAGGGGTTCTGATTTGTTGTGCTATTCCTAAAGCAAAAAAACCTGCACAACGTTCATCTACAATGCTGTAAGTTTGAAAATATTTATTTTGTGTAAAATGGATAATGATAGGAGCATTCCGAGATCCTGGAGATATGATGATATTGAATATGTATTTTTTTTTTAAGATCTCACCTAAACTTTGCACAACTTTTTTATTTGAATACATTAAGATTATTTAAATTAATCCTCCATTTACATTTAATACAGAACCAGTAATATAATTAGATAAATCTGAAGCAAGAAATAAAGTACAGTTTGCTATATCTTGAGGAGTTCCTGGTCTTTTTAATGGAATATTTTTTATCCAATTTTCTTTGATTTTAGATCTAAAATAAGAATTCATTTTTGTATCAATATATCCAGGAGCTATAGCATTACAACGAATATTTTTTTTTCCTAATTCTCTAGCTATCGATTTAGTGAATCCAATAATTCCTGCTTTAGATGCTGCATAATTGGATTGTCCAATATTTCCTGTTAATCCTATAACAGAACTCATATTAATAATACTTCCTTTTTTTTGTTTCATCATAGGATAAATTGCATATTTAGTTAAATTGAAAACAGAATAAAGGTTGGTTTTTATCACGTAATCCCAATCTTCTTTCGATATTTTAAGTAAAAAATTATCTTTGATCACGCCAGCATTATTTACTAATATATCTATTCTTCCGTATTTTTTTATGACTTTTTCGACTAAATATTCTGAAGAATTAAAATCTGAAAGATCAATTTGATATGCTTCTACCGATTCTTTGAGTTCTAAAACCAATTTTTTGGCTTCCTTTATTGAGGAATAAAATGTAAAAATAACATTAGCTCCATGTCTTGCAAAAGTTTTTACAATAGATTTTCCTATATCTCCTGAACCTCCTGTAACTATAGCTATTTTTCCATTTAATAATTTCATACAATAAGATGATTGTTTTTTTTGATTTTATTTATTAATTGAAAGATCAAATTTAATTGTTCTTCTATGCTTAAAAATGTATTATCTATTTCTATGGAATCTATGGATTTTTTGAGTGGAGAAATTTTTCTGGAACTATCCATAATATCTCTATGAATGAGATTTTTTTGGACTTCCTCATAAGAAACTTTTTCTCCTCTTTTTTTAAGATCTTGATATCTTCTATAAGAACGAACTTCTATAGATCCTTTCATAAATATTTTTAATTCTGATTTAGGAAAAATAGAATGACCAATATCTCTTCCATCCATAACAATTCCTTTCTTTTCTCCGAAATTTTTCTGTATAAAAGTTAATTTTTCACGAATTTCAGGAATCTGAGCTATTAAACTTACTTTTTTTGTAATGTTTAATGATCTGATTTCAGATTGTATATTTTCTTCATTTAAAAAAATGTCTGTTTCATTGAGTTTTTTGTTCCATCTAAATTTAAAATTTATATCTCTTAAAACAGGCATAAAATTTCGTATATTCCACAAATCACTATTAAAAATATTTTTTCTAATAGCTAATAAAGTTATACCTCTATACATAGCTCCTGTATCTATATATTTATATTTTAGTCTTTTGGAAATTTCTTTTGCCAAAGTACTTTTTCCAGATGAAGAATATCCATCTATAGCTATAATCATCTTATGATTCATAATATTATGATGTAGTTAATTCATATTTATATGACAGTAATTTATAGTAAAGCTTGACAGCTAAAAAATCTGTAGAAGATTCTTTTTCATTAGGCAAAAGTTCAACAATATCAAAACCTATGATTTCTTTTTTTTCAAAAACTTTTTTGAAAAATTTCAAAGTAGTATACCAATCCAATCCACCTGGTTCTGGAGTCCCAGTAGAAGGGGCTATACTTGGATCAAAAACATCTATATCTATACTAATAAATACATATTTTGACAGTTTTTGAATGGCTTTTTTCATCCATAAATCATTTTGATAAATTTCATGCATATAAAAAACGTTTCCTTTTTGAAGGAATTTTTTTTCAAGTATATCCATACTACGGATACCTATTTGTATTAAAGGATATTTTTTAGAAGCTTCATGCATAGAACAAGCATGATTATACGGATTTCCTTTGTATGCAGTACGTAAATCTATGTGTGCATCCATGTGAAGAATACTTAATTTTGGATATTTTTCTCCAAAAGCTCTAATGCTTCCTATTGATATAGAATGATCTCCTCCTATAAGAGTTACAAATTTTTCTTTAAAAAGGTATTTTTTTGTAACATTGTATACTTTTTTAACCATTTCTTTAGAGGAAATTGAATTGTTTGTAATAGGAGGAACAATAAAAATTCCTCTTTTATATACTTCTGAATCAGTTTCAATATCATATAATTCTATATGTTCAGATGCAGATAAAAAAGCTTCAGGTCCTTTTTTAGAACCTTTTTTCCATGTTTGAGTGGAATCATATGGAACAGGAATTAATACCGTTTTAGATTTTTCGATTGTAGCATATTTTTTAGATATTCCTGCAAAAGTTTTTTTATAAAAAATTTTCAATAACCTAATATTTTTAATATTTCCTCAGGACTCTGTGATTGACGAAATATTCTATATACCAAATTATTTTTTTCGTCATTATTTTTTTCGTCATGATTTATCAATACATGAATAGGTTGTGGAATTAAACAATGATGGACTCCTCCATATCCACTAATTGTGTCTTGATAAGCTCCAGTATTGAAAAAACCGATATAAAGTGGATATTTTTCACGAAAACAAGGAAGATATATAGCGTTCATATGTTGTTCTGAGTTATAATAATCATCACTATCACATGTTAATCCTCCCAAAAAAACTCTTTCGTAACAATCATTCCAACGATTAATAGCCATCATAATAAATCTTCGACTGATCGCCCAAGTATCAGGAAGTGTAGTCATAAAAGAACTATCTATCATATTCCATTTTTCTCTATCATTTTGACGTTTTTGATTAAGAATTTTATATAAAATTCCTCCACTTTCTCCTACAGTATAAGCACCAAATTCTGTATATATATGTGGTTCTGAAACATTCTCTTCTTGACAAAATTTCTTTATTTGATAAACAATTTCATTAACCATATATTCATAATCATAATTGAAAGACATAGATGTTTTAATCGGAAACCCACCTCCTATATTCAGAATCTCTAATTCTGGTGCTATTTTTTTCAAACTAGCATAAATATGCAAACATTTAAAAAGTTCATTCCAATAATAAGCAGTATCTTTTATTCCTGTATTAATGAAAAAATGCAACATTTTTAATTCCACTTTAGGATTATTTTTTATTTTATTTAAATAAAAAACAATAATGTCCTTATATCCTATTCCTAATCGAGAAGTATAAAATTCAAATTTTGGTTCTTCTTCAGAAGCTATGCGTATACCTAATTTAAAAGGATAATTGATAACTAAATTGAGTTTTTCTAATTCATCTGAATTATCTAATATAGGAATTGTGTTATAAAAACCGTTATTTATCAATTCTGATATATTTTCAATATAATTTTTCGTTTTAAATCCATTGCATATTACTTCAATTTTTTTATTAGTTTTTCCTTTTTGATAAAGATTCTTGACAATTTCTATATCATAAGCATATGAAGTTTCAATGCTTATATTATTTTTTAAAGCTTCTTCTAATATAAAAGAAAAATGAGAACTTTTTGTGCAATAACAGTAAGTATATTTATTGTTATATTGATTAGAACGAATAGCTTTTTCAAACCATTTTTTAGCTTTTTTTATGTTTTGAGATATGATTGGTAAATATGTAAATTTTAACGGAGTTCCATATTTCTTGATCAGATCCATTAATGGAATTCCATGAAATTCTAGCAGATTGTTTTTAATAGAAAACTCCTCAGTAGGAAAATCAAAAGTTTGATCTATAAGATCAGCATAACGAATTTTCATTTGAATAAAATAGTTAGATTTGATTCTCTTTGTTTTTTTTATACATCAAGAATTTTTTTAAGAAAACGTCTATTTCACCATCCATAACAGATTGAATTTGTGTAGTTTCATAACCTGTTCTTAAATCTTTTACTAATTTATAAGGATGCATAATATAATTACGAATTTGAGAACCCCATTCTATCTTCTTTTTTTCGGATTCTATTTTATCTTTTTTTTCATTTTTTTTAATCATTTCTATCTCAAATAACCTAGATTTCAAAAGTTTTAAAGCTTTTTGTCTGTTTTGCATTTGAGAACGAGATTCTGTATTTTCTATTGTAATTCCTGTTGGATTATGGCGTAACCTCACTCCTGTTTCTACTTTATTGACATTTTGTCCTCCTGCTCCACTAGAACGGAAAGTCTCCCATTGAATATCATAAATTTTAATATCTATATCTATATTGTCATCGATCATAGGATAAACATAAACGGAAGAAAAAGAAGTATGACGTCTTGAATTGCTATCAAATGGTGATATGCGTATTAATCTATGGACTCCATTTTCTCCTTTCAAATATCCAAAAGCATAAATTCCATCAATTTCTAGAGTAACAGATTTGATTCCAGTAATATCTCCAGATATGGAATTGATTTTTTTAACGGAATAATTGTGTTTTTCAGCCCACATAAAATACATTCTCATTAACATGGAAGTCCAATCACAGCTTTCAGTTCCTCCTGCTCCAGAAGAAATTTGCAAAATAGCGTTGAATGAATCTTCTTTTTCTGATAGAAGATTCTTCAATTCTATATTTGAAAGCAATTTTTTAGTTTTATGCAATTGAATTTCAAATTCTTTTTCTAAATTTTCTTCTTTAGAAAGAGAAAATATGATCTCTAATTCTTCTAAAGAATTTTTCAATTCCATGAAATCATTGATGCATGTTTTCAAATTATGTATATATCTTATAGAATTTTTGTCTTTTTTATAATTCTTCCAAAAACTAGGATTTGATATTTTTTTTTGTTCTTTTTCAAGAGATGCTTTGATTTGATCAATTTTTAGAATATCATGAATTTTATGAATTTTTTCGGAAATAGATTGAAACTCTTCTTTTTTTATCATAGTACGAAAATAAATATTTTTCAAAAACTATGCTGATCATAAATTTTTTTTATCTTACAATTAAGAATACAATCAAACCTAACTGAAACAAAAAATTTCATTTTCATATGAATTCTAATAAGTTTACTATAAAATCTCAAGAAGTAATACAGGAAGCACTACATATTGCACTAAATAATCATCAACAGTCTATTGAAAATGCACATATTTTGAAATCCATTTTAAAGATTGAGGAAAATATAATACCTTTTCTTCTAAAGAAATTAAAAGTAAACCCTCAATCAATAATATCAGGATTAGACCGTATTATTTCTTCTTATCCAAAAATAATAAGTGGATCTTTTAGTCAACATTTTAGTTCACATGTAACAAAAATGTTAAGTATAGCGGAAGATTATGCTAAAACATTAAAAGATGAATTTATTTCTGTAGAACATATTTTTTACGGAATTTTTATGAGTTCAGATCATGCTTCTCAAATCTTGAAAGATCAAGGGATTACAGGTGAAAAAATTAAAAAAATAATTGAAAATATTAGAAAAAAAAGCGGAAATGTGATTTCTACTACAGCTGAAAATACCTACAATTCTTTGGGAAAATACGCAAAAAATCTTAACGAATGGGCTTACAAAGGGAAATTAGATCCAGTTATTGGACGTGATGAAGAAATACGTAGAGTATTGCAAATATTATCTAGAAGAACAAAAAATAATCCAATTTTAATTGGAGAACCAGGGGTAGGAAAAACAGCTATTGCTGAAGGACTAGCTCATCGTATTATTAGTGGAGATATTCCGGATAATTTAAGAAATAAACAAGTTTTTTCTTTAGATATGGCTTCTTTAATTGCAGGAGCAAAATACAAGGGAGAATTTGAAGAACGTCTTAAAGCTGTCGTCAAAGAAGTAACATCTTCAGATGGAGAAATTATTTTATTTATTGATGAAATTCATACCTTGGTTGGTGCAGGAGGAGGAGAAGGGGCTATGGATGCAGCAAATATTTTAAAACCAGCATTAGCAAGAGGAGAACTTAGGGCAATAGGAGCTACAACTTTAAATGAATATCAAAAATATTTTAGAGTAGATAAAGCTTTAGAAAGAAGATTTCAACAAGTATACGTTGATGAACCTTCTGTTACTGACTCTGTATCTATATTGCGTGGGATTAAAGAAAAATATGAAAGTCATCATAAAGTAAGAATTAAAGATGAGTCTATTATAGCAGCTGTAGAATTGTCAAAACGTTATATTAATGAACGTTTTTTACCTGATAAAGCTATAGATCTTGTAGACGAAGCTGCTTCAAAGTTAAGAATGGAAATTAATTCAAAACCAGAAGAATTAGATGTATTGCACAGAAATATAATGCATATGGAAATACAAATGGAAGCTTTGAAAAGAGAAAATGATGAAAAACAGTTGATTCCTTTAAAAAAGAAATTGTCTAAATTAAATGAAAAAAAAATGCAATTACAAGCTCAATGGCAAAGTGAAAAAGATTTAGTTGAAGGAATACAAAAAGCTAAGGATAAAATAGAAAATTTTAAATTTGAAGCTGAACAAGCTGAAAGATCAGGAGATTATGGAAGAGTGGCAGAATTAAGATATGGAAAAATAAAAGAAGAAGAAAATAAAGTAAAAGAATTTGAAGATAAATTAAAAAAACAGGAAGATAAGGGAAAAAAAATGATACAAGAAGAAGTATCCAGAGAAGACATCGCACAAGTAGTATCCAAATGGACTGGAATTCCAGTTACTAAAATGTTGCAAAGTGAAAGAGAGAAATTATTATTTTTGGAAAAAGAGTTACACAGAAGAGTGATTGGACAAAATGATGCTATTCAATCTGTAGCAGATGCAATACGACGTTCTAGAGCTGGATTACAAGATGAAAAAAAACCTATAGGATCTTTTCTTTTTATGGGAAGCACAGGAGTAGGAAAAACAGAACTTGCTAAAACATTGGCAGAATATCTGTTTGATGATGAAACTAATATGGTTCGTATAGATATGAGTGAATATCAAGAACGTCATTCTGTCAGCAGACTTATAGGAGCTCCTCCTGGATATATAGGTTATGATGAAAGTGGACAATTAACAGAATCTATACGAAGACGTCCTTATAGCGTAATTTTACTAGACGAAATAGAAAAAGCACATTCAGATGTTTTTAATATTCTATTACAGGTTTTGGATGATGGAAGATTGACAGATAATAAAGGAAGAACAGTTAATTTTACAAATACTATTATTATTATGACTTCCAATATAGGAGCGGATATTATTCAGGAAAATTTAGATCAAGAAATATCTTCTAATCGAATGGAAGCTACAAAAAAAGCTTTAATAGATTTGTTAAAAAATATTGTAAGACCTGAATTTATTAATCGTATTGATGAAATTATTTTGTTTAAACCTCTTTCTAGAAAAGAAATTAGAGGTATTGTTAAATTGCAAATGAAAAAATTAAGTGATTTATTATTAAATAAAAAGAATGTTTGTATAGAATCTACTCATGAAGCTATAGAATATTTATCTGAAAAAGGATACGATCCTCATTTTGGAGCTAGACCTTTAAAAAGAGTTATTCAACATGAAATTTTAAATAATCTTTCTAAAGAAATTATTGGAGAAAAAATACAGAAAAATAATAAAATCTTGATAGATTTTTTCAAAGAACAAGGAATTGTATTTCGTCAATCAGAAAAATTAGAAAATGTTAACATTCAATAATTAATAACAGTGATTCATAAATCTGGTTTTGTTAATATTATAGGATTTCCTAATACAGGAAAGTCTACTTTGATGAATTCTTTAGTAGGAGAAAAACTTTCCATAATAACATATAAACCACAAACTACTCGTCATAGAATATTAGGAATTATTAATGAATCGAATTTTCAGATCATATTTTCTGATACTCCAGGAATCATTCATCCTGTTTACCCTATGCAAAAAATTATGATGCAATATGTGGAAAAATCATTGGATGATGCAGATATTATTTTGTTAATAACAGAAATTGGAAAACTAGAATACTTTCCAATATTTAATGAACTTAAAAAAAAAATGTTCCCATTATTATATTAATTAATAAAATAGATAAAATAGGAATAAAATGTAGAGAGAATATATTGTATCATGCAATTGATTATTGGCATAAATTATTTCCTAATTCAGAAATATTACCAATATCTGCATTAAAAAAAATGAATCAAGATCTTTTGATGAATAAAATTATATCCTTATTATCTGAACACCCTCCTTATTATCCCAAGGAATTTTTAAGTAACAGATCTAAACGTTTTTTTGTAAATGAAATAATTAGAGAAAAAATATTTTTTCTATACAAAAAAGAAATCCCTTACTCAGTAGAAATAAATACAGTCATTTTTAAAAATGAAAAAAATTTCATACAGATATTATCTTGTATATATGTAGAACGTAGTTCTCAAAAAGGAATTTTAATTGGAAAGAGAGGAGATCGTCTTAAAAAATTGAAATTTTTTTCGATAAAAAGCATAGAGTCTTTTTTGAGAAAAAAGATCAAATTAAAGCTTCATGTGAAAGTTTGTCCAAATTGGCGATATGACTACAAAAAATTGAAATTTTTTGGGTACTGAATTTATTCAATTTTTATAATAAAAAATTCTTTTTTCCCAAATTGGAGTAAAATGTACTTTTTTCCTATAATGTTATTTTTTTGTAGCAAAAAATTTTCTTTTATTAGAATTTTATTTAAATAAATTGAATTTGCTTTTAGAGCACGACTAGCTTCACTTTTAGAATAAAAAAAGCCACTTTTTTTTAAAAGATCTAATAAAAAAATTCCTTTTTCAAATTCTTCATAAGAGAGAACCATATGTGGAATGTGATTGTATATAGAAATGAGAGTTTCTTCATTTAAGAATTGTAAAATTTCATTTTTTTTATCGAATAATATATGTGTGATTTTTATGATTTTTTCGGAAATTTCATTTCCATGAACCCATTTAGTGATTTCATGGGCTAATTTTTTTTGCAAAAATCTTTTATTTGGATTTTTTCTGTGTTGAATAATTAATTGATCGATTTTTTCCTTAGAAAAAAAAGTATATATTTTTATATATTTTTCAATTTCAAAATCAGAAATGTTGATCCAAAACTGATAAAATTTATATGGAGAAGTTTTATTTTTATCTAACCATATATTTTCACCTTTTTCACTTTTTCCAAATTTTATTCCATTCGATTTTGTGATTAAAGGAAAAGTAAATCCATATGCTTTTTTTCCTGTTCTTTTTCTGATAAGTTCTATTCCTGTTGTGATATTTCCCCATTGATCAGATCCACCTATTTGTAATAGACAATTTTTCATTTGATTTAAATATAAAAAATCGTATCCCTGTATCAGAGAATAAGAAAATTCAGTAAAGGAAATTCCGTTTTTTTCATCATTAATTCTTTTTTTCACAGAATCTTTAGAAATCATGTAATTTACAGTAAAATATTTTCCAATATCACGAATAAATTCCAAAAAAGAAACATTTTGAATCCAATCTAAATTATTTAATAATTCTATTTTTTCTGAATGAAACTTCAAAAGTCTTAGGATTTGATTTTTTATAGATTCTGTATTTTTTTGTAAAATTTCTTGACTAAGAAAAATCCTGTTATCTTTTCTACCAGAAGGATCTCCTATAAAACCTGTTGCTCCACCAATCAATACTAAGGATTTATGTCCCATTTTTTGAAAATGAATGAGAATGATAAGAGGAAGCAAACTTCCTAAGTGAAGAGAATCAGATGTAGGGTCAAATCCTATGTACATTGTGGTAGGTTTTTTTAATTGATTTTCTATACCAGAAACTTTATTTTTTATTAAACCTCTCCATGAGAGTTCGTCAATGATATTTTTTTGCATGTATTTATTAAAAGTGATATTATTTATTAATGATAAAAAAGATCATTGGATACAATTTTTTTACTTTCTTTTTTAGTTTAATACACGTCATTTTTAGTGCCGTTTTTTTCAGAAAAAATTTTTTTTTCATATTAAGAATATATATTTTTTTGTTGCCTTTCAGCAGTTTTTTGTTTTTTATTTGTTTACTTGCAAGTATAAAAAAATCCAAACTAACTGTATATATTTATGTATTATGTGGTATAATTAAGTTATTTTTTGGTGTTTTTGTTTTTTTCTGCTTAATGATTGAATATGATGATTTTTCTAGTTTATTAAAAACTTTTGCAAATTTTATTTTTTCATATTTTATGATTCTATTTTTTAGAATTTTTTTTTTATTGATATGAAAATAATTTATTTTTGGGAGTTAGTTTTTAGAAACTTTTCTTTTATGATGACTTCTACGGATTTATTCTCTATTTTAGAATTCAGCCAAGAAATAATATCTAAATATAGGAAAGTTCTCTTTTCATAAGGATGATCATAATATTTAATTAATTTATCTCTTAATTTTTTAAACTGACCTTTTATTTGATGTGGATATACATTTCCCAGATTTTTAAAAAAATGAATAATTTTTTTTTGCACGATATACCAATCATCCATTTGAATGAAAAATCTGTATGCAGACTGAATCTTTTGATCCATATTTTCATCTAATCCACTTTCGTAACAAGCAATTAAATGTAGGAGTCTGGCAAAACATTGTAAATCTTGTCGTAAATTTTTTTTCTTATTTTCCATAATTTTTGACAAATATAGAATGGTTTTTTCATGATCTCCACTTCCGAAATACAAACAAGCAATTTTGTAATAAAGAACCATAATATAATGAGAGTCTAGACGATTAGAGATTTTATTGAAATCCATAAATAATGATGGAATGATTTTTTTCACACCTTCTGAAAAACTTCCTTCCATATAATGTTTGTTAATACGATTAGTATATGTATACATGAAAATTAATATTCTGGTATTTCCATTTATAAGTATTTCTCCATTTTTGACTTCTTTTTCAAATTTCTTTAATACATTAGTAAACTTTGAGTAATGATTCAAATAAAACAAAGTATCTAATAAATAATGATATCCTTTTAAGTAACTGACAGGAGCTATTTTTTTTTCTTTTGTATGATTTTGAAACAATTCTACCCATTTATAAGATGATCTATAGCACATAATAAAATCTTGTCGGATGTAATGATACCATACTTGAGCCTGATATAAAAACAATTTTTCGTAAAAACTAAGTTTATCAATATCAAATTTTGGAAGATTTGTACGAAAATATGTTTCTATAAATATTTTGTCTTTTTCATTTCTGACATATCCTACTTTTAAATATAAACCATATAATTCCAAAGAAAGACTAGATAAAGCATTATTACATTGTATTCTTTCAATTAATTCTTTAGACTCTGCTGATAATTCTCCTGATCTAGAATAAAGACTTCTAGTTATATGTTGAGATTCTATCATTTTTTCAAATTCTACTAATTCTAAAAGAATAGTGTTATATTCATAACATCTAGCAATGATTTTTGCTTTTCCTAATAATTTTAAGCTTTGTATATATAAACCTTTATTATATAAAATTTTAGCAAAATCTAAATATTCACGTATTTGTATATCATGATTTTTTTCAGTGTGTTGCAACTTAAGACTAATCAAAATTTGTTTGTATAAATTAGCTTTTATATTAGATAGTTGCATTTTGCTTATAGGTGATTTTAATATTTTTTTTTCATCATAATAATTTATTTTGCTCATGATTTCAAAAAGTTTCATAAACTTGGCGCATTTATTCTTTTTTATGCGACTAGCATAAAGTTTAAAATTTCTTTTTTCTGATTTTGATAAAGTTTGAATTAATAAAAGAAGATGATCTGATTTATTGTAATTAGACATTGTAATTGTATAATAATATTTAGTTTGATAAATAGAAAAATATAAAATAATTTTATTAATTGAATATTGTAAGTATTAAAATAATTCATTTCTATTTTTTTATTGGAAAAAATAGTTTTGAGATTATCAAATAATCCAATGGTATGGAAAAGAAAAGAATACAAATTTTTGATACAACTTTGCGAGATGGAGAACAGGTTCCTGGAAGCAGATTAAATACTAAAGAAAAAATAAAAATAGCTAAAAGATTAGAGTCTTTAGGGGTGGATGTTATTGAAGCAGGATTTCCCACTTCTAGTCCAGGAGATTATCAATCTGTTCAAGAAATCTGTAGATCAGTTTCAAAAACTGTAGTTTGTGCATTATCTAGAGCAGTAGAAAAAGATATAGAGATAGCAGGACAAGCGTTACAACATGCTAAAAAACCAAGAATTCATACAGGAATAGGAACTTCAAATTGTCATATCCGTTATAAATTCAATAGCACCCCGGAAAAAATTATAGAAAGAGCTATTCATGCAGTAAAATATGCAAAAAGGTTTGTAGAAGATGTTGAATTTTATGCGGAAGATGCGGGGCGTACAGAAAATGAATTTTTAGCAAAAGTATGTGAAAATGTGATCAAATATGGAGCGACGGTTATTAATATACCTGATACTACAGGGTATTGTCTTCCAGAAGAATATGGAGATAAAATACGCTTTTTAAAAGAAAATGTTAAAGGGGTTCATAAAATCAAATTATCTACTCATTGTCATAATGATTTGGGACTGGCTACGGCTAATTCTTTATCTGGAATTATGAATGGAGCAGAACAAGTGGAATGTACTATTAATGGAATTGGAGAAAGAGCTGGAAATACTTCTTTGGAAGAAATAGTTATGATTATTAAACAAAACTCTCATTTGAATTTATTTACTAATATAAATACAAAACTTATTTATTCCACAAGTCATCTAGTGTCTGAATGTACAGGAATGAGAGTTCAAGCTAATAAAGCTATTGTAGGAATCAATGCATTTTCTCATTCATCAGGAATTCATCAAGATGGAGTCATAAAAAAGAGGGAAACTTATGAAAGTATTAATCCAGAAGATGTTGGAATAGATCAATCTTCAATTATTCTAACAGCTAGAAGTGGAAGAGCAGCTTTGGCTTATCGTTATAAAAAACTGGGTCATTTTTTGAATAAAAATTCTTTAGATTTGGTTTATTCTATTTTTTTAAAATATGCAGATGAAAAGAAAGAAATTACCGATAGGGAATTAAAAACGATATTAAAAAAAGCTAATTTGAATGCAAATAATCAAATATTGCATCCTACTAATAATACTAACAGAAGAATAAATGTTGTTTAAAAATGTCAAAATCATTATTTGATAAAATTTGGGAATCTCACATAGTTAAAGAATTAGAAAACGGAATATATGTTATTTATATTGATAGACATTATATACATGAAGTAACTAGTCCTCAAGCTTTTATAGAATTAGAAAAAAGAAATTTTTCTGTTTTCAGACCTAAACAAATTATAGCAACTGCGGATCATAACGTTCCTACAATAAATCAACATTTACCTGTTTTAGATTTTTTGTCTAGAAAACAAATAAATTTGTTAACAGATAATTGCCAAAAATTTGGAATCACGTTATATCAACTTGGTCATAAAAATAATGGAATTGTTCATGTGATTGGTCCTGAATTAGGTTATACTTTACCTGGTATGACAATAGTTTGTGGAGATAGTCACACTTCTACTCATGGTGCTTTTGGATGTATAGCTTTTGGAATTGGAACTAGTCAGGTAACCATGGTTATGGCTAGTCAATGTTTATTATTATCCAAACCAAAACAAATGAGAATTCAATTAAATGGAAATTTAAAAAGGGGAGTAACGTCAAAAGATGTCATTTTGTATCTTATTTCAAAATTGGGAGTAGATGTGGGAATCGGTCATTTTATAGAATACACAGGGTCTTCTATTCAAAAAATGAGCATGGAAGGAAGAATGACTATTTGTAATATGAGTATTGAAATGGGAGCAAAAGGAGGATTAATTGCTCCAGATCAAATTACTTTTGATTACATTGAAAAATGTAAACATTTCAAGGAATCAAAAAAGCATAAAATAATAGAATATTGGAAATCTTTAAGAACAGATCAGAATACAAAATTTGATAAAGAGTACGTTTTCAATGTTGAAGAAATTGAGCCTATGATAACTTATGGAACAAATCCTGGTATGGCAATAAAAATTTCTGAGTCTATTCCAAAATTAGATACAGATCAAAAATCTTTAAATTATATGGGATTCTCTACAGGAGAATCTTTAATAGGAAAAAGAATTGATTATATTTTTATAGGAAGTTGCACTAATTCTAGAATAGAAGATTTAAGACTAGTAGCTTCTATAGTAAAAGGAAAAAAGAAAGCTAATCATGTTCGTGTAATGATAGTTCCTGGATCAAATCAGGTAGTCAAACAAGCCAAAGAAGAAGGATTAGATATAATTTTTAGAAACTGTGGATTCGAATTTCGTCAACCAGGATGTTCTGCTTGTTTGGGAATGAATGAGGATAAAATTCCTTCAGGAGAATATTGTGTTTCTACATCTAATAGAAATTTTGAAGGAAGACAGGGGCCAGGAGCTAGGACTTTATTAGCAAGTCCTTTAACAGCTGCTGTTATAGCTATTGAAGGAAAAATTGTAGATGTAAATAAATATATTCATGAAAAAATTTACGATGTTAACTAGCCAAGCAATTCCATTGCCTATAGAGGATATAGATACTGATCAGATTATTCCTGCTCGTTTTTTAAAAGAAATTAAACGTGAAGAATGTGGAAAAAATCTTTTTATAGATTGGCGTTATAGAAAAGATGGATCTTTAAATGAAGATTTTATATTAAATAATTCTAATTTTAGTGGAAAAATTCTTTTATCAGGAAGAAATTTTGGTTGTGGTTCCAGTCGAGAACATGCTGCATGGGCTATTTACGATTATGGATTTAGAGTTGTAATATCTAGTTTTTTTGCTGATATTTTTAGAGAAAATGCATTGAATAATGGATTACTGACTGTAGAAGTTTCTGACTTTTTTTTGAAAAAATTGTTTGACACAATTGATAAAAATCCGAAAATTAAAATAAAAGTTGATTTAATCAATCAAAAGGTTACAATAATGGAAACAGGAGAAATTGATAAATTTTATATTCATCCATACAAAAAAAATTGTTTTTTAAATGGTTATGATGATATAGATTTTTTATTTTCCATAAAAAAAGATGTAAAAAATTTTGAAAAAAATAGAAAAAATATTCTATGAAAAAAAATATTTCTGTAATAGAAGGAGATGGAATAGGTCCTGAAATCATGAAACAAACAATAAAAGTTTTAAACTCTATAGCGAAAAAATATAATCATGATTTTTATTATCATAAAACTATAGCTGGATCTATGGCTATAGAAAAATTTGGAGATCCAATGCCGGAAGAAACTATAGATGTTTGTTTAAAATCAGATGCTGTTTTATTTGGTTGTATAGGAGACGAAAAATATGATCATAATCCAAGAGGAAAGAGACCTGAAGATGGATTATTAAAATTAAGAAAAAGAATGAATTTATATTGCAATATTCGTCCTATAATAGTTTATTCAGAAGTCAATAAATCACCTATAAAAAAGGAACTATTGGATGGAGTTGATTTTATTATATACCGTGAATTGACAGGAGGAATTTATTTTGGAGAAAAAGGTCGTTCTAAAAATGGAGAAGAAGCTTATGATTATTGTTTTTATTCCAAAAAAGAAATTGAAAGAATTGGAGAAATGGCTTTTAAAGCAGCTCTTTCTCGAAAAAAGAAAGTAACATTGGTGGATAAAGCAAATGTATTAGAAACTTCTAGATTATGGAGAGAAGTTATTCGAAAAATAGCATTGGATTATCCAGGTGTAAATTTGGATTTTTTGTATATAGATAATGCCGCTATGCAAATTATTCTAAATCCTAGAAGATTTGATATTATTCTAACAGATAACATGTTTGGAGATATTCTTTCAGATGAATCTAGTGTGATTACAAGTTCTTTGGGTTTATTGCCTTCAGCTTCTATAGGAAATCATAAATCTATGTTTGAACCTATACATGGATCTTACCCCCAAGCGAAGGGGAAAAATATAGCAAATCCTTTGGGATGTATTCTTTCAGGGTCTATGATGTTAGAATATTTTGGAATGCATAAAGAAAAAAATATTTTAGAAAAAGCTGTTAGAAAGTCCATTGAAGAAAAAGTATGTACCCCAGATATTATTGAATCAGAGTTTTTTTCAACTACTGAAGAAGTGGGGGATTATATAGATAGATATATTCAAAATCAATAAATTTTTTCTATAATTGGTATTTTTGGATCTAATATTTCTGAAATTCTTTTAATAAGAAATGGAAGAAAATTTTTTCTATAATCTTCGTACGTAATATTTCTTTTTTTTTGATGAAAAAAATTTATAGGAATTTGCAATATTTTTCCGTTTTTTTCGGGTGAAAGAATTCCTATAGAGGGAGGTTTTTTTTTATTTCCAAAAAAAGTAGAGGATTTAAACCACAAATAAACATAAATAAGTAATTGCATAGTATTTGCATAACTTGGATCTTGAAAAATGTTTTCAATATTTTTTAAAGAAACATTCATTTCTTTAATTTTTTGAAATCCTATTTTGTAATCAAGAATACGAGTAATCCCATCGTATTCATCTATACGATCAATAATTCCATGTAGATTCACTTGTTTTGATCCTACATTTAATATTGTAGAAACTTTGCATTCTATTTTTTTCACAAAAATTTTGTGTCCATTTTGAATGCTTTTTTCATCCCATGAAATAAAATTTTCTATATAAGCTTTTATTATACAATAAAATAACATATTTTTTCCTTCAATGGTTTTTTCTTTTCCTAAAAGAACTTTTTTAACAATAGATTCATAAACTTTTTTCATATCATGAATACGATTAATTGTTATAAAATTTTCTATTATTGGAGAATATAAAATTTTTAATATCTGGTGAATGATTTGTCCTACTTTTTTCTTAAAGAAAATTTCTTCTGGATCATTTAAACTAAGTATTTTTTTGTAATAGAATAAAAGAGGATTGTAATTATATAAATGAATAGAAGAAGGAGATAGTCCTTGAACAATTAATTCATGCAAACGATGAATGATAGATTTTGTTTTTTCAATTACAATGGGAACTTTTAGTAAATTAATAGGAATAAATGGATTGTTTATTTTTTCTGTTGATAATTTATAATTCATTTCCATTTGATGTAGAAAACGACTTTTTTCTCCAGAATTAATTTCATCTGGTTGATTTTTATATATCAAATATGTTTCTGTAGAAGATTGAAAAATTCTTATAAAATGATAAAAATAAACATCATTATTAAAATCTTTCATTTTTAATCTTTGACGAAGATCAAAAGGAATAAAAGAATATTTTTTTTCATGATTTTTTGGAGGAATTATTCCTTCATTAAAGGAGGTAATGATCACCACATCGAAATTTTTAAAAAAAATATCCATAAAACCTGTTATGTATAATCCTCTTTTTTTTTTATGTATATATCGTATACTTTTTGTATTCACGAATTGTTCATATATGTTAAATACGTCATTTATTCCGAATAAGAAATTTTTATTCTTTCTAACTATTATTCTTAGTTTGTAGATATAAATTTCTAGATTAAAAAGAAATCTTAATTCTATAAAATGTTTATTCATGTTTACAAAAAGTCGTTTTTGTAATTTTCTGATAAAACCAATAAGACTTAGAAGAATAATTTTTGTGTCATGAGTTGAAATTTGGAAAATAATCCATAAATCATTTTTTATTAGATATTTTTTTATGAAATCTTCGGAAATAAAATCTGAATCATTTTCAGTTTTCAATTTTTTTAATAAAGAATTTTTTTTTAAAAAAAACTTTTGAATATATCCATCAGATAGAACTCTAATGACATCTTTTTTAGTGAATTTTTTTAACTTATCTTTTCTTAATAATAATTGGAATATAGAATAAAGAGTATAATAAATAGGAATATTTTTGAAGGAATAATCTATGTTTATAGATATGTTGATTCCTAATCTTTTCATAGAATCTAACAACGGAATTAATAAGCATCTATCCCCTGGAATTATGAGTATATTGTAGGGTTTTATCCCTTTTTTAACCAATTTGTATACTATATTTTCTACAATTTTTACTTGTTCTATTTCTTTTGAAACTTCAATTACTTTTAAATCATTAAATTTTTTATGTGTCTTAGAATTTGTATTTTGATTTTTAGATTCAAAAATATTTTTTTTGATCTTATTTTCATATTCATATAAGTTATAGACTAACCCATGACTATATTGAATGATTTTTTGAACAAAAATTTTTTCACATTTATTCAAAATAAGATCTATAAAGAAAAAAATTTTTGTACTTGAATTTTCAGATAAAAAAAAACCAAAACGAGAAAGAGCTATTTTGAAAAGCATTCCTTGATAAGTGATTCCTTTTTTTAAAAGTTTAGATTGCAGAATATAATAATATTCATGAATCTTTTCCCAAAAAAGAAATTTTTCTTGTTCTAAAATATTAAAATTCCACTTATTCATTTTTTCTGCAGAAATAATAGAAGAAAAAAATTGTTCAACATCAATCATATTGATGTCGATATTTTGAAAGTCATTTAATATTTTAGGTCCCCAATTAAAAAAACTATTGAAATTTTTGTCTAAAAAATCATCTTTTTTTAAGATAGAAAAAAAATAAAGAAGAATAGAATGATTGTCTAAAATTTGTAATCCAGAAATTTTTTCGAAAAATTTTTCAATTGTAAAAAATTCAGTCTCTGAGCTAAATTTTGATTTATATTTATTTTTTATATATTCTATAATAGGATATCCTTTTGATATTAATATGTATTTCTGATTCAAATTAGTTTTTTGTGACAATAGTAGGTGTTGAATAATTTGATCAATTTTCTTTTTCACAAGAAAAAAATTTTTTAATATTTATTTCATCTTTTCTAAGATGTTCTTTTAATTCTTTAAGTGTGTTAAACTTTTTTTCTTCGCGAATCATATGAATTATTAAAATATCTATTTTTTTTCCATAAATATTTTCAAAAAAATCAAAAATATGTACTTCTATATTTATTTTTTGATTTTTTCGATTAATAGTAGGATTAACTCCTATATTTAACATTCCTTGATAAATATTATCCAGATAATTAATTTTTACAGCATAAACTCCATTTTTTGGGATTAATTTTTTTGAATTTACTTGTAGATTTGCAGTTGGAAAATCAATAGTACTCCCTATTCCTTTTCCTTTGATAACATTACCGGATAATGTATAAGAATATCCCAGGGCTTTGTTAGCCCATTGGATATTTCCTAATAAAAGAGATTCTCGAATATCAGTAGAACTAATTATTTTTTTGTTAAATTTGTAAGGTTCAACTTTTCCAAGTTGAAATCCGTAAATATTAGATAATTTTCTTAATTCTTCGTAGGAACCATCTCTGTTTTTTCCAATATGAGAATCATATCCAGTAATAATTTTTTTGATTCTAAATTTAGAATGTAAAATTTTTTTGAAAAAGTTTTTTGTACTTAATTTTGAGAAATTTATAGTAAAAGGATGAATAATCAAATGTTTTACTCCTATTTTTTTCAATTTATATATTCTTTCAGTAAGAGTGTTTAAATAGAAAAATTTTTTACTAGGATTTAATATTTCTTTTGGATGTGGATAAAAAGTAAGCAAAACGGGACAATACTTTTTTTCAGCTCTAAAAATTAGATTTTTAATTATTTTTTGATGTCCCATATGAACCCCATCAAAAACTCCAAGAGTCAATATACATGGAGAAAGAGAAGAAAATTCATCAATGAATGAATAAATTTTCAAAATTTTTATCTTTTTTCTCTTACATTTACAAATACAAAGATACTGAATTTATATTTTTATGATTTTTTAATCAAAAGGGATTACATGATGCATAAAAAAAAAATAAAGGGAATAATTACTCAAATTATAGGACCTATAATTGATGTTTCTTTTCAAGAAAGTGAGGAATTACCTAAAATTTACGATTCTTTGGAAGTAAATTTATCTAAAAAAAATAAAATAATTTTAGAAGTTCAACAACATATTGGGGATAAAAATGTTCGTTGCATTTCTATGGAAGTAACAGATGGATTGCAAAGAGGCCAAGAAGTAAATGGATTAGGTAAGCCAATTAGCGTTCCTGTAGGGGAATCCATCAATGGTAGAGTTTTTAATGTTTTGGGAGATTGCATAGATGGATTAGGAGATATAGATAAATCCATAACGAGACCTATTCACAAAGAACCTCCAGCATTTAAAGACTTATCAACAGAAACAGAAATATTGTATACAGGGATTAAAGTTATAGATTTAATAGAACCTTATCCAAAAGGAGGTAAGATTGGTTTATTTGGTGGGGCAGGAGTAGGAAAAACTGTGCTAATACAAGAATTAATTAACAATGTAGCGAAAGGACATGGAGGAAGATCTGTTTTTGCAGGAGTAGGAGAAAGATCTAGAGAAGGAAATGATTTATTAAGAGAAATGTTAGAATCTGGAATTATAAAATATGGAGATTCTTTCATGAAATCCATGAAAAAAGGATATTGGGATCTTTCAAAAGTAGATAAAAATGCACTTAAGGAATCTAAAGCTGTTTTTGTGTTTGGTCAAATGAATGAGCCTCCAGGAGCTAGAGCTAGAGTTGCTTTATCTGGATTAACATTAGCTGAATATTATAGAGATCAATATGTAGAAGGAAAAAAAGGACAAGATGTTTTGTTTTTTATAGACAATATATTTCGATTTACTCAGGCAGGATCAGAAGTTTCAGCTTTATTAGGAAGGATCCCTTCATCTGTAGGATATCAGCCAACTTTATCATCAGAAATGGGTTCTATGCAGGAAAGAATTACTTCAACAAAAAAAGGATCCATCACTTCAGTGCAAGCTGTTTATGTTCCTGCAGATGATTTAACAGATCCAGCTCCTGCTATTACATTTTCTCATTTGGATGCAACAACAGTTCTTTCCAGAAAAATAGCATCTTTAGGAATTTATCCTGCGGTAGATCCTTTGGATTCTACTTCTCGTATTTTGTCTCCGGATATAATAGACAGAGATCATTATAACTGCGCACAACGTGTTAAAGAAATTTTACAAAAATATAATTCTTTACAAGATATTATAGCTATTCTAGGAATAGAAGAATTAAGTGAAGAAGATAAATTAATAGTTTCCAGAGCTAGGCGTGTTCAACGTTTTTTATCTCAACCATTTCATGTTGCAAAACAGTTTACAGGAATTGAAGGAATTTTTGTAAAAATTGAGGACACAATCAAAGGATTTAATATGATAATAAATGGTGATTTAGATCACATTCCAGAAACAGCCTTCAATCTAAAAGGAACTATTGAACAAGTAATAGAAGATGGAAAAAAAATGATAAATTATGAAAATCAAAATTCTTGATTGTGATAAGATCTTGTATCAAGGAAATATAGCTTCCATTACAGCTCCTGGATTATGTGGATATTTTCAAATATTAGAGAATCATGCTTATTTTATATCCATATTAAAAAATGGGATAATCAAACTATATATTGATGGAAAAGATAGAAAAAAAATAAAAATAAAAAATGGAATTTTGCAAGTAAAAAATAATTCAATCATTGTTATTTTATAATGATTTTTTAGAAAAACTTAGTTTCATATATTCTTTTCTATTTTTAAATATTTTTATAGCACTAAAAATAGCTTCTTCAAAAGAATTTTCATTAGCAATTCCTTTTTTAGCTATATCATAGGCAACACCGTGATCTGGAGAAGTTCGTATATGAGAAAGACCTGCTGTAAAATTCACTCCTTGATTAAAAGTTAATGTTTTAAAAGGAATTAATCCTTGATCATGATACATAGCTAAAACAGCATCAAAATTACGATAGAGTTGATTTCCAAAAAAACTGTCTGAAGAATAAGGGCCAAAAACCAGCCAGCCTTGTTTTTGAAACAAACAATCAACAGCAGGTCTAATTTTTATTTTTTCTTCATCTCCTGTTAATCCATTATCACTTGAGTGGGGATTACATCCTAAAACTGCTATTTTTGGTTTTTCTATAGAAAAATCAATAATAAGGGATTGATGTAGAATTTTTATTGATTTTATTATTTTTTTTATGTTTAATTCTGAAGTGACTTTTTTTAAAGGCAAATGATTAGTAACTAAAGCTATTTTTAAAATGTCATGAATCATTACCATTAATGATTCTCCTTCCAAAACATTTTGTAAATATTCAGTATGTCCAAAAAATGAGAAACCTTTCAAATTCATATATTTTTTGTTTACTGGAGCTGTTACAAGTACGTCAATTTTTCCTTCTTTTAAAGCTTTCACAGCTTTTTTTAAAGATAAAATAGGATATTTCCCTGAATCTGGATGATTGATTTTTATAGATTCAAATTTTATATCTTCTTTCCATATATTGAATACATTAATTTTGTAATCAATAATTTCTTTAAAATTTTTTACTTCTCGAATATGATTTATATCCAGATTTAAGATTTTATTATAATAAGAACATAATTTAGTAGATCCAAATAATATTGGAGTAAAAAAATCTAGAAGTCTTTTTTTACGACATACTTTTAAAAAAATTTCTATCCCTATTCCGTGAATATCACCTGTGGTAACCCCCACTCTAATTTTTTTTTTTCTATAATTCATTTAATATTTAATTTGATAAAAATTATAAATAATTATGTTTACTGGTATTGTAGAATGTACAACAAAAGTATATCAATTCAATCGTGATAAAAATAATCTTTGTATTACTTTCATTAATCCATTTTTAGATGAAATTAAAATAAATCAAAGCATTTGCCATAATGGAATATGTTTTACCATTATAGATATTAATGAAAAAACTTATTCAGTCATAGCTTCTGAAGAAACTTTGTTTTGCACTAATTTAAATTTTTTAAAAATTAAAGATGAAGTAAATTTAGAAAGAGGGTTAATGATGTTTGAAAGATTAAATGGACACGTAGTACAAGGACATGTAGATACAACTGCTGAAATTATTCAAATAGAAAATAGAAATGGAAGTTGGCTATTTTTTTTTCGGTCTAAAAAAAAATTAAATCACACAATTGTAGAAAAAGGATCGATTGCTATCAATGGAATAAGTCTTACTATTATAACATGTAATCACTATATATTTAGCGTTTCCATTATTCCTTATACTTATAATAAAACAAATTTTCACCTTATGAAAGTAGGAGATATTGTGAATGTAGAGTTTGATATATTGGGAAAATATATTAGTAAATATCTCAGTAATTATGATGATATATTTATTCTAAAATAGGTTCTCCAGATGAAATATTTTTGTCTGTATATTTTTTGTATATATCAAAATGGTTAATAAATTTTCTAGCAAGTATTTTGACTTGATTTTGATACATTTTTTCATTTTTCCATGAATTTTTTGGATTTAATATATGAGAAGATATACCTGGACAATATTTTGGTATTTTAAAATTAAAAATTGGATATTTTTCGTAAGGGACCTCTGATAACAAACCATCTAGAGCGCTTTTCACAATTTTTCGAGTATCATTTAATTTGATACGATATCCAGATGAATATCCTCCTGATATTAATCCTGTATTAACCATCCAAACATTTATTTTGGTATTATCTAATTTTTTCATTAGCATATTTGTGTATTGAACAGGATGTAAAGGCATGAATGGAGCACCAAAACAAGAAGAAAATGTAGCTTTTGGTTTAACTATATTTAATTCAGTTCCAGCTACTTTAGAAGTATATCCTAACAAAAAATAATAAGAAGATTGTGATCGATTTAATTTAGCTATGGGTGGTAAAACTCCAAAAGCATCATATGTAAGAAAAAAAATGTTTTTGATATTAGAAGACAATAATTCTTTCTCAATATTATTTACAAAATAAATAGGATAGCTAATTCTAATGTTTTGAGTAATAGAATCATCTAAAAAATCAACTTCTTGGGTTTCATTTTTAAAAATGACATTTTCTAACATAGCTCCTTTTTTTATAGCATGATAAATCATAGGTTCTTTTTTTCTAGAAATACCTAATATTTTTGCATAACATCCTCCTTCAAAATTAAAAATGATGTTATCACAAGTCCATCCATGTTCATCATCTCCCACTAAATTTCTGTTGATATCATTGGATATAGTCGTTTTTCCTGTTCCAGATAATCCAAAAAAAAGAGCTGTATCTTTTTTATATTTTCCTACATTTGCAGAACAATGCATGGGAAATACATTTTTATATACAGGAAGTATGAAATTTAGGACAGAAAAGATAGATTTTTTTATTTCTCCTGTATATCCTGATCCTCCAATCAAAACTATTTTTTTAGAAAAATTCAATATAGAAAAATTTTTTTTCCGTGTTCCATCTTTTATAGGATCAGCTTGAAATCCTGGAGCACAAAATAATAACCAATCTGGTAAAATTTGATCAATCTTTGTAAATCTTAGGAAAAGATTATGAATAAATAAATCGGACCATGGATATTCACTAATAGAACGAACATTGAACTGATAACGTTTATCAGAACAAAGATATCCATCTCTAATGTATAATGTTTTTCCAGATAAGTATCGAACTACTTTTCGATATAAATGATCAAATTTTTCTGGATCAAAAGATCGATTGAATTTCTCATCCCACCAAACTTTTTTTTCTGTAATACTGTCCTTTACAATAAATCTATCTTCAGGAGATCTTCCAGTAAATGAACCAGTATTTATTGCTAAAACTCCTGATTTAGTTTCTACTCCCATTCCTTTTTGAATAATTATGTTTTGTAATTCATAAGGATTTAACTGATAATTGTCATAAGAATTCAATATTCCGTAATTTTCTAGAGAAAGAGCCATCATATATTCTTCTGTGATTTCTGTATATACTATTTAAGCATACAGCAAATTTATATATGATTTACAAAAGTTTACTAATTTTGTACAATAAAAAAATTATGATCCTATGTCTGACATTGCATCCAGAGTCAATGCTCTTATTGTAGATAAATTAAGTGTAGATGAAAGTGAAATTGTTCCTACTGCTAGTTTTACTAATGATTTAGGAGCAGATTCCTTAGATATAGTAGAACTTATTATGGAATTTGAAAAAGAATTTGACATTAGTATTTCTGATGAAAAGGCAGAAAAAATAACAACAGTAGGAGAAGCCATACAGGCTATAGAAGATCTTTTAATTGATAAAAAGAATATTGATAAAAAATCTGATTAGCTTTTTTATGTATGTATGAATATGGATAAATTAAAAAAAGTAGTAGTTACTGGTATTGGTTCTATTACTCCGATAGGAAATAATGTAAAAGAATATTGGATTTCTCTTATTAATGGAAAAAGTGGATGTGCTCCTATCACTTATTTTAATACTAAAAAATACAAGACTAAATTTGCTTGTGAATTAAAAAATTATGATCCCAGTATTTTTTTCAGTAAAAAAGAAAGACGAAAATTAGATCCATGTGCACAATATGGAATTGTTGCTTCTGAAGAAGCTATAAAAAATAGTGGTATTAATTTTTTCAAAGAAAAAAGAGAAAGAGTTGGAGTGATTTGGGCTTCAGGAATTGGAGGTCTTCTCAATTTGGAAGAATCTATTTCTGATTATGTAAATGGAGGAAGATCTCCTAGATTTAGCCCTTTTTTTATTCCTAAAATGCTAATAGATATTACTGCTGGTTTCATTTCTATGAATTATGGTCTTCATGGTCCAAATTACGCAACTGTATCTTCTTGTGCTTCCTCCTCTAATGCTATTGCAGATGCTTATCATTTAATATGTTTAGGAAAAGCAGATATAATGGTTGCAGGAGGTTCTGAAGCAGCTATTACCCAAAGTGGAGTAGGAGGGTTTAATGCTCTACATGCCTTGTCTACTAGAAATGAAGATTATCATACAGCATCACGTCCTTTTGATGAAGAGAGAGATGGTTTTGTATTAGGAGAGGGGGCTGGATGTCTTATACTTGAGGAATATAAACATGCTCAAGAAAGAGGAGCCAATATATATGCTGAAATAGGAGGAGTTGGAATGTCTGGAGATGCTTATCATATTACTGCGCCTCATCCAGAAGGAAAAGGAATCGTTTTAGCTATGAAAACGGCCATTCAAGATGCAGGAATCAAATGTGAAGATGTTGATCATATTAATTCTCATGGAACTTCTACTCAGTTGGGAGATCTTGCAGAAGTGAAAGCAATTCAAGAAGTTTTTAAGAAAAATATATATAATATAGATATTAATTCTACAAAATCTATGACAGGACATTTGTTGGGTGCTGCAGGAGCAATAGAAGCAATAGCTTCTATACTTCCTTTAACAAAAGGAATAATACCTCCAACTATAAATTTATTTCATATAGACAGGAATATAGATCCAAAAATTAATTTTACTCCAAATAAAGCTATAAAAAAAGAAGTAAAAATTAGTATATGTAATACTTTTGGATTTGGAGGACACAATGTTTGTATTTTATTCAAAAAAATAAATGTTGTCTAATACTACTTTTGAAAATTTTGAAAAAGATGAAGACTCTATTCTAATCGGAAGATTAATAAAAATATTAGGATTTTGTCCAAAAAATACGAAATTTTTAAAGGAAGTATTCATTTATAGTTTTTCTATAAAAAGAAAAAATTTGAATCAAAATTATTCTGTTAATTTCCAAAGACTCGAATTTTTAGGAGATGCTGTGTTAAATTCTATTATATCACATTTTTTATGTGAAAAACTTCCTGATAAAAAAGAAGGAGAGTTAACTCAAATACGATCTAAAATAGTATGCAGAAGAAATTTGAATGAAATTTCTAGAAAATTAACTATTACAGATATTTTTTTTAATAAATCAGTCATATCTGATAACATATTGGGAAATACACTTGAAGCTTTAATAGGATTTATTTATTTGGAAATAGGATATCAAGGTTGTAAAGATTTCGTCCATCAGAAGATATTGCATACTTATGTAAATATTGCGAAGTTACAAAATGAAATTTTTAGTTATAAAGTATGGATGATAGAATGGTCTCAAAAAAATAAATTAATAATAAATTTTAAAACTTTTAGAGAAATAGAAAATAAAAATGTAATTACTTATTTATCAGAGTTTACCGTATTAGAATGTGGAATTAAAACTGAAGGGAGAGGGACTTCAAAAAAGAAATCGGAGGAGATGGCTGCAAAAGCAGCTTATTTTCTTGTTCAAAAAAAATGTAGAAAAAATAATACTTAATAGTATGCTTAATCTTAATAATAAAGAAAGAAAATTTACTCATATAAAAGAGGGGAAAGGGCATCCTTTGATTTTGCTTCATGGGTTAATGGGAGGATTAAGTAATTTCAAGGCTCTTTTAGATTTTTTTCCAAAAAAAGGTTATAAAGTAATTATTCCTTCATTACCTCTTTATAATATGCCATTATTTCTTACAAATATTTCTAATTTATCTAAATATATTATCCAATTTTTAATGAAAATAGGAATTAAAAAAGCTACTTTAGTAGGAAATTCACTTGGAGGACATATTGCTTTAATTATAGCAAAAAAAAGAATGGATTTAGTCCATTCTGTAGTTCTTACGGGAAGTTCAGGATTGTTTGAAAAAGCTTTTGGAGATGCTTTTCCTAAAAGAGAAAATTATGAATATATCAGAAAAAAATCACAAGAAGTATTTTATGATCCTAAAATAGCGACCAAAGAATTAGTAGATGAAGTATTTCATATTGTCAATGATAAAAAAAAGGGAATTAAAACTTTATATATTGCTAAAAGTGCTATGAAATATAATATGTCTAAAGATTTATCTGTTATTCAACAACCTATTTGTTTAATTTGGGGGAAACAAGATCATGTTACTCCACCAGAAGTTGCGGAAGAATTTCATAGATTGTTACCTGATTCTGAATTACATTGGATAGATAAATGTGGACATGTTCCTATGATGGAACATCCTAAAAAATTTATAGAAATACTAGAAAAATGGCTTTCTAAATTTGATTTCAATCATGAAAATTTTTTCTGTAAAATTTAAAGGAAGTTCAAAAAAAATCAACATGTTCATTGATAATTTTCCTGAATATGCTTTTGCAGGACGTTCTAATGTTGGAAAATCTAGTTTAATAAATTGCATAGCTGGAAGAAAAAAAATAGCTAAAGTTTCTTCTTATCCTGGGAGGACTCAATATATCAATCATTTTTTAATCAATGATCGATGGTATTTGATCGATTTGCCGGGATATGGATTTTTTTCAGAAAAAAAAGTAAAAAAAAAAACACAAAAATTAATTGTAGATTATATTTTTCATAGAAAGAATCTTGTTTGTTTATTTCTATTAATAGATTGTAGATTTGTTATACAAAAAATAGATTTGGATTTCATGCAAAAATTAAACAGTAAAAAAACGAATTTTTGCATTGTTTTTACAAAAACAGATAAATTGAATCATCAATTTATTGAAAAAAATATTTCTTTTTGTATCGAAAAAATTAAAAAAAATGGTTTAACTATGCCTAGTTGGTTTAAAGTTTCCGCAAAGAGAAAAGATGGAATAAATAATATTGTTAAATATATTAAAAAAAAACTAAACGATTTTCATCAATCCTGTAAACAAAAACTAAATATTCCTAATTCATAGGATTTTAAACCAAAACCAAAAATTGTTCCTTTACACACGGGAGAAAGAAATGATTTTTTTCTGAAAGATTCTCTTGAATGAATATTGGAAATATGAATTTCTATAACCGGAGCTGGTATAGATTTGATTGCATCAGCAATTCCTATAGAAGTGTGAGTGTAGGCTCCTGCATTCAATACAATGCCATCCGATTGAAATCCTAAAGAATGCAAAATATCTATAATTTTACCTTCACTATTGTTTTGATAATAAAGAATTTCTATATTAGAGAAAAGTTTTTTTTTTCTTATTTTATCGAGATAATCTAAAAAATTTTCAGTTCCGTATAATTCTGTTTCTCGTTTTCCTAAAAGATTTAAATTAGGACCATTGATGATGGTTATTTTTTTCATTTTATTATATTTTTTACTTCTTTTTGATTTAAAAAACACCAATTCCCTGTCTTAATATTTTTCTTGGATAATCCACCAAAATTGATTCTATCCAATTGAATTACTTGATAATCTAATTTTTTAAAGATCCGTTTAATAATTCTATTCCATCCGATATATAATCCTATTTTGATTTGATTTTTTGAATGACTTTTATTTACAAAAATCACTTTAACCTTTCCTTCTTTTAAATATATTTTCCCTTTTCTAATTTTGTCTAAATCTTCATTCTTAATTTCTTTGTTTAATGATACATGATATATCTTTTTGACATTATATTTTGGATGAGTTAGTTTTTCAGCTAAGAATCCATCATTTGTGAGAAGCAATACTCCAGTAGTCGAATAATCTAATCTTCCTACTGGAAAAATTTTGTATTTAGAAAAATTTGGAATTAAATTCATTACTGTTTTTCTGTTAAATGGATCCTTTGTTGTAGTGATAAAACCTCTGGGTTTATTAAGTAATATATAAATTTTGTTTTGAATTTTAATTTTTGATCCATGAAATGTGACAATATCATTTGTATGAATGATAGTTCCTAATTTACAAATAGGTTTTCCATTAACTTCTATAGCTCCAGATTGAATAAGTTCATCGGCTTTTCTTCTGGAAGAAATTCCTGCATTAGATAAGTAATGATTTAGTCTAATTTTATTATGATGCATAATTAAAAACGAAAAAGGACTTCCATTGTGTATTTTTCCAATTTTTTTCTCGAAAGGTCATAATTTGGAGTAAATCCCAAAAAAAATCCTCCTCCTCCAGATCCACACAATTTTAAATAATGAATATTATTAAATATTCCTTCTTTCCATATTTTACGGAAATTTTTTGGAATCATGGGACGAAAGTGATGAAAAACCCAGGTAGAAAGTTGTTTAACATGTTTTAATAAAATTTTGAAATCTTCTTTTAAAAAAGCTTCAATACATTTTTCATTATATTTTATAAATTCTTCTTTTAGAATTTTCTTGAATTTATCGTGTTTTAATTTTCCAAAAAAAAATTTGATCATAGAAGAAGTGTTGCTAGGAATACCAGAATTTAATAAAAAAATAGCTCCTTCTCCTTTGTTTTTTTTGGGAATTCCGATTGTGGATATATCTGTTTCTGAACGAATGAGTATAGGCAAGTTTAGATAGCAAATCAAAGGATCTATTCCGGAACTTTTTCCATGAAAAAAAGATTCCATTTGACTAAATATTTTTTTCAAAATTATTATATTTTCATTTTTTAAACATTTTTTGAATTTATTTTTTGCATATTTGTCATAAATGGCTGCAACTAATGCTCCAGAACTTCCTATTCCATACCCCTGAGGTATATTTGAATGAAAAGATAATCCACATTGTATATCTTCACGCAGTTTTTTTAGATCTAATTTTGTTAAAATTAGTTTTTTTTTTCTAAAATAGATAAGAAATTATAATATTTTTTAATTTCATGATTAGAACATAAAATATCTTTATTAAGTACAGAATGAAATTTTAAAGTTCCTTTATAAAAATCATGAGGGATAGAAAGTCCACTAGAATTTTCTAGAATTCCATATTCTCCAAATAACAAAACTTTTGCAGGAAATAAAGATTCTTTCATATTATTTTTCTTTTTTCCTTAGTCGACAAATTTAATAAAAACTGAATTAATTTTTTTTGAATATTTAATTTCGTAATTTTCTTTTAGTTTTTTAAGAAAAATTAAAATGAAAATAGCCGTATATGGACAGAAATTTGGAGAAAAAAATATACCATATTTAAATCAGTTCATAGGCTATGCATGTAGTCATTCAATAGAAATTCATATTGAAAAATCATTTTTTGACGTTTTGTCCTCTTTTGAAGAATTTAAAAATTTAGATTTTCCTGTATTTTCTCATTATAAAGAATTAACTAAGGATTTCAGTTTAATGTTTACTTTTGGAGGAGATGGAACTATTTTATCTGCTATTACATTGATCAGAGATTCTGGAATTCCTATAGTTGGAGTAAATACAGGAAATCTAGGTTTTTTGGCCACTTTCAATAAAGATATATTTATTCAAAAAATAGATCAAATTTTCAATAGAAAACTTCATATAATGCCTAGAAGTTTATTGTGGTTGGAAACTTCAATAACTGATCATCATCAGTTTTTTAATTTTGCACTAAATGAAATTGTTATTCTTCGCAAAGAAACAGTTTCTATGATCACTATAGATGCTTATATTGATAATGAATTTCTGACTTCTTATTGGGCAGATGGATTGATTATTTCTACTCCGACTGGATCAACTGGATATTCTTTGAGTTGTGGAGGTCCTATTATTAGTCCTGATAATAAGAATTTTGTTCTTACTCCTATATCTCCACATAATCTATTTTCACGTCCATTAATTATATCAGATCATCAAAAAATTCATTTGAAAATACATAGTCGTGTTAAATCTTATTCTTTATCTATGGATACTAGACTTACTTCTCTGAAGAAAGAGAATGAATTGTATATCCAAAAAGCTCCTTTTTATATTTATCTTCTTCAAGAAGGAAAGAATACTTATTATAAAACATTGCGAGAAAAACTTTTATGGGGAATGGATCAAAGAAATTGAATGTAAAAAATCTTTATTTTTTATTTATATCTTTGTCCAAAGATGGATTTATGATTTTTTATGAAAAATTTATTAGAAAAAATAGATTATAATAATATTCCTCATCATGTAGCTGTTATTATGGATGGAAATGGTCGTTGGGCCGAAAAAAAAGGAAAATTAAGAACATTCGGTCATGAAAAAGCAATACAATCTGTGAGAGACACTATAAATGGATGTAAAGAATTGGGAATTCCTTATATGACTTTATATGTGTTTTCTTCTGAAAATTGGAATAGGCCCAAGAAAGAAATAGATGATTTGATGCGTTTATTTCATACTAATTTAAAAATTCATTTAGAAGAAATTCATGAAAGAGATGTGAAAATTATTACAATAGGAGAAATTGAAAAATTTTCCGAAGTTATTCAAAAAGAACTATTTTTTTTCATGAAAAAAACCAAACATAATACATCTGGTACCTTGATTCTTGCACTAAGTTATAGTGCTAGAAGAGAGATTTTAAGAGCAACGAAAAATATCGCTAAAAAAGTTTTCGATGGTTTATTTTCATTAAGAGATATAGACGATTCTTTTTTTCAAGATCATTTATATACTAAAAATTTACCAGATGTCGATTTAATCATCAGGACTAGCGGAGAACAACGAATTAGCAATTTTTTGCTTTGGCAATCTGCTTATGCAGAACTGTATTTTACAAATATTTTGTGGCCTGATTTTCGAAAAAAAGATTTCTTTGAAGCCATCATCAATTATCAACAAAGAAAACGTCGTTTTGGAAACGTTGAATAACTTTTTGCATTCATGAAAAGAAACATTTTTCTAAAAATCATTTTTTGTTTATTAATGATAATAATGCAAGTACAACAAGGTTACTCTTTTATGAAAAAAGAAAATTTTAATGTTACAAGAAATCTAAATTCAAATCTAGTTGTTAAGTCAGTTCATGTAATGGGAAAAACAAAATATGATAGTCATTTTATTTCCGATTTATCTGGTATTTATTCTGGAGATTTAATTGATTCTTATGGAATAGATAATGCTATCCAAAAATTGTGGAAAAGCAATCTATTTAGAAATATATCTATTTATAAAAAAGATATATCTCAAAATGAAATAGATTTATTTTTTGAACTGGAAGATTTAATAGAAATTCATGAAGTTAAAGTAATAGGAACTAGAAAAGAACAATTTCCCAATATTAAGAAAATTAAATCTGGAGATAAAATTTCTGATGATCTTATTCAAACTATAAAAAACGATATTCAAGAGTATTACATAAAAAAAGGATATAATGAAATTAATATAAGAAATGAAATAATCAGAGAAAACAATAAAAATAGATTATATCTGTTTGTTGACAAAGGAAAAAAAATTGGAATAGAAAAAATATTATTTGAGGGGAATCATGTGGTAAAGGACAAAGAATTACTAAATCTAATGATCAAAACAAAAAAAAGTTTTTATATTCCAATCATAGAGAAATCCATTTATTTATTCGTTCAAGAAAATATAGTAAAAGATTTAAAAAATATCGCAGATAAGTATCAATCAATGGGTTTTATTGATATTCAAGTATTTTTAGATTCTGTTTGGAAAGAAAAATCTGGAAATTATGGAATAAAAATAAAAGTGATTGAGGGGAATAGATATTATTTAGGAAATGTATATTTTTTAGGAAATAAAAAACTAAAAACAAATTATTTAAAAAATATTCTCTTTTACAAAAAAGGAGATATTTATAACAAAATTGAAATCGAAAAAAATATTTTAAATGCTTATTTTCCTTCCAGCATTCTATATACTTATTTAGATTTAGGCTATTTATTTGTTAATATAATTCCGATAGAGAAGAGAGTCATAGACCATAAAATAGATTTGGAAATAAAAATCAAAGAAAATCAACCTGTTTATATAAATAAAGTTGAAATATTAGGAAATTCAATAACTAAAGATAATGTAATTAGAAGAGAATTAAAAACTTATCCAGGAGATCTTATTTCACCTAAAAAACTGAAATATAGTTTATTAAATTTGGAAAATTTAAACCTTTTCGAAAAAGTATATTCTGAAATTAGGCCCAATAAAGAAAATAGTTCTGTAGATATAGAATGGCATGTTGTAGAAAAAAATACTAATGAATTTCAATTTCATGGAGGATTTGGAGGAAAAGATATGAAAAAAATTATTGGAAATTTTAAGTTAAATTTTGGAAACTTTTCTTCTAAGAACTTTTTTCAATGGAAATTATGGAATCCTATTCCTCAAGGAGAGGGACAAAAATTAGTTATTTTTAGTCAATTAGGAAAAGATTTTACGTCCTATGGTTTTTCTTTCACAGAACCTTGGATAGAAAAAACAAATCCGACATCCCTAATTTTGAAAGGAGATTATTCAATAAAGAAAATAAAAAATGAGGAAGATTTTTATTTTTTATCTCAAATATATAAAAATGCTAAAATAGAAGACAAACAATTTTTAGAAAAAATAGGAACTTCTGTTAATTTAAATAAGTTTTTAACTTTTTTAGATCCTTATTCAAAAATTTTAACATCTATAGATTACGATAAATTTATTTACAATATAAAAAAAATCGATTTGTATCAAAAACATAGGTTTCACAATCTTAGCTTTTTGATTTCATTACAAAGACTTTCTACTGAACCAGATATCATATTTCCGTTTAGTGGATCAAAAATACAATTGAATAGCATATTCACTCTTCCATACTCCATGATTTTTAAGGATAATAATGAAAATAAAATGAAATGGATGGAGTATTATAAATTGAAAATAATTTTTTCTTGGTATAAAAAAATTATAAAAAACATGGCATTAAAAATAGGAGGTGAATTTGGATATCTAGGACAATATGATGATTCAAAAGAATTGTTTCCATTTCAAAAATTTTATATAGGTGGAGTACAAAATAATTTATTTGAATCAAAATTAGAAAATAGAGACCATATTCCGTTAAGGGGATATCCTTTTCTAACAAAGGATTTTAGATATTCAATTCCAAATTATGGAGGAGTGATTTACAATAAACTTATTTTGGAAATGCGTTATTTAATCAAGGATTTTTCAAATTTTAAAATTTGGACTATTTTTTTTATGGAAGGAGGAAATGTAGGAGATTCTTATAAAAACTTTCATCCATTAACAATGAATAAATCTTTTGGATTTGGATTTCGTTTATTCTGGAATCCAATAGGATTTATAGGAGTGGATTTTGGATACCCTCTTGATATAGCAAATAAAACTCAATCAAAATGGAGAACACATTTCATTATAGGAAAAGATTTGTAATTAACAAAATATAAAAATCATATGAAAAAAAATACAATTTTTTATTTTTTATTATTTTTCTTTTTATTTGGATATTCATACTCTTCTTCTTTTAAAGAATGTCAACAAAAAATTGTTTGTCTTAATAGTATGATTATTATAGAAAAAATGCCAGAATTTTCTAATGCTCAGAGAGAATTAGATAGAATTAGTAAAATGCATGAAAATATACTAGATAAATTATCAAAAGAATTTCACAAAAAAGCAGAAAAATTTCAAAAAAATAAAAATCCAATTCTTAAAAAAGAACTAGAAATTTTGCAAGCAAGAGCTCATGCATATCAAAAAACAGCATCTGATGATTTAACCAAAAAACAAAATAAATTATTAAATCCTATATATAAGAAAATAGAAAATGCAATTTATAAAGTAATAGAAAAAGATAAAAATATTGTGAGAGTTGATGATTGTAGTCCTGGAAAAGGAGTTTTGGTTAATAAAGGAAAAGATATAACAGAGGAAGTTAAAAAAGAATTAGGAATATAAAAAGTGGTATCTCCCGGAATCGAACCGGGGACACAAGGATTTTCAGTCCTTTGCTCTACCTACTGAGCTAAGATACCATAGTAAACAAAAATACAATAATAAGTAATAAATCAAAAAGTTACACAATCATATTTTTTTTATTAATTTTGTTTGTTTTTTCTTGCGAAAAAAAAGAATTTTTAATCAAAAAAAATAAAAAAAAAATACCTAAAAAAATTTTCGTTAAAACAAGTATTTTATACAAAGAAAATGGTTTATTGAGAATTTTTCTGTATTCACCTCTCATCAAAGAATATACTTCTTACACCTTATTTCCGAATGGGTTTTACTTATTTATTTATGAAAATAATACCAATAAATATACTTATCTTAAAGCAGATTGGGTTAAATCAATTGGAAAAATAATCTATCATATTAAAGGAAATATTAAAATTATGAATTCTAATGGATACTTTGTGAAAACTGAAGAAATTTTCTGGAATAGAAAACAGAAAAAAATATTTAATGAAAAGTATACAATGATATATAATTCAGATGGAACTATATTACATGCAACAAATGGAATAGAAGTTTCTGAAGATTTCAAAAAAATTAAATTAAAAAATATTAGTGGGACTTTACCAATATGATTTTTCATATTAGTATAGTTTTTATTACTATACTTGTATCTGCTTTTTTTTCTGGGATGGAAATGGCTTTAATTTCTTCTAGTCTATTTCGAATAGAATTGGAAAAGAAAAGAGGATCGTTTCGTTCTAAAATTCTTTATAAAAGCATTAGTAATCCTAAAAAATTTATAACTACAATGCTAATTGGGAACACCATATCTTTAGTTATATATGGGATTTATATGGGAAAATTATTTTTTTCTATTTTACCAAAAGAATTTTTGGATAATTCTTTATGGATAATTTTTTTAGAAACGGTTTTTTCCGCTACTGTTATTTTAATTGTTGGAGAATTTATTCCTAAAATAATATTTAGTGTATATTCAAATGAATTATTGAATTTATTTATTGTTCCCGTATATATTATATGTAAGATTTTTTCTCCTATTACTAACTCTGTTATTTGGATTTCTAATGTTTTTCTAAAAATTTTAGGAGAAAAAGAAAATGATAAAAAGAAAATTTTTGATAAAGAAGATTTAATTTATTTTCTATCAGAGAATATGGAAAACAATATTAAGGGAAAGGGAAAAGAGATTATAGAATCTGAAATTGAAATTTTTCATAAAGCTTTGGATTTTTCAGAAAAAAAAGCAAGAGAATGTATGATACCTAGAAAAGAGATCGTTTCTTCTAATCTTACATTTTCTTCTATGGATAATATTCGTAATCTTTTCACAGAAAGTGGATTATCTAAAATAGTGATTTACAAAGATAATATAGACAATATTATAGGATACATTCATTATTTAGAACTTTTTAAAAAACCAAAAAATATTGAATCTTTAATTAGATCTGTAGAATTAGTTTATATTACCACACCTGTGAGAGAGATTATGGATCTTTTAATTAAAAAAAAAAGAAGCATAGCTATAGTTTTAGATGAATATGGAGGAACTGCAGGTATGATAACTATAGAAGATATTCTAGAAGAATTTCTTGGAGATATAAAAGATGAACATGATGAAAATCTTTTATTAGATAAAAAATTAAATGATTACGAATTTTTATTTTCTGCACGTTTAGAAATCGATTTTATTAATGCAAAGTATGATTTAGATCTTCCTAAATCCGAAAAATATGAAACTTTAGGAGGCTTTATTGTGACTTACACAGGAAATATTCCTAAATATGGAGAAAAAATTGTTATCAATAAAAATTTTTTTATTGAAATTAAAAAAGTGTCTAAAAATAAAATAGAAGAAGTTTTTATTCAAAAAAAATCTTGACTTAAAATGAGTTTTTTAGAAAAAATCAGAAAAAATACGTGGTTAATTTTCTTATTTATAGGGATTTCTTTAGTATTTTTTTTATTAGACCCTAATATTTTATTAAAATTTTTTTCTGAAAATTCTAATGTAATAGGAAAAGTCAATGGAGATAATATTTTTCTTAAAGAATATTTTGACAACATTCAATTTTTGAAACGATTTCGTGAAGCAGAATCTGATTCTTCTTTGAAAAATGATGTTTGGAAATTGTTAATTCATGAAAAAGTGTTAACCCAACAAGCAGAAAAATTAGGAATACAAAGCACAAAAAAAGATTTTTGGAAAGCTATAGAAAAACAATCTATATATAGTAAAATTTATGATTTTCAAGATGAAAAAGGAAATATGGATCTGGAAAAATTTAGATTATATTTAAAAAATTTAGAAAATTTATCAAATCCTCAATTAGAAGAAGAAAAAAATATTTGGTCTTATGAAAAAAATAATATTATAAAAAGAATTCTTGCAAAAAAATATGTAGAAATGTTGATGTATGGATTGAATACTTCTTTTATAGAAGCTGAATTAAATTACAGAGATAAAAATTATTTTTCTATCATTGATTATGTTTTTATTCCTTATTCAGAAATAGAAAAAAAATATAGACCAATAAAAAATTATGAGATTTATGATTATATTAAAAAGAACAAATTTCTTTATAAAAAAGAAAATTTAAGAAATCTTAGTTTCGTTATTTTACGTTCTCATGCATCTTTGGATGATGAGAAAAATATGGATTCTAAAATCAGTAAGTTATTTAAAAAATTTCAATCTTCTGATCATCATTCTATGATTGTTTCCAATCAATCTGAAAGACCTTTTGATTCTAATTTTTATTTAAAAAAAAATCTTCCTCCTATTTTACAAAATTTTTTGGAAAAAAATAATAAGATTGGGAGCATGTTTGGCCCTGTGAGAGAAAACAATATTTATATTATGGCTAAATTAACTGGAAAAAAAATGATATACAATTCTGTTTTATCCAGTCATATATTAATTTCGCACAAAGAAGCTATACGTTCTTCTAATCAAAGAACAAAAAAAGAAGCTGAAAATATAGCCAATAAAATATATAATATTGTTAAAAAAAGTCCTTCCCAATTCGATTCTTTAGTCATGGAAAAATCTGATGATTTCATTAATGTAAAAAAAAGTAAAGGAAGTTTAGGATGGATGAAATACGAAGAACAAAATGATGTAAAAAAATTAGATATTTTTTCGTCAGAAAACAAAAAAGGAATAATAGTTTTTACTGAAACTAAATTTGGATACCATATTATCAGAATAGACAATCAAAAAGATCTTCGTCCTGTGTATCAATTTTCTATAATCATAAAAACACTTGTTCCATCAAAACAAACGGAAGATATGCTTCATAAAAATGTTGTTCAATTTGTGAAAGAAAATAAAAATTCCAATTTGAATACATTTATTAATAATGCAAGAAGAAAAAGATACGAAACTATATTTCTAAAAACAGTAAAAAATAATCAATGGAATATCCATGGATTAAATACTGAATTAGATAAAGAAATCATAAATTGGTCTTATGAGAAAAATAGAAAAGAAGGAGATCTTAAAATTTTTCACACTTCAAACAGAGATTACATTATAGTATTTTTATCTGAAATTCAAAAGGAAGGATATCCTATTGAAGAGATAAAAAATAATTTGATTCCTTTATTAAGGAATAGAAAAATAAATAACGATTTGTCTAAAATGAATTATAATGATTTGGAAAATATAGCTATTCATTTTTCTAAGAAAATCAATAAATATTGTCAAATTAATTTTCATAATTCTATGATTGGTGAATACAAAGAGCCTAAAGTAGTAGGATATGCTTTTTCTTCAAAATTATACAAAACTTCTAAACCAATATTAGGGGAAAAAGGGGTTTTTTTTGTAAGATCATTAAAACGTTTTAATACATCTAGAAACCCTTCTTATTTTTCTTCTGAAGTAGAATTTTTAAATGCTTACTTAAGGAGAAACGTTTTAGAAAAATTAGGAGATGTATTGATTGGAAAATCTAGAATTAAAGATTATAGAAAAAATATTTAACGTTTAACAGAATAAGGGGGTATATTTTTCTTTTTTTTACTTTCTTTTTGAGAAATAGAAGTTTGTTCTTTTTGATGATCTTGCATAAGAATTTCATTTTTTATTTTTTCTTTAGTATTTTTTAAATATCGTATTCCTTCTCCTAACCCACGAGCTATGTCCGGTATTTTTTTAGGTCCAAATACGAGAATAGCTATCAAAATGATAAAAAAACTTTCTTCAATACTAATAAATAATAAAGAATTTGTCATTTTACTATATTTTTTTTACAAAAATCGTATACTATGGATGGTGCAATGAATATAGAAGAATAAGTTCCAATACTTACTCCAATAAATAAAGCAAACATAAAACTACGAAGGGATGTTCCCCCAAATAAAAAAATGATAAAAATTACTAATAAAGTGATAAATGAAGTATTTATAGTTCTTGTTAGAGAACTAGCAATACCTTTGTTAATAGTTTCTTTCATTGTTGAAAACATTGTTGTTTTTGAAATTTTTCTAATTTGATCATAAACAACTACAGTATCATTAATAGAATAACCAATTATGGTTAATAAAGATGCTATAAAAGATTGATTGATTTCCAGAAGAGAAAATTTTCTATAAAAAAAAGAGAATATTCCAAGGACAATTACTGAATCATGAATTAAAGATACTACAGCACCTAATCCAAATTGCCATTTTTTAAATCTTATTAAGATATATAAAAATATTCCTATTAAAGAAACGATAATTGATATAAAAGATTTATATCTCATATCTTTAGCTATTATAGGTTCCACTTTTTCGGAAGACAAGATTCCTAAAGGTTTATCTTTTTCTATATTTTTAAAATCCCTAAATTCAAAATGAACGGGAAAATAATCTTTTAAAGATATGAACATTTTTTGTAAAATTTCTTCGTCTACTTTATTATTATCTTCCCATATTTTGTATTTAGTTACTATTTTCAGTTGATTTTCATTTCCAAATGTCTTTACATTTGGAAATGAAGGCTTTTCTTTTTCTACGAATGTTTTTGATAAAATTTCAGAAATTTTTTCAGGGATTATTTTTCGATCAAAAACAATTACATAAGAACGTCCTCCAACGAAATCTAATCCCAGATTTAATCCTTGAAAAATAATGGAAAATATACTGATTATCAACAAAATAGAAGAGATTACATAAGACCATTTTCTTTTAGACAAAAAATCCAATTGTATGTTTTGAATTCTATGAAAAGAATTCATAAACATCATTTTATTACTAAAAATAATATTTTTATATTTTTTAATATGCCATTCTAATAATAATCTTCCTAAACAAGTAGAAGTAAACACAGATGTTATGATCCCAATAATTAAAGTCGTGGAAAATCCTTGAATAGGTCCTGTTCCAAAATAGAACAAAATAACTCCACATAACAAAGTTGTAATTTGTCCATCTATAATTGAAGATAAAGCTCCTTGTAACGTGTAACTGTTATGAATAGATGTGAAAATAGAAATTTTATTTTTTATATTTTCTTTAATTTTTTCATAAATCAGAATGTTTGCATCCATAGACATGGCTAATGTCAATATAATTCCTGCAATCCCAGGAAAAGTTAATACTGCATTCATGGAAATAAGAATGCCAAAAATAAATATTATGTTGAAAATTAAAACTATATCAGAATACAATCCTGGAATTGAATAATAAAAAATCATCCAAAAGAATACAAAAAATAAGGCAATTAAAAAAGATTTTACTCCTTTTTGAATTGATTCTCTACCCAAAGAAGGTCCTACTACATCAGTTTGAACAATATTCACTGAAGTAGGAAGTTCTCCTGCATTCAATACATTAACTAAATCATTCGATTCTTGTATCGAAAAATGTCCAGATATTTGAGACATTCCATTCGGAATAACTGATTGAACTAAAGGAACTGCATAGACCAAATCATCAAGCACTATTGCTATATTCTTACCTATATTTTTTTCAGTAAATATTTTCCATTTTTTAGTTCCTTCTTGATTCATTTTTATGTTAACGGAGATTTTATTAAAAGAATCAAAAGATTTATAGGCACGAGTTACAATATCTCCATTCAATAAAGTAGACTTTTCTTCATTATTTATTTTTACAGCAAATAATTGCAAATATTTATTCTTTAAAAGACTTTTAGTCCCCCATAAAAACTTTACATGATGCAAATTATATGGTAAAGCTTCCGTAGCCTCTATTGAATTCAAAAATTCAGAAACTACTTTTTGATGTTTTTTATGAACTAATCCTACTATATAGGAGGACTTTAAATTAGAAATATTCAAAAGATCTATAAAAGATTTTTTTTTATTTGATTTTCTATCAAAAAATTTGTTTATTTCGTTAAAATATGAGAAAACTTCTTGGAAATTATAAATTTCAAAAAAATGCAGTTCTGCTTTTTTTTCTAAAATTTTTTTTATTCTATCTAGATCTTTAATTCCAGATAATTCTATTAAAATTCGATTCGAATTTTTTATACGTTGTATATTCGGTTGTATAACTCCAAATTGATCTATTCTAGATCTTAATATATTTTGAATAGAAATAATAGATGATTCTATTCTTTTTCTAAGAAAAGCTTCTACTTCTGAATTTAAACTGTTGGAATCAATTTTTTCTATATTTAGTCTATTTCCAAATAAATCTGGAGAAGATAAACCAATATTTAATTGATTAAAAAAATTGATAAAAAATGATAAGTAATCTCCATTTGGATTTTCTTTCTTTTTCTTATCCGCATATTCTAATGCTTTTATAAAAAAAGGATTTTTAGAATTTTCAGAAAGTTTTTTTAATAAATCTTTTTCAGATACATCTAAAATTATGCTAATTCCTCCTTTCAAATCTAAACCTAAGTTTAGAGTTTTTTTATTATTTTTAAATACGCTGGAATGTATGTAATATAAACAAATTGCAGTCAATATTATGGTTGTAAAAATCGTAAAAAAGTTTCCTATACGCATTTTATTTTTCTAACGATTTACAGATTCGAATAGTAAAAATATAAAAATTAAATGTGAAATTGTTATTTCGCTAATAGATTCAAAATTTTATAATTACTTTCGTCTATCAGGATTAAGTAAATTAAATGAATCTAATTGAAATAAT
This sequence comes from Blattabacterium cuenoti, assembly GCF_014251575.1. Classification (NCBI taxonomy): domain Bacteria; kingdom Pseudomonadati; phylum Bacteroidota; class Flavobacteriia; order Flavobacteriales; family Blattabacteriaceae; genus Blattabacterium; species Blattabacterium cuenoti. The sequence goes on along the minus strand of NZ_CP059191.1, from coordinate 552,371 downwards.
TTAAAATTATTCAAACCCTATAAATAAATATTATCAACATATTATGCCCGTTATATTGATTATATTAATGATTATATTAGAATGATGTTAATGAAATCGATATAATTAAAAGAAATTTACAGTAATCTAATGAATCTACAAAGTTTTTGAATAAAAATGAATATTGTAAAATCTATTACAGAAATTTTTGATCATCCTGTTTTATCTATTACCATTATAGGAAACCTATTTTTAATAGAAAGTATTTTATCCATAGATAATGCAGCAATGTTAGCTTCTATGATTATGAATTTAAAAAAAGAAGATAGAAAAAAAGCTATAAAATATGGAATTATTGGAGCTTATTTTTTTAGAGGATTATGCTTACTGTTTGCTTCTGCATTAATAAAAATATGGTGGTTAAAACCATTAGGTGGTTTATATTTAATTTTTGTGGGATTAAATCATTTCTTAAAAAAAAGAAATTTTTTATCAAAAAATTTAAAAAAAAAAGATTCTTTTTGGAAAATTGTTTTTTTCATAGAAATTATGGATTTATCTTTTTCTATTGATAATATTTTCGCTTCTGTTGCTTTATCAGAAAACTTTTTGTTAATTTTTTTAGGTGTATTTATAGGAATTTTATCAATGAGATTGATTGCTCAATTTTTTATTCAATTGATGGAAAGGATTCCAGAATTAAAAAATTCTGCTTTTTTCATAATTATTATTCTCGGAATCAAACTTATTTTTTCTTCTTTTAAAAATTATAATTTTTTTCCATCCGAAGGAATGTTTTCGTTACTCACCTTTTCTATATTTGCATTTCCCATTTTTTTTTCATGGGTAAAAAAAATCATAAAAAATTAAAATAATATGGTAATAGGATCTTCTAAAAAATTTCTAAAAGAATGAATATAGCTACTTCCTATAGCCCCATCTATAATTCTATGATCACAAGACAAAGTAATTTTCATTACACTCCCTATTTCTATTTTAGAATTTTTAATAATTGGTCGTTTCATAATAGATCCTACAGATAAAATAGAAGAGTTAGGAATATTAATAATGGAAGTAAAAGATTCTATTCCATACATTCCCAAATTAGAAACTGTAAAAGTACTGTTTTCTATTTCTTCTGGTTGTATCTTTTTTGATTTTGAACGTAATACTTTATCTTTGATTTCTTTGGATATTTGTAATAGTGATTTTTTATCTGCATTTTTAATAACTGGTACTATTAATCCATCTTTGACTGCTACAGCTACTCCAATATGAATCTGCGAATGAAGTAGAACTTCTTCTTCGTTCCAAGATACATTCATATCAGGATGTTTCTTCAAAGACTGAGCTGCTGCTTTTATAATAATATCATTAAATGATATCTTTTCTTCCAAAGAAAGTTTATCGTTTAAATTTTTTCTGAATTCAATCAATTTATCCACATTGATTTCACTAAATAAATAATAATGGGGAGCAGATAATTTAGAAAAAGTTAAATGTTTTGCTATTTTTCTTCTCATAGAAGAATGAGCAATTTTTTTTTGATTAACTTCCTTTAATTTTGTTTTTTCATAGTATTCAATATCTCTTTTTACGATTCTCCCATATTCTCCACTTCCCTTGATATTACTTATAGAAATTCCTATATTTTTAGCCATATTTTTTGCCAAAGGAGAAATAAATATCCTATCCTGTTTATTTTTTTGATATTTTTTATCTTTTTTTGATTTTGAAATGAGATGACTGATATCTTCTCCTTCTTCTCCTATAATCGCTAAGATATCATTCACACGTGTTTTTTCCCCTTCTTTCACCCCAATAAAAAGTAAAACTCCACTGATATCTATTTCAAAATCTTGAGTTGCTTTATCTGTTTCTATTTCAGCTAAAATATCACCTTCAGAAACTTTATCTCCTATTTTTTTATTCCATTTGATTACAGTCCCCTCTTCCATTGTGTCACTTAATTGGGGCATAGATATTATTTCTGCCATTATTCTAAAGTTTTTTTTTGATCATTACGATGGTGGTATAACTTTTCTAAGAAAGGATAATTTGTTTCGTTGTAAACAACATTATACATTTCTTCTAAAGAAGGCGTATCCGATTTCTCTGCAAATTCTACACAAGATTCTACTTCTTTTTTTACTTCATTTTCTATAGTGTTCAGATTTTCCATGGTTTCCCATTTATTTTGTATAATAATATTTTTTAATTTTAAAATGGGGTCTTTTTTTTTATATGAAAGAACTTCTTTTTTGCTGCGATATGACTCTGAATCTGACATAGAATGTCCTCTATATCTATATGTTTTTATGTCTAAAAAAGTAGCTCCTTCTCCTTTTCTAGCTCTTTCTATTGCAATAGAAGCGGACTGTGCTATTTTTTCAGGATCCATTCCGTCTACAGGATGAGAAGGCATTCCATATGATAACCCTATTTTATAAATTTCTTCCATGTTTGTACTTCTTTCTACAGAAGTCCCCATAGCATATTTATTGTTTTCACATATAAATACAACAGGTAGTTTCCATATCATAGCCATATTAAATGTTTCATGTAAAGAACCTTGTCTTACAGCACCGTCCCCCATAATAGTTAGAGTGACAGCTCCTCTATTAAAATACTTATCGGCAAAAGCTATACCAGCTCCTAATGGAATTTGTCCACCTACAATTCCATGCCCTCCATAAAAACGATATTTTTTACTAAAAATATGCATAGAACCGCCCATTCCATGAGAAGTTCCTGTTTTTTTTCCTAAAAGTTCTGCCATAACTTTTTTTGGATCTACTCCCATAGATATGGGTAAAATATGACATCTATAAGCTGTTATAATTTTATCTTTAGACAAATCCATTGCATGTGTTAATCCTGCAGGAACTGCTTCTTGTCCATTATATAAATGTAAAAATCCTCTAATTTTTTGTTTCAAGTATAGTGAACGACATTTGTCCTCAAATTTTCTCCAAAAAGACATATCCTTAAACCACTTGAGATAGGTTTCTGTGGTAATTTCTTTCATAAGAAAAAATTTATGAGATTATCTATCGTATGCAAATTTAATCTTTAAGATTCAATCTACAAAGAATAATTAAATTAAATCAATAAGGCTTTCCAAGGATCCTTTTCTGGAACCTTTAATGAGTACATAATCAATTTTTTGAAAGTAATTTTTTTTTAACCATTCAATGAATTCTTTTTTATCTATGAATTTTTTTATTTTTTGAGAAGTTTTTAGATTTGTCCTAAAGAATATATCTCCAATCAAGAATGTTATATTTATGTTGCTTTTTTCTATAAAAAGAATTATTTTTTCATGTTCATGATTAGAATAAAATCCTAATTCTAACATATCTCCCAATATAGCAATTTTATTTCCTTTCACATGATTATTAAAAAATGTGAGAGTTTCTATCATACTAGTCGGATTGGCATTGTAACAATCTATAATGATTTTGATATTTTTTTTATTCAAAATCTGAGATCGATGGTTTTTTGGAATATATTCTTCTACTGCTTTTTTCATTTTTTCTAAAGAAACTTTAAAGTATTTTCCAATGGATATAGCAGAAGCTATATTATATAAATTATAATTTCCTATTAGAGAAGAACTAATTTTCATTTTTTCAATATATAAAATTGATTCTAGATCGTATCCATCCCACAAATATTTAATTTTTACATCTGATTTTTTATTTTTTTTTTCCGAAAAAACGTATCTATTCATTCCTATGCTTTTATTTAATTGAATAGGGTCATCTCCATTTACAAATACTACTTTTTTGTTTTTTTTTAAAAAGTTATATAATTCAAGTTTTCCACGTATAATTCCTTCTATACTTTTGAATCCTTCTAAGTGAGCTTTTCCAAAATTAGTTATATATCCATAATCCGGTTTAATGATAGAACACATTTGATCGATTTCTTTCTCATGATTAGCCCCAATTTCCATCACAGAGATTTGTGTATTGATAGGCATGGAAAGTATAGTTAATGGAATTCCTATATGATTATTGAAATTATCTCTAGTAGAATGAACTCTTTCATATTTCTTGGAAAGAATAGCTTTCGTAAGCTCTTTTGTAGTGGTTTTTCCATTGCTTCCTGTAATAGCTATAATGGGAATATGACGTAATTGATATCTATGGTACATAGCTAATTTTTGTAAAAAGTATAAAGTGTTATCTACGTGAACAATTTTTTTACAGGGAAAAATTCTTTTATCATCTACTATCGCTAGGATTGCTCCATTTGAAATGGCTTCATTAGCAAATTGATTTCCATCAAAATTTCTTCCTTTTAAAGCTATAAAAATAGATCCTTTTTTTACTTTTTTACTATTTGTTTCTATTCCAGAAGAAATCATATATAATTGATATATATTTTGAATGTTCATTCTTTAAATAAAATTAAAGTAAATCTTCTTCAAGTTTCATTTTTAGATTATTAATATTGGTTATAACAATTCTTTTTTGATCTTTAATATAAGATATATAACCTGTTTCTTCAGAAATGACAAGGCATATAGCATCTGTTTTTTCAGATAGACCAATAGCAGCTCTATGACGCAAACCTAAACGTGATGGAATTTCTTTGTTGTAAGATACAGGAAGAATTGCTCTTGTTTTCACTATTCTATTTCCTATAACAACTACAGCTCCATCATGTAATGGACTATTTTTATAAAAAATACTTTCTAGAATAGGAATATTAACTTTAGCATCCATTTCATCTCCATTTTGGATAAATTCTTTAAGATCTTGATGTAATTGAATTGCTATTAAAACACCTGTTTTATCTCCTGAAAAAATTGCGCAAGATTTGACAATACTATCTATAGTTTCAGTTTTGATTGAAACATTTGATTTTTTGAAAAAAAGAGAAAATATAAATTTCTTAAAAAATATTCTGCTTCCTACTATGAGTAGAAATTTTCTAATTTCTGGTTGAAACACAATAATTAATGCTAGAAAACCTCCTTTGAAAAAAGCACTTATAACTATGCTAAGGAGTTTCATTTCATAAATTTCTACTATTTTCCAGAAAATAAAAGTTGCGATGATCCCATAAAAAATGTTTAGAGCAGCAGTGCTATAAACTAATCTATAGACTTGGAATAAAATAATAGCCACTAAAAATATATCTAAAATATCAATGAAAGAAATCTTCAAAGAATATAATAATGAAAAAAAGGATTCATACAAAAGTAATATAAATTATTAGTGAATTAGAAAATATTTCTGTAATATTGTACTAATTTAATGCATTCTACAGCTTCTTTGACGTCATGGACTCGCAATAATTTAGATCCATTTAATAGTGCTATAGTATGAATGACTGAAGTAGCATTTAATGATTCTTCATAAGAAATCTGTAGAATATGTTTGATCATAGATTTTCTAGAAATTCCTATTAATATTAAATGATCTTGATATCCTAATAAAGACAAGTATTTTAATAATTGAAAATTTTGTTCTAATGTTTTTCCGAAACCAAATCCTGGATCCAAAATAATATCCTGAATTCCATTTTTTTTTAAGTAAAAAATTTTTTTAGAAAAAAAATTATTGATTTCTATGATTATATTATTTTCATAGTATGGGTTTTCTTGCATATTTTCAGGTATACCTTTCATGTGATTTAATATATATGGAATTTTAAGTTTTCCAAGTAAAGGAAACATGTTATTATCCAATTTACCCCCTGATATGTCATTTATCATTACGACTCCTTCTTCAACAGCTATTCTTGCTACTTCACTGCGAAAAGTATCTATAGAAATTCTAATGTTTGGAAAATTTCTTATTATAGTCCGAATAGGTTTTATAACTCTTTTTATTTCTTCTTCTTCTGTTATAAATTTTGATTTTGGACGAGTAGAACAGCCTCCAATATCTATAAAATCAGAACCTTCATTTAATAAATTTTCTACGTGTTTAAGTATGCTAGATTCAGAATTTAATTTTCCACCATCGTAAAAAGAATCAGGAGTTAAATTCACTATTCCCATAATTTTTGGTTCTTTTAAATGTAATAAGGATCCTGCACAATTAATTGTCATTTATTAAAAACTATTTATTTGTAATTTATCATCATATACATCATATACATATAATAAATTAAATAACATGAATAATCCTTCTATTGATTTTATTATTCAAAAATGTAGAAAGTTATTTTTAGATAAATTAATAGATTATGATCTTTCATGGAAATTTTTGAAAAATTCTTCTATAATAGATCAAATTCTCATTAAAGTAGTTCGTATAAAAAATATTCAATCAAAAGGATATCAAGAAATTAAAGAAGAAAAAATAACAGATACATATATGGATATTATAAATTATATAATAATTATATTAATTAAATTGGATGTTTTTTTTATATTGAATTTTAATAAGATATCATATCGTGATGTTATTTTTATTTATAATCAAAAATTTGAAAAAATCAAAAATTATCTTCATAAAGACTTCAAAAATAAGATGTTTTCTATTAACAATATTTTAGAAAACATTTTATACTTAAAAAAAAATGAAGAAAAAGTTGCATTCAAAAAATTAGAAATTTTTTATTTCAAAATGTTAATTGAAACTATTTTTTTGTTGAAAAAAAATTATTGATCCAAAAATGTTTATATTTTATATAATTCTATTATCAAATGAGGAAAAAGATTATCATTGCAAATTGGAAAATGAATCATGATTTTCATGAAACTAGTTTTTTTCTTAGGAATTTTTTAAAAATTATTTTCGAGAAAAAAATAAATCATAACAAAGAAATCATTATTGCTCCTTCTTTTCCTTTTTTACATATTTCAAATCAGATTTCACAAGGAACTACTTTGAAGATTGCTGCTCAAAATATCCATCAAATGGAAAAAGGTTCATATACAGGTGAAGTATCAGCTTCTATGTTAAAATCTATAGGAATTACTAAAGTAATATTAGGACATAGTGAACGTAGAGAGTTATATTTCGAGAATAATGATATCTTATTCGAAAAAATAAAAATAGCATTAAAATATGGATTAAATATCATTTTTTGTGTAGGAGAAACAGCTATTGAAAGAGATCAAAATCAACAATTTAACATTGTTAAAAATCAATTGAAAGAAACTGTTTTTCATTGTTCTCGAGATGAAATTAGATTTTTCTATATAGCATATGAACCAGTATGGGCTATTGGAACAGGAAAAAATGCTACATATGAACAAGCTCAAACAATGCATGAATTCATTCGATCTTTATTTTTAGAAAAATATGGAGAAAGGGTTTCAGATAAAATTCCCATTTTGTATGGAGGTAGTATAAATAATCTTAATGCAAGAGATCTTTTTTTACAAAAAGACATAGATGGAGGTCTTGTAGGAAATTATTCTCTTAAAATCGATAATTTCTTAGAAATTATTCAATCTTGATATATATTTGTTTTTTTATAGGCCTCGTAGCTTAATCGGATAGAGCATCTGACTACGGATCAGAAGGTTATGGGTTCGAATCCCTTCGAGGTCGTGTTAACCTAAATAAGGTTTAAGAATTTTGCTTCTAGAAGAATGTTTGAGTCTTTTTAGGGCAATGCTTTCTATTTGTCTTACTCTTTCTCTTGTTAAATCGCAAGATTGTCCGACTTCTTCTAAAGTCATTGGAGGAGATCCATTTAATCCAAAATGTAAAATAATAACACGACGTTCTCTTTCGCTTAAGGTTTCTAAAATTCTTTTGATGTCTTTACGGAGAGATTCTTTTTCCAAATGTTCGTCTGGACGAGGAGATTCATCGGATCTTACCAAATCATATAGATTGGAATCTTCTCCTTCTATTAAAGGTGCGTCCATAGAAACATGTCTTCCTGAATTTTTGATAGATTCTTCGACATCTTTTTCATTCATATTCAGATATTCTGCTATTTCTCTGGCAGAAGGAGTTCTTTGCAATTCTTGTTCTAATTGGGCAAGAGTTTTTAAAATTTTATTTAGTAAAGCTAATTTGTTTGTGGGTTGTCTAATAGAACGTGATTGTTCAGCTATGGCTTGTAAAATCGCTTGTCTTATCCACCAGACAACATAAGATATACATTTAAATCCTCTTGTTTCATCAAAGCGTAATATTCCTTTTATCAAACCTAAATTTCCTTCATTAATTAAATCACATAAACTTAATCCTTGATTTTGGTATTGTTTAGCAACAGAAACTACAAAACGTAAATTTGCATTTACAAGTTTATCTATAGCAGAAGAATCTCCTTCTCTTGCTCTACGAGCATATTCTACTTCTTCTTCTGGCGTTAATAATGGAATTTTTCCTATTTCATGAAGGTATTTATCCAATGATTCAGATTCACGATTTGTTACTTGTTTAGTAATTTTAAGTTGTCTCATAGTTCTATCATATTTTTTTTTAATCATTCCTTTTTCCTGGACGAGGTAAAAGTACTTTTCTAGAAAGTTTCATTTTTTTATTTTTTTCATCCATTCCCATAAATTTTACATCAATAATGTCACCAATATGTAACTCTTCTTCTATATGATTCAATCTTTTCCATCTTATTTCTGAAATATGTAGTAATCCTTCTACACCTTTAGCTATTTCAACAAAAGCTCCAAAATATTTTATAGATTTCACTTTTGCTTTATAAACTTTTCCTAATTCTGGAACAAAAGTAATTTGTTTAATTCTGTCAATAGCTTTTTCTATTTTTTCATAATCTTTACCGACAATTTCAATGTAACCAAAATCTCCTTTTTCTTCAATTAGTATGTTAGTGTTTGTGTATGATTGTATTTCTTGAATCACTTTTCCTCCCGGACCTATAACTGATCCAATGAAATCTTTGGGAATATTAAAAGTGTATATTTTTGGAGCATTAGGTTTCATTTTTTCCCTATATTTTGGTAAGACTTTTAACATTTTTTTTAAAATAAAAATGCGTCCTTCTAAAGCTTGCATCAAAATTTGATTTAAAAGATCATATGTTAACCCCTGTATTTTTTTGACATCCATTTGACATGCTGTAATTCCATATTGGGTCCCCGTTATTTTAAAATCTAAATCTCCAAAGTGGTCTTCCTCACCCATTATATCCGATATAATAATTTTTTTTTCATTTTCCATAAATAATCCCATTGCAATGCCAGAAACTGGATTTTTAATAGAAATTCCAGCATCCATCAAAGCTAAACTTGCAGCACAAACTGTAGCCATAGAAGAAGATCCATTAGATTCTAAAATGTCTGATACAACGCGTATCGTATATGGATTATCAGGTATAATATTTTTCAATGCACGTTGAGCTAAATTACCATGACCAACTTCACGTCTAGAAACGCCTCTTATTGAACGTATTTCTCCTGTTGAAAAAGGTGGAAAATTGTAATGTAAATAAAATTTTTCCTGATTTTCCATAACAACATTATCTATTTTATTAGCATCTAAAGATGATCCTAAAGTGACTGTTGTGAGGGATTGAGTTTCTCCTCTAGAAAATAGAGCAGAACCATGGACTCCTGGTAAGTAATCGACAATACTCCATATTGTACGGATTTGTTTATTAGTTCTACCATCCAATCGAATTCCTTTTTCTAAAATCAAATTTCTAGTTACTTTTTTTTTAATTTCTTCATAAAATTGATCAATGATAGTTTCTTTTTTTTCTATTTTTTCTTCTGTTAAAAATTTTTTCTTGAAATTATTTAAGATTATTTTTTCTTGAATAGACCTAGTTTTTTTGTCTAAAAAATTATTGTAAATTTTTTCAATTTTTTCGTAAGAAAAAGAAAAAAGTTCTTTTTTGAAAGATTCATTTTCTAATTTTTCTTTTTTTGATTCTTGATCTTTAAGATCTTCAAAAAAAAAGAAATTATTTTTGGATAATTTTTCAGATAAACGTATTTGAGCTTCTATCTGAGGTTTAATTGCTTCATGAGCTTTAATTATAGTATTCAAAAATTCACTTTCTTTTATTTCTTTCATTTCTCCTTCTATCATTATAATAGAGTTAATAGAAGCTCCTACTATCAAATCTATATCTGCTTCTTTCAATTGATCTAAACTTGGATTAATAATAAATTTTCGTTTCAAACGTATAATACGTATCTCTGATATAGGACCGTTGAAAGGAATTCCTGCTACAGATAAAGCTGTTGATGCAGCTAATCCAGCTAATCCATCCGGTAAAACCGTTTTATCATATGACAATAAAGAAATCATAATTTGTATTTCGTTTTTGAACCATTCTGGAAATGTAGGTCTCAAAACACGATCTACTAATCTCATTGTTAATATTTCTTCATCGGAAGGTCTTCCTTCCCTTTTTATAAAACCGCCAGGAATTTTTCCACCTGCCGAATATTTTTCTCTATAATCTACTGTTAAAGGGAAAAAATTTGTTTCATTTTTTATTTCTTTGGAAACAACTACAGTAGCCAATAGCATTGTATCTCCTAAACGTACTATAGCAGCTCCATCTGCTTGTCTAGCTAACTCTCCTGTTTCAATAATGATAGTACGACCATCTTTAAGAGATATGGTTTCTTTAACTATATCTGGCATATTTTATTTTTTTCTATCTAAAGAAAAGAAATACTATTTCATTTTCTCAATCCTAGATGTTTAATTATTTTTTTATAATTATTAATGTCACGTTTTTCTATATATTTTAATAATTTTTTTCTTTTACCCACTAATTTTACCAAAGCTCTTTCTGTATTAAAATCTTTTTTATTGTTTTTAAGATGATTGCTTAAATGGTTAATACGGTAAGTGAACAAGGCTACTTGTCCTTTTGAAGAACCTGTATCGTAAACAGATGTTCCATATATTTTGAATATTTCTTTTTTTTTTTCTGCAGTCATAATGATGATATAAAGTTAAAAATATTTCTACTAAAAATTTTTTTCCATTCTTAAAATGGAATCTATATATTTTCTATCATTAGATAAACGAGGAATTTTATTTTGTCCACCTAATTTTTTATTTTCTTTTAACCAATTATAAAATAATCCATTTTTAGCCACATGTATAATAGGAGGACCCAAAACTATATTTTTATATCGTTTAATTTCATAATCTGAATTCAGAGATTTTAATTCTTTATCCAAAATATCTCTAAAATTGCACAAATTTTTCGGATGTTTTTTGAACTCTATAATCCATTCGTGAGCACCAGAATTTTTTTGATTCATATAAACGGGTCCTGCTGTATATTCATGAATAATAGAATTTGTTTTTAGGCAAGTTTTATTCAAAGCTTGTTCCGCATTTTCAATAATTAATTCTTCTCCAAAGGAATTAATGTAATGAGTAGTTCTTCCTGAAATAGAAATTCTATATGGTGATAAATTAGTAAATTTAATAGTGTCTCCAACAATGTATCTCCATAATCCGGCATTTGTAGAAACAACTAATGCATAATTTTTATTCAATTCCACTTTCTCAATGGAGATAATTTTAGGATTTTTTTTATCTATGTCTTTTGCAGGAATAAATTCATAAAAAATTCCATGATTTAATAAAAGCAAAAGATCTTCAACATTTTTTTGATCTTGAATAGCAAAAAAACCTTCTGAAGCACTATATATGTTGTAATAATTAATAGATTTTTCGAATAAATTCTGATATTGATGTATATAAGGTTTAAAACTCATTCCTCCATGAAATATGACTTCTATATTAGGCCATATTTCATTAATTCTTTTTTTTTCAAATTTTTTTAGTAATTTATTTAAAAATATTAATAACCAAGAACAAACACCCAACAAAATTCGAACATCCTCGCATCCTGTTTCTTTTACTATTTTTTCCAGTTTTGTTTCCCATTCACTCATTAAAGCTGTTTTCTTACCAGGAAGACAAATATTTTCCGCCCAAAAAGGCATATTTTTGATTAAAATAGAAGATAAATCACCATAAAATGTGTTGTAATTTTTATATAATTCATGACTTCCTCCTAAACGAACAGCTTTTCCGAAAAATATTTTCGTTTTTGGATGATTATGAATATAAATAGATAACATATCTTTTCCTGCTTTGTAATGACATTCATTCATGGATAATTTGGTTACAGGAATATATTTACTTTTTGTATTTGTAGTTCCAGAAGATCTTGCAAACCATTTTACTGTTCCTGGCCATAATATATTTTTTTCTCCTCTGCGAATTCTTTTGATTACAGATTTTAAATCTGCATATTTACATATGGGGATTCTTTCAGAAAATTGTTGATATTTTTTGATGTCACGAAATCCATATTTTTTTCCAAATTCAGTATCTTTTGCATACAAAATCAATTGATGAATCAATTGATTTTGTATTTCTATTGGATATCTCATGAAAAATTCTATGTTTTTAATTCTTTTTTTTAGAAAAGCAGATGTTAAATATCCAGATAAATACTTTATCATTACGAGAAAAAATTTAGTTATAAATGCAAAAAAAATGAATTTTATTTATTTAACAAATAAATAGAGGCAATTTCAAAAGTTAATTTTTGCATATAGATTGTGTTAAATTTATGATACTTTAAAAGTTTATTCATTTTTTTTCCACAATAAGAAAATGATTTAATAGATTCTTTTAAATAATTGTAAGCGAAATGATTATTTGATAATAAACTTCCTATTTTATTCATGATAAAATGAGAATAAAAACAAAAAATTTTCCTGATCCAATAATTGGAAGGTTTAGAAAATTCTAAAATTACTAATATTCCTAAAGGTTTCAGTATTCTATATATTTCTCTGATAGAAAGATGAATATATTGAAAGTTTCTTATTCCAAAAGCTATAGTCACTACATCAAAAGTTTCATTTTCAAATGGAATATGTTGAGAATATCCTTGAATTAACTTTATTTTTTTTTCCAAAAAATTATTTTTTATTTTCTTTTGAGCAACCTTTAGCATATTTTCAGATGGATCTAATCCTATAATATTAGCATCATCAAATCTATTTGCTAACAAAATAGCTAAATCCCCGGTTCCAGTTGCTAAATCTAATATATTTTGAATTTTTTTTTTATTATTAAATTTATCTAATAAGTGAATTATTCTTCTTCTCCAAAAAAAATCTATTCCAAAAGACAGTATATGATTGATAAAATCATATTTATGAGAAATATGATCAAACATATTCTTTATTTTTTCTTCTTTTAGAGAATGTTTGTTCATAATGTATGAATTTACTTCTTAAATTATGAAGAAAAAACGGTTCTTTAACTCTTTTAAAGAATTTTATTTTTTTTACTTTATTATTAATTTTTATTATTGAAAGAAATGATTCGATCAATCATTACAGGAACTGGGCATTATTTGCCAAAAAAAATTATAAAAAGCGATCATTTTTTAAGACATAAATTTTACGATAAAAAAGGATTAAAAATTGATAAGTCTAATGGAGAAATTATTAATAAGTTTCAAAAAATTACGGGAATAGAGGAAAGAAGATATATTAATGAAGGGTTATTAAATTCGGATATTGCTACAATTGCAGCAAAAAGAGCTTTGATTAATTCTAAAATTTATAAAGAGAAAATAGATTATATTATATCGTCTCATAATTATGGAGATATTCATCCTATTTCTTGTCAATCTGATTTTATGCCCTCTATAGCTGCTAGAGTAAAGAACAAACTTCAAATAAAAAATAAAAAATGTAGACCATATGATATGATTTTTGGTTGTCCAGGATGGATAGAGGGAATGATTCTTGCAGACCAGCTTTTACAAGCTAAATATGCTAAGAATATATTAGTTACCAGTTCAGAAACTTTATCTAAAGTTATAGATCCACATGATAGAAATGCTATGATTTTTTCGGATGGAGCTGGAGCAGCTGTTTTATCAGCTATAGAAGATTTTGAGGATGAAAAAAATGGAATTATTCATTATGAGACTCAATGCAATAATAACGATGAATTATATTACTTAACTAATGGACCTTCTTTAAATCCAAATTATAAAAAATCTCTGTTGAATATTAGAATGAATGGAAGAAGAATTTATGAATACGCATTGACAGAAGTCCCAAATATGTTAAAAAATATACTTGATCATGCCAATCTACATTTGAAAGATATTAAGAAAATTCTTATTCATCAAGCTAATGCAAAAATGGATTATGCAATTTTAAAAAGATTATTGAAATTGTATAATTATACATCTATAAATAGAGATTTTGAATCAAAAATAATGCCAATGACAATAAAAAAATTTGGAAATTCTTCTGTAGCTACTGTCCCTACTTTATTGGATTTGATTATTCATGGAAAAATGCCTCCTCATGAAATAAGACCTGGAGACACTATATTAATGGCGTCTCTAGGGGCAGGAATGAATATTAATGGAATGATTTACCGTTTTCCAAGAAAAAAACAAAAATAAAAAATATGAGAGAAAAAATACACCCTGAAAATTATAGACCTGTTGTTTTTAAAGATATTAATAATGAAAAAATTTTTATCTGCAGATCAACAGTAAAAACAAAAGATTCTATTCAAATAAATGGATGTAATTATCCGTTATACAAAATGGAAATATCTAGTTATTCACATCCATTTTTTACTGGAGAAAAAAGATTTTTAGGAAAAACAGGACCGGCAGAAAAATTTAGAAGAAAGTATGAAAAATATAAAAAAATGTGAATAATTATCAACTAATATGAATTTCATATTATATGATGGAATAGAATGGAGGAATTTATTTCCTATAACTTTGACCAGACCTGTATCAGAAATTCGATTGGGTTTGTTCACTATAAAAGAAAGATGGGAAAAATATATTGGAAAAAAAATTTCAGGAATAATCACACAATCATTTCTTTCAAAAAAATATTCATTGATAAATGATGAGTCTTTTTTTAAAAATATATTATTAATCAATTCATCATATTTGCCAAACGAAGAGTTAATTCAGATGATTTTTTCTTTAAAGGAAAACGAAGCTGTTTTTTTTAAAGAAAAAATTGTAGCTGTAAAAAAAAATTTTTACTCCTGTAAAATAAAAGAAAATATTCTCTCTTTTAAAAAAAAATATAATATCAAAAAAATTATCCATATAGAATATCCATGGGATATATTTATGAATAACGAAACTGTATTGAAAAAAGATTTCATGTTTTTTACAAAAGGAAAAAAATCTTTTTCTTTATTGGGAAAAAATCATGTTCTTTGTAAAGAAGAAATTTTTTTGGAAGAAGACATAAAAGCAAATAATGTTGTATTAAATGCTCAATTGGGACCAATATATATTGAAAAAGGAGTTGAAATCATGGAAGGTTCTGTAATCAGAGGACCAGCATCTATTGGGAAAAAATCTACCCTGAATGTAGGTTCAAAAATATATGGTGGAACAACTATTGGTCATTTTTGTAAGGTAGGTGGAGAAATTATAAATTCTGTAGTGTTTTCCTATTCTAATAAAGCTCATGATGGATTTTTAGGAAATACTATTTTAGGAGAGTGGTGTAATTTAGGTGCTGGAACTAATGTTTCTAATTTGAGAAATGATTATCGTAAAGTAACAGTTTGGAATTATGAAAAAAAAAATTTTACTCCTGTTGATGTACAATTTTTTGGGATGATTATGGGAGATCATTCTAAATCAGGGATAAATACTCAATTTAATACAGCTACGATAGTAGGAATTAGCACTAGTATTTTTGGATATGGATTTCCACCTAGATATATTCCTTCTTTTTCTTTGGGTGGAATACAAAACAGAAAAAAGATCCCTTTTCATCAGGTTTGTGAAACAGCTGAAATTATGATGAGCAGGAGAAAGGTTAATTTTTCTGTTTTAGACAAAAAAATTTTAGAATATTTGTATCAATTGTTGGATATTTAGTTTTTTAAAAAAATTTACATGGGATTCCATGGAGAAAGGAAAAATAAAATAAATAAAATATGCTGAAACATAACCTGGGTTATCCTCGTATAGGAACACAAAGAGAGTTAAAAAAAGCTTGTGAAGCTTATTGGTCTAAAAAAATTGATTCGGAAACTTTATTTGAAGTTGGAAAAAAAATAAGGGAAGAAAATTGGAAAATGCAGGAAATGGCAAATTTAGATTTGATTCCATGTAATGATTTTAGTTTTTATGATCACGTTCTAGATATGTCTTTTTTATTAGGAGTTATTCCAGAGTCTTATCTTTCTGTGTCAATTATTCAAAACAATATTGATCTATATTTTTCTATGGCTAGGGGATTTCAAAAAAATGGATGGGATATAAAAGCTATGGAAATGACTAAATGGTTTAACACTAATTATCATTATATAGTTCCAGAATTTGATAAAAATCAAAAATTTTCTATTTTTTCAAAGAAAATTTTTGATGAATTAGAAGAATCAAAAAATTTATTAAAATCAATCAAAAAAATAAAACCTGTATTAATAGGACCAGTATCCTACCTTTTTTTAGGAAAAGAAAAGGATAAATCCTTTCATAGAATGGATTTAATTGAAAATATTGTTCCTGTTTATACAAAAATTATCAATGAGTTAAAAAATAAAGGAACTGATTGGATTCAATTAGATGAACCTATTTTAGTTTTAGATATGTCTGAAAAAGAAAAGGAAGCATTTCAATATGCTTATAAAGAAATATCTAAACTTTGTTCAAAATCCAATATTTTATTAACCTCTTACTTTGATGGAATTTCAGAAAATGTTTTTCTTATTAGAGACTTTTTTGTAAAAGCTTTACATATAGATTTAGTGGAAGACTCAGAACAATTGGAAGGAATACTAAATTTTGTCAAAGAATCAAAAATGATTTTGTCCTTAGGAATCATTGATGGAAGAAATATATGGAAAAATAATTATATGGATTCAATCAAGAAAATTGAAAAAACAATAGAATCCATAGGAGAAAATCGCATTATGATTGCTCCTAATTGTTCTCTTTTACATGTTCCTATAAATATAGAATATGAGCACTTCATTCATGAAGATGTAAAAAATAGAATGTCTTTCGCAAGACAAAAAATAAATGAATTAAATGATTTAGAATGTATTATAAAAGGAAATAAAAATATTTTATTGAATAATATTTCTTCACTGGAAAAATATAAAAAATCTATTATTTTTCATGATAAAAAAATAAAAGAAAGAGCAAAAAAAATAAAAAATCAAGATAAACAAAGAAAAAGTCCTTTTTCTATTCGACAAAGAAAACAAAAAGAAAAATTTAATCTTCCTTTGTTTCCAACTACTACTATAGGATCTTTTCCTCAAACAAAAGAGATACGTAATTTGCGAAATAAATTTCGTAAAAAAGAATTGAGCAAAAAGGAATATGATCAAAAAACACAATGTTTTATTGTAGATGTTATCAAAAAACAAGAAGAAATTGATTTAGACGTTTTGGTTCATGGTGAATTTGAGAGAACGGATATGGTAGAATATTTTTCAAATAAACTTAAAGGAATACTTTCTACTGAAAATGGATGGGTACAAAGTTATGGAAGTAGGTGCGTAAAGCCTCCTATTATTTATGGAGACGTTAGTCGTACTGGAGACATGACTGTGGATTGGATATGTTTTGCCCAATCTAAAACCAAAAAATTAATGAAAGGGATGTTAACTGGACCAGTTACTATCTTACAATGGTCTTTTGTGAGGGATGATCAGCCACTTTCTCATACCGCTTATCAAATAGCTTGGTCTATTAGAGAAGAAGTTCTCTCTTTAGAAAAATCTGGAATTCAGATTATTCAAATTGATGAACCTGCTCTTAGAGAAGGATTACCTTTGAAAAAAAAGAATTGGAATTCTTATTTGGATTGGGCGATTCAGGCTTTTCGTATTTCTTCAAGTGGAGTTAAAGATGAGACCCAAATCCATACACATATGTGTTACAGTGAATTTAACGATATATTAGAACATATCGCAGATATGGATGCAGATGTAATTACTATGGAGACTTCTAGATCCAGAATGGAATTGTTGAAAGCATTTTCTATTTTTTCTTATCCTAATGAAATAGGTCCAGGAGTATATGATATTCATTCACCTAGAATTCCTACTGTAGAAGAAATTTTTGATTTGATAAAAAAAGCTTCAAAAAAATTACCAATCAAAAATATTTGGGTGAATCCAGATTGTGGTTTAAAAACTAGAAAATGGGAAGAAGTCTTGAAGTCCTTGAAAAATATGACAAAAGCTGCAAAAATAGCCAGAATGAAACTGTCAAATCAATCTTCTTAATTTAAGTATATTTCTATATTTGTGTAAAAATTTAGAAATGACTTTGCATAAAAAAGAAGAAATAATAAAAAAAGAGTTTCATATTCTAAAAAATTGGGAAGAAAAATATGAATATTTAATAGATTTGGGGAAAGAATTGCCCAAACAACCAGATGAATTTAGATCAGATGAAAAATTAATTCATGGTTGTCAATCAAAAATTTGGTTGGATGCTAAATTGAAAGGTTCACGTATTTTTTTCGATGCAGATGGGGATGCTTTATTACCTAGAGGAATGGCGTCTCTTATGATTCGTGTTTATTCAGGACTTTTTCCCTTTGAAATTATTTATTCGAACACTAATTTTATTTATGAAATAGGATTTCAAACTTTTTTATCCCCTATTAGAGCTAATGGCATGCTTTTATTTTTAAAAAAAATAAAAATTTATGCCATAGCTCTAAATTCCAAAATTTCTATTGGATCAAATGATCGAATTTAAAAAAAATGAAATGTTTCAAACTATTAATCCTGTAGATAATAACATTTTAAAAACTTATTATTTTCTATCTGAAAAAGATATTAAAACTAGATTATCTATAGCTCATCATGCATACAAAAAGTGGAAAAATTATCCCTTTGATTCTAAAGTTAAATGTTTAACGAAATTATATTCTTGCATGCAAGAAACTATAGATATTACATCCTATCTAATTACCCAAGAAATGGGAAAGCCTATTACTCAGTCTCGTTTAGAAGTGAATAAGAGTATAAATTTGTGTAAATATTATTGTCAACTGAAAGAGTCCATTTTTTTTCAAAAAATATCTACTGAATATGAAAAATCTTATGTAAGATTTGAATCTATAGGCCCTATATTAGGAATCATGCCTTGGAATTATCCTATTTGGCAAACCATAAGATCTGCTATTCCTAATTTATTATTAGGAAATGTAATTCTTATTAAACCAGCTATGAATACAGCAGGATGCTCTATGATTTTGGAAAAAATATTTATAAAATCAGGTTTTCCTGAAGGAGTTTTTCAAGTTTTGTTAATAGATATTTCTAAAATAGAATCAGTTATAGCTAATATAGTTATACAAGGAGTCACATTTACGGGAAGTACTTTATCTGGAAGCATTATAGGATCATTATCTGGAAAATATATCAAAAAATCTGTTTTGGAGTTGGGAGGAAATGATGCTTTTGTAGTCATGAAAGATGTTGAAGACATTAAAAAAACGGCTAAGTTAGCTACAGAATCCAGATTAAATAATACAGGACAAACATGTATTTCTGCAAAAAGGTTTATTGTAGATAAATCTATAGTAAATGATTTTATAGATATAGTTATTCAAGAAATGAAAGAATATCAGAAAGGAGATTTATATAATGAATCGACCAAAATTGGTTATATATCCCGTTCTGATTTATCTGAAAAATTATATCAGCAATATAAGAATATCATATTAAATGGAGGAAAAGTCTGTTTAGAAACTAATAAAGATGGAAATTTTTTTTCTCCCTCTTTATTGAGAATAGAAAAAGATAATTTTATTGTGAAAAAAGAAGAAATTTTTGGACCAATAGGAATTGTTTCTGTTTTTTCTAGAGAGGAAGAAATTCCTGATATTGTCAATAATACATGTTACGGATTAGGAGCATCTATTTGGACAAAAGATTTAGAAAAAGCTGAAAAATTATCCAAAAAAATAGATACTGGTATGGTTTTTATTAATGATATTGTTAAATCAGATCCTCGTATCCCTTTTGGAGGAGTCAAGAAATCTGGGTATGGTAGAGAACTATCTATTTTATCTATAAAAGAATTATCCAATTGGAAAACGGTGATTATAAAAAAATCATAAATTCTTTCGCATTCTTGCAACAGGAATATGCATTTGATCTCTATATTTAGCAACAGTCCTTCTAGCTACTAAATAGCCTTTTTTTTTGAGAATTTTAGATAGTTTTTCATCGGTAAGAGGTTTTTTTTTATTTTCCTGAGCTATGGATTCTACTAAAAGTTTTTTGATTTCAATAGAGGAAATTTCTTCTCCTTCTTTGTTTTTCATTTTCTCAGAAAAAAAACTTTTAATCAAAAAAGTACCGTATGGTGTATTGACGTATTTGCTATTAGCTACACGTGAAACGGTAGAAATTCCTACACCAATTTTTTGTGAAATGTTTTTTAAGATCATAGGTTTTATTTTAATTTGATCTCCAGTTAAAAAATATTCTTTTTGATAATCCATAATAGCATTCATTGTTAACATCAACGTATTTTGACGTTTTTTGATTGCATCTACAAACCATTTTGCTGAATCTATTTTTTGTTTCAAAAAAACAATGGTTTCCTCATTTTTCTTCAGATTTTTTTCTTTTGAAGATTTATAAGATTTTAACATATCTAAATATATAGATGATACTTTTATTTCTGGTATATTTCTTTGATTTAAAGAAAGCTCTAGTTTATTGTCTAAAATACGAATAGTAAAATCTGGAATGATATGATTTAAATTTTTGGTATTTTCAGAATAAATTTTTCCTGGCTTTGGATTTAATTTTTCTATTTGAAAAATAGATTTCCTTAAATCTTTTTTTGTGATTCCTAACTTTTTTTGCAGTTTTTGATAATGTTTTTTTACAAAAGATTCAAAATTATATTGGATAATTTTTTTGGCTAGAAGAACCTCTTCAGTTATTTTTTTTTTTTCCAATTGAATAAGTAGACATTCTTGTAAATCTCTGGATCCTACACCCACAGGATCTAATTTTTGTATATAGTTTAAAATTAGTTTTTCTACTTTTTCTGCAGTAACTGATATTCCAAGTATTAAAAGAATATCATCTACTATAGATGTGATCTTTCTTCTTATATAACCGTCATCATCTATATTTCCTAATACAAAATCTGCTATCAATAAATCTTCTTTGTTCAAACGAAAAGTATGCAATTGATTTTTCAAATATTCTTGAAAAGAAACTCCAGAAATAATAGGAATATGTTTTTCTACACCATAATTTTGATGATTGACTTTAAAATCTTCAATTTCATCATCACTCAAATATTCATCAATTTCAGAAATATCTATGGATTGATTTTGATCTTCTGTAAGATCAAAATCATTTTCAGAATCAGAAATTTCTTCTTCTAAATCAGAAAAATTTTCTTCTTCTAATGCAGGATTTTCTTCCATTTCTTGTTTAACTCTTTGTTCAAAATCTAAAGTAGATAGCTGAACTAGTTTCATGAGTTTAATTTGTTGTGGAGAGAGTTTGTGTTGTCCTTTTTGTGATAATTTCTGTTTTAACATAAAAAAATATGTTTTAAAACTCTGCATTATTTGGAGTTCTTGGAAATGGAATAACATCACGAATATTATTCATTCCTGTAATGAATTGAACTAAACGATCAAAACCTAACCCAAATCCACTGTGAGGAACAGAACCGAAACGACGTGTATCTAAATACCACCAAAGTTTATTTTTATCCGTATTTGTATCTTTGATGCGTTGTAATAAAATTTCATAACGTTCTTCTCTTTGAGACCCACCAATAATCTCTCCTATTTCTGGAAATAAAATATCCATAGCTCTAACTGTTTTTCCATCATTATTTATACGCATATAAAAAGCTTTGATACAAGAAGGATAATCAAACACAATAACAGGAATCTTAAAATACTTATCGACTAAATATTGTTCATGTTCAGATTGTAAATCCATTCCCCAAACAACAGGATGAAAAAATTTTATCTTTTGTTTTTTTTCTTCTTGAAGAAGAATTTTTATAGCTTCTGTATAGCTGATTCTTTGAAATGGAAATTTTAGTACAATTTCTAATTTTTCTAAAAGGTATTCTTTATCCTTTTTTTCCCATTTTTTTAAGTGTTCATTTAAAAATGATAAATCTTCCATATTCTTATCAAGAATGTATCTGATAATAAATTTTAAAAAATCTTCAGCTAAATTCATATTTTCTTCTAGATGATAAAAAGCAATTTCTGGTTCTATCATCCAAAATTCGGATAAATGCCGTGAAGTATTGGAATTTTCTGCACGAAATACAGGTCCAAATGTATATACTTTTCCTAATCCCAAAACGGCTGTTTCCGCTTCTAGTTGTCCGGATACACTTAAATAAGTTTTACATTTAAAAAAATCTTTTTTATAATCTATTGGATTCTCTTTTAAATCCATAGTAGTAATTTGAAACATTTTCCCACTTCCTTCACAATTTGAAGTAGTAATTATTGGAGAATGAAGGTAAAAAAATCCTTTTTCATGGAAATATTGATGTATACAAAAAGCCATATGATGACGAATTCGCATGATACAGCTGAAAATATTTGTTTGAAAACGTAAATGAGCCTGTTGACGAAGTTTTTCAAAACTATGTTTTTTAGGTTGCAAAATAGATTTTTGAAGAGTAGACGAAGGTACAGATCCATATATATTAATTTCTAAAGACTGCAGTTCTATACATTGTTTTTTTCCTATACTTTCTGTTACAATTCCTATAACTTGAATTGAAGTTCCAATTGTTATTTTTTTTGTAATTTCCTTTCTAAATTTTTCGGATAAAATAATTTGCAGATTCCTAATTGTAGATCCATCATTTAAAGTGATAAAAATAGAATAACGAAAAGAACGAATCCATCCTTCAACCAATACTTTTTTGTTTAGAAAAAATTTTCCTTTATTTAATAATTCTTTAATTGAATATTTTTTTATCATTATATTCTCAGTATTTCTTTTTCTTTATAAAGGAAGAAATCTTCTATTTTTTGTATATATTCACTTGTTATTTTTTGTATACGGTTTTCTCCTGATTTAGAAAAATCTTCGGATATTTTTAATTTTCTTATATTTTGATTATTTTTTTTTCTTACATTTCTTATGAGTACTTTTGCATTTTCTGTTTGTAATTTGATTTTTTTCAGAAAATTTTTTCTTCCTTCTTCTGTAATAATGGGTAAATGTATATGAATGGATTCTCCTTTATTAGTTGGCATAAAACCCAGATTAGCATCTATTATAGCTTTATCTATATGTGTAACAGTAGAACGATCCCAAGGATGAATAGTAATATTCATGTTGTCTACAATAGTAATATTTGCTACTTCTATAAGCAGGAAAGTACTTCCATAACACTTTATTTTTATTTTTTCCAAAAGAGAAACTATAGATTTGCTACCTAATCGAATACGATGAATTTCTTCCTTTAGTTGTTTAACAATTTTTTCCATATCTTTTTTACAAGAAAAAAAAATATCGTTTAATTCATCCATAATTTTTATTTTTTTTTGGAAACTAGAGTTCCTATTTCTTCTCCAGAAATTAATTTTTGAAAATTCCCTTTTCTGTTGATATCAAAAATAATAATCGGTAAATTGTTTTCATTTCCCAAAATAAAAGCAGTTTGATCCATTACTTTTATCCCCATTTGATATACCATATCAAAGGATATATTTTTAAGTTTTTTAGCATATTTATCTTTTTCCGGATCCTTGGTATAAATTCCATCCACTCTAGTTCCTTTTAATAATACATCAGCTTTGATTTCTATGGCTCGTAAAACAGCAGCTGTATCTGTAGTAAAATAAGGATTTCCTAATCCTGCTACAAATATTACTACTCTTCCTTTTTCAAGATGATGAATAGCTCTATCTTTCCCAAAAGGTTCTGCTATTTGATCCATTCTAATAGCTGTTTGAATATAAGCACATATTCCTACATTTTCTAAATACGATTGAAAAGCGATTCCGTTGATAACGGTGGCTAACATGCCCATGTAATCTCCTTCTATACGATTTATAATCTTTTCCTTTATTCTAGAAAAACCTCTAAATATATTTCCTCCTCCAATTACTATAGCTACTTGAGCTCCCATATCTACCACTTTTTTAACTTCTTCAGCATATTGTTGAAGACGAGTAGAATGAAGTCCGAATTCGTTATTTCCCATCAGAGCTTCTCCGCTTAATTTCAATAATGATCTTTTGTACTTCATGAAAAAAATATTTATTCAAAAATATATTTTTTAGCATTTTTTTCAGAAATCATGAAAAAGATGTTATGGAAAAATTCCTAATTTTTCATAAGAATCTACAATTTTATTTATAGCAAGTACAAATGCTGCAGTTCGCATATTTTCTATTTTTGATGATTTTTTCAGATCACTAATTTTGTGGAACCCACTAATCATTGTATCTTCTAACCCACTACGCACTAAGTCTATTTCCCTTGGTCCTCTCAATATAATTTTTTTCTCTTTTATTGAAATTTTTTTTTTGCAAATATTTTCAATTACTTGTAGTAATTCTGCATTCATATTTTCGCTAAATTTTTTTTCCATGCGTCCATAACGTACGTGGCTTAAATTTTTTATCCATTCAAAATAGGAAACAGTAACTCCTCCTGCATTTAAATAAATGTCAGGAACTATAATGACACCTTTTTTTTCCAGTATTTCATCAGCTTCTGGAGTAATAGGTCCATTTGCCGCTTCTCCAATAATTTTAGCTTTAATACGATTCGCATTATTTTTATGGATTACATTTTCTAATGCTGCAGGAATTAAAATATCACATTCTAATTCTAAAGCATTTTCTGTATTTTCGATATTTTTTGCTTCTGGAAAATTTAATATAGATCCAGTATTTTTCAAATGGAGAATAACTTTGGAAACATTCAATCCTTTTTGATTATAAATGGCTCCTTCTCTTTCTGCTAAAGCCACAATAATTGCTCCTGCTTCATGAAAAAAAGTAGCAGCATGATAACCAACATTTCCTAACCCTTGTATTATAATTTTTTTTCCAACCAATCCAACATCAAGACCTACAGATAGCATATCTTCTTTCATACTACATAATTCTCTAATACCATAAAAAACACCTAATCCTGTTGCTTCTTTTCTTCCTCTAACTCCTCCTTGAGATACAGGTTTTCCTGTTACACAGGCTAATGCGTCTACATCTCCAGGACGAATAGATAGAAATGTATCAAAAATCCAACTCATTTCTCTTTCTCCAGTTCCATAATCAGGAGCAGGGACATCTATTCCTGGACCAATAAAATTTTTCTTAATTAATTCAGAAGTATAACGACGAGTTATTTTTTCTATATCTTCTTCTGATATAGTTTGTGGATCAATCTTAATACCGCCTTTAGCACCTCCAAAAGGAACGTCAACTATAGCGCATTTGTAGCTCATCAAAGCAGCCAAAGTCATGACTTCATCTTGATTAACTTTTATGCTATATCTAATTCCTCCTTTACAAGGTAGTTTATGATGAGAATGTTGAACTCTATAAGCTTCAATAACTTTGATTTCTTTTCCTATTTTCACAGGAAAATGCATGCGATATACGGCATTACAAGCTTTAATTTGTTCTAAAAGACCTTTTTCAATAGAAAGAAATTGTGCGGCTTTATCAAAATTTTTTTCTATACAATTAAAAAAACTATATTTACCAGTTTTATTTTGGTTGTTTTTTGACATAAAAAAATTTTTACACATTTCTATAAAATGAAAAAAAACAAAAACAAATGTTCTATTATAGAATGCAAATCTACGTTTTATGTACAAATTTTAATACAAAACTTGTTTAAGTTTAAAAAGTATCAATAATATAAAATATTTATTATTTTTTTTGGTACTATAATTAATTTTTTTAAAATTTTTTCTTTTAAAAAAGATTTTGTTTTTGGGTGATTTAAAATCTTATTTTTTATTTCTTTTATTGAAATATTAGAATCAAATTTTTCTATAAATTTCAATTTTCCATTAAACATAATTGGATATGTGATTTGATCTATTATTAGATACTTTGAATTGAAAACAGGAATTGGATAATGAATAATAGATTTTTTTTTCCCTAATTTATACCATAATTCTTCAGCTATATGAGGAGCAAATGGTGCTATTAATTGAACTAAAGGTTCTAATATTTTTCTTTTATTGCATTTTAACATAGTTAATTGATTCACAAAAATCATAAATGAACTAATAGATGTATTCAAAGAAAAAGATTGCATTTTATCCTGTATTTTTTTTATGGTATGATGTAAAATTTGTAATTCTTTAAATGTTGGATTGACTTCGCTAACTTTAAAATTTTCATTTTTATGAAATAAACGCCATAATTTGTTTATAAAATTTTTTATTCCATTTATTTTTTCTTCGTCCCAAGGTTTAGATTGAGTAATAGGACCTAAAAACATTTCATAAATTCGAAATATATCTGATCCATATTTTTCATAGATATCATCAGGATTTATGACATTATATTTGGATTTAGACATTTTTTCCAATTTTCTTTTACAAAAAAAAGTTCCTCTTTCTAATAGAAAAATAGCAGAACTAAATTCTGGTCGGTTTTTTTTAAATTTTTCTATATCCAATTCGTTGTTCTTTTTTATTAAGGAAAGATCTACATAGATTTCTTGAAATGAATAGTATTTTTGATTTCTTAGTCCATAAGATACAAAGGTATTTTCCCCTATAATCTTTAGTATAGAAGCAGAATAACTGAGAATCATTCCTTGATTTAATATTTTTTTAAAGGGTTCTTCAGTTTTAATCCATCCTCTATCTTTCAAAAATTTGTGCCAAAATCTTGCATAAATTAAATGTCCAGTACTATGTTCAGATCCTCCAATATATAAATCAACATTCTTCCAATAATTTTCTTTTCTTTTATCAAGAAAAAATTGATGATTGTTAACATCCATATATCTAAGAAAATACCAACTAGATCCGGCCCAACTTGGCATTGTGCTGGTTTCTATAGGAAACACATGTTTATAATCAATAAGGGTATTTGGAACAATTTTCATATTTATTTCATCCCAAGCCCAATTTTTTGCTCTAATTAATGAAGATTTTCCATCCTTAGGATGATAATTATCTATTTTCGGAAGAAGAATAGGTAATTGATCTATAGGAATTGTTTTTGGAATTCTATTTTTAAAATAAATAGGAATTGGCTCTCCCCAATATCTTTGTCTAGAAAAAATAGCATCACGTATTTTGTAACTTGTATTTTTCTTTCCTATTTTTTGTTTCACTAATATTTCTATTATTTTTTCTCTTGCCTCTTTGCTATTTAATCCATTTAAAAAATCAGAATTAATACATATATCCTCATTTTTATTGATGTTTTTTTTTTCACAAATTTGAATAATTTCTAATCCAAACTTTTGAGCAAATTTTTTACTTATTTCTTCATATCCAGGAATTCCTATCATGGATTTTGTATGATTTTCTACAGGAAAAGAGCTACTAATATAAATAGGAATTTGTTTTTTTTTAATGAAAGGATGAAAAACATAATTTCCTGTAAAAACACCAGAAATATTTTTTCGATTTTCATCAATAGAAAATTCTTGCATAAGATATGTTAAAACACTTTTTTTATGGAAATGAATACTTATTTGATCTGCAAGTGGATGATCTGGAGATAAGACAACAAAAGTTATTCCAAATATCATTTCTGGACGAGAAATAAATAATTTAATTTTTTTGATATTATTCATGGGATGCGTAATATTTAATGAAAGAGAAACTCCCATTGATTTTCCTATCCAGTTAAATTGCAATTTTTTTAGGGATTGAGAACAATCAATCAAATTTAATCCTGTTATGAGTCTTTCTGCATATGCGCTAATTCTTATGTGCCATTGTAACATTTTTTTTTTATAGACTGGATATCCCCCTCTTTGACTTTTTCCATTTTTGATTTCATCATTAGCCAAAACAGTGCCTAAGTCTGGACACCAATTCACTATATTGTTGCATAAAAAAGCTAAACGATAATCTAAAAGAATAGATTCTTTTTCAGTAAAACTTAGTTCATTCCATGTTTTTGAATTAAATTTATAATTGTAAGAAGTACTTGCATTGATAAAATTATTTCCATTTTTATTAAATTCTTCAATTAAAAGATCTATAGGTTTGGCTTTTTCACAGTTTTTGTCGTACCAAGAATTAAATATTTGAATAAACATCCATTGAGTCCAACGATAATAATTTGGATTGCTAGTGTATAATTCACGATTCCAGTCAAAAGAAAGACCTATTTTATTCATTTGATTTTTATACTTTTGTGAATTTTGACGAGTGGTATCATAAGGATGTTTACCTGTTTGAATCGCATATTGTTCTGCTGGTAACCCAAAAGAATCAAATCCTATAGGGTTTAAAACGTTATATCCTTCTGCACGTTTATATCTGGCATAAATATCTGATGCGATATAGCCTAAACAATGTCCTACATGAAGTCCTGCTCCAGAAGGATAAGGAAACATATTTAGAATATAGTATTTCTGTTTTTCGTTTTCTTTAGTATGAAAAACATTATGTTTTTTCCAGTATATTTGCCAACGTTTTTCTATTTCTCTAAAATTATATTCCATTTTTATTTTAAACTTTTTTTATACAAAAATTGATTACGTAATTTTAACTTTTATACTGCTGAAATGAATCCATCATATAAATATTCAAAAAAAGTCTCTACAAAAAAAGAAAAAAATGTTTAATGATCATCAAGATTATTTGATAAACGATGAAAAATTTCTAAATAATCAAACTATTAGCAGATTAATAAAAATTATTCATCATCATCCAAATGATGTTATCAAAATATTTAATTTGTTAAAATTATGCAAAGCCATTTCTGTTTTTAATGGATTGGATTTTTCTATAAAAAAAAAAATTATAGAAGAGTTTCCTTCAATTAAAAAGATGGAGCTTTTAAATAATTTGTCAGTAGAGGATCGTTTTTCTTTTTTAGAAAAGATTCCTAAAAATCTATTAAAAGATTTAATCAAATATTTAAATCCAGAAGAGAAAATAAAAACGTTAGTATCATTGGGATATCCAGAAAATAGCATAGGTTGTTTGATGATTCCATATTATCTTTCGGTTCAAAAAACTTGTAGAGTGCAAGAAATTTTGGATTCTCTACGTAAAGAGGTGAAAAATAGAGATATGATAGAAATTGTATATATAGTTGATCAAAAAGGAAAATTAGTAGATGATATAAAAATCAGAGACTTTTTACTAGTAGATCCAAATACAAAAGTATCCGATTTAATGGATAATCAATATACTTATGCTTTGAATCTGAAAGATACAGAAGAAGAAGCTTCTAAAATATTTTCTCTGAATAACAGAGTATCACTTCCAGTTATTGATGATCAGAATTTTTTATTAGGAATAGTAACTGTGTCCGATATTTTATTGATTTTAAATGAAAATTATAGAGAATATCTTCAAAAAATAGGAGGAATGGAAGCATTAAATCAATCTTATCTTAATGAACCTTTATATCGATTAATTAAAAAAAGAGCCGGATGGTTAATCTTGTTGTTTATAGGAGAAATGTTAACAACAACAGTCATGCAAGAATTTTCAAGTTTTATCGAAAAAGCAGTGGTTCTTGCTTTGTTTATTCCTTTGGTTGTTTCAAGTGGAGGAAATAGTGGGGCTCAAGCTGCAAGTTTAATTATTCAAGCAATGGCTTTGGGAGAGGTTAAAATAAAAGATTGGTGGATAGTCATGCGAAGAGAAATCATTTGTGGTTTTTTTTTAGGTAGTATTTTAGGATTAACTGGTTTTATCCGTGTGATAGCTTGGCATAAGATCAATTTATTTAATTATGGGCCTCATTGGATATTAGTTGGATTAACTGTTTTTTTATCTTTGATTGGAGTCGTTTTATGGGGAACGTTAAGCGGTTCTATGTTACCCTTTATAATTAAAAAGTTTAGAGGAGATCCCGCTAGTTCTTCTGTTCCTTTTGTTGCTACATTAGTCGATGTGATTGGATTAATTATATATTTTTCTATGTCTTATATTCTTTTACGTGGTACTTTATTGTGATAACTTCTACAATTGTTCAAAACAGTTTTAAAATCTTCAGGAATTGGACAATAAAAATAACATTTTCCATTTTTAGGATGGATAAAAGAAAGAGAAATAGCATGCAATGCTTGTCTTTGCAAAATTTTTAAACAATTTTTCATAAATTCTATATTTTGATTCGAGCATTTTTTTTTCATAAAAATTCTATTTCCTCCATAAATTGAATCATGAAATAATGGATGTCCTAAATGTTTGAAATGAGCTCTTATTTGATGTGTTTTTCCTGTTTTTATATAGCAAGATACATATGTTAAATGTTTAAATCTTTCTAATACTTTGTAATGTGTAATAGAAAACTTTCCTCTATTAATTTCTTGATTTTGTTTAAAAATTTTCATTTTTTTTCTATTTCTAGGATCTCTTCCAATAAAACCAGTTATGGTTCCTTTTTCTTCAATTAAATTACCCCATATTAAAGCTATGTATTTTCTTTGAATCGTTCTAGAATAGAATTGTTGAAATAAATGTTTTTGAGAATATTCATTTTTAGCTAAAACCAATAAACCTGATGTATCTTTATCCAATCTATGAACTAATCCACATCTATAGAGGTTTAATTCATTAAAATTTGAATTTATTAAATGATATTTAATTCCATGAATTAATGTTCCTGTTTCGTTTCCAAACCCAGGATGTACCACCATTCCTGCAGGCTTATTAACTACAATAACATCTTCATCTTCATGAATAATATCTAGATTTATTTTTTCTTCAGTAATATTTTTATATTCTAAATAATCTATAACAGAAGGTTTATAAATTTCTATTTCAACAAAATCTAAAGGCTTTATTTTATAATTTTTCTTTATAATGTTTCTGTTCACTAAAACTTTTCCTGAAATTGTCAAATTTTGAATTTGATTTCTGCTGATATTTTGTATATAATTTTTTAAAAATTTGTCAATGCGAATTTCTTTTTGGTTTTTGTCTATAAAAATTTTAATTTTATATGTATAACTGTTCATTTAATTCGTAGGTATCATATCTTTTTCTTCTATTTTTTGATCAATATCTTTTTCTTCTATTTTTTGATCAATATCTTTTTCTTCTATTTTTATTAAGTTGTCCAATAATTCTTTTGAAGTTAACCAAAGTTCAATAGATTTATTTTTATCCTGAATTTCTCCAGGAGAAGGGTTTTGACGATATACTTTTGCATTTCTATCAGGATCTATTATTGGATGATCATAGTAAAAATTAATAACACGAAATAATTTTTTTTTTAAAGTCAAAGTTGCAGTATGCAATGACATTCCAATAACATTTGGAACCACTAAATTATTTTTTTCATATCCTTTTCCAATTATCAAAGTAATTCCTTCTTGAATGTAAGGGAATCTGTATCCAGATTGAATTGATTTGTTCTTATAAAAAACCTTTAAAACTGTATCTTTAGTCAAATCATTAATAAACCTAATTTCTTTAACGGGAATATGATTAGCATGAAGCAATTTCATAGCAATGAATTTATTTTTATTTATAATATTGGGGAGAAAAGTAGTATTTTGCGATTGATAATTTACTTTTAGGTATATATGTCTTCCTTCTTTTACATAACCTCCAGCTTCTGGGGAAAAAGAAATAATTTGATTTTTTTTCAAGTTTGGATCATAATGTGATGTATCTATATCATATTTTAACCCTAACTTTTTTAAAATAGATATAGATTGAGATAAAGTCAAATAACGCAAATTTGGGACTATAACATAAGATCCATGTTTTGTGTAAATATCAACCCATTTTAATGCAAGTTGAGTGATATTGTATAAAAAAAATATGGAAATTAATAAATTTATGATGAATATTACAAAATACTTTGAATAATTCATGAAAAAATATTTCTTTAAATATAAAGAATCATTTCTACATTAATAAAAATAAATCATGAAAAAAATTGCTGTGATTATGGGTGGATATACAAAAGAGTCTGCAATTTCACTAGAAAGCGGAAAAGTAGTTTATGAAAATTTGTGCAGGAAAGAATTTGAACCTTATAAAGTGTATATTTTCAAAGAGAAATGGTTTATGAAAGATGAAAATGACAAAGAATATCCTATTGACAAGTGTGATTTTTCCATCAATGTAGGAATAAGTCGTATCCAGTTTGATTGTGTTTTTAATGCTATTCATGGAACTCCAGGAGAAGACGGGATATTACAAGCCTATTTTGAATTATTAAATATTCCCTATACAGGATGTAATTTTAATCATGCAAATATGACTTTCAACAAGATGTATTGTTTAACTTTATTGAAACATTTTGGGATTAATACTGCCGTATCTATTTTTTTAAATAGAAATCAAATTTTCTGCGAGGAAAAAATTTTGAAAAAAGTAGGTCTTCCTTGTTTTGTTAAACCTAATCGATCTGGATCTAGTTTAGGAATCAGTAAAGTTTATGAAAAAAAAGATTTATTCAATGCAGTCAAAAAAGCTTTTAAAGAGGATGAAGAAATTATTATTGAATCCTTTCTTGAAGGAAGGGAGGTATCAGTAGGAGTTTTTTCATTCAAAAATGAAATTTTGGTTTTACCTATAACAGAAATAATTAGTCAAAATGATTTTTTTGATTTTGAATCCAAATATTCTGGAAAATCTCAAGAAATAACACCAGCAAAATTTTCTCAAAAAATTAAAAATAGAATACAAAAAGTTGCAAAGAAAGTATATAATTATTTAAATCTATCAGGAATCTCTAGGGCAGAGTATATCATTGTAAATGGGAAACCTTTTTTTTTAGAAATCAATACAGTTCCAGGTCTTTCGGAAGAAAGTATTTTTCCAAAACAATTGAAAATAGCTGGTATATCTTTGTCTGATTTATTTAAAAATTCCATTAATTATTCTATTGAAAAAATGAAAAAAAAATAATAAAAATTTCTACAATTTACAATTGCATTTTTTTTTGCAAAAATTTTTTTCGTATAAAAAAAAATTCAGTAATTTTTTGATTAAAAAAACAATTGAACACAAAAACAATATTCCTATTATTAGATATTGACACATTTTATTTTAAAATTTGATATGTTAAAAATGAAGCAATATAAGCTAGTGAAGTCATAAAAAAAAATTGTACTATTGGCCATTTCCAAGATTTTGTTTCTTTTTTTATTATAGACAAAGTACTCATACATTGTATAGATAATGCATAAAATAATAGTAAAGAAATTCCTGTCTCTAAATTGTAAATAGGTTTCTTGGTGCTGTCAAATACTTCTTTTTTCATTTTTTCTTTCAAGAAATTTCCTTTTTCTTCTATTTTATAGACAGAAGCCATAGTACTAACAAAAACTTCCCTCGCTACAAGAGATGAGAGTAATCCTATTCCAATTTTCCAATCGTATCCTAATGGATGAATTATAGGTTCTATTTTTTTACCGATCAAACCTAGATATGAATGAGATAATTCTTTTTTTTGCATATATTTCAATACGATTGAGTTTTGATATGAAAAATTTTCTGAAGGACCAAAAGTTCCTAAAACCCAGATTAATATATTGATCAATAAAATCATTTTTCCTGCATTGATGATAAATGATTTTAGATTAATCCATAAGGTAATCAATATGTTTCTAAATATAGGAAATTTGTAAGTAGGGATTTCCATAATCAGATGGCTTTGATAATTTTTTTTCAAAAATTGATGTAAAATCATTGATACACCTAAAGCAGATAGAATTCCTAATAAATACATAATCATAAGGACAACTCCTCTTAATTGAATGAAATACCATCTGTAATTTGGTATAATAAGAGATATAATTAAAGTATAAACAGGTAATCTAGCAGAACAGGTCATAAAAGGAGTGGCTAAAATAGTAATTAAACGATCTCTTGGATTTTCAATATGTCTAGCTGACATGATAGCTGGAATAGCGCAAGCTATGCTAGAAATAAGAGGGACAACACTTTTTCCATTTAATCCAAAGGGTCGCATGATTCTATCCATTAAGAAGATTACTCTGCTTATGTAACCACTTTCTTCCATAAGAAGAATAAAAAACAGTAAAATAAAAATTTGTGGAATAAAAGTGATAATAGTACTAATTCCAGGCAATATCCCCTGCAACAAAAAATTATTGAAAGGACCTGGATAAATATTTTCTAGTTTTTTTTGAATAAAAGAAAAAAAAAATTCTATAACCTCTTTAGGTTTTTCTGCCCAGAAAAAAACACATTGAAAAATAAAAAATAAAAGAAATAAAAAAATAAAATAACCCCAAAAAGGATGAAGAATTAAATTATTATCTATCTTTTTTGAAAATTCTAAATAATTTTTTTCTTTATCTGATACCAATTCGGAAACTGTTTCGGAAAAAATTTTTCCTATTTCTTCATATCTATCTAATGTTTCCTTGATTTGTAATCTTTTGGATATAATATTGTGTTTCTTTTTTATTTTATTTAATAAATAGTCTTCTTTCAAAAATTTTCCATTATAAGCTAAATAATACCAAGCTTTATAAGTATTTACTTTATAATTATTTTTTACATCATTAACAGCAATAGAATAACGTAATCCTGGATTGAAAAAATCCAATTTTTTTGTTTTTTTATTTAGATTCTTGATTTCTTTTTTAACCTTTTCCAATCCTATTCCTTCCCTTGCATTGATCAAAACAATTTCTGTTATGAGAAATTTTTTTAGTTTTTCTATATCAATGGATATTCCCTTCTTTTTTGCTTCATCCAACATATTTAGGATAAATAAAACAGGAAATCCTAAATCTTGCACTTGTCTAAATAAAAGAAGACTTTTTTTTACATTAGAATAGTCTGCTACAACCATAATTTTGTCAGGATAATCCAAATGATCCATATTATTAAGTAATTTGCTAACTACTTCTTCATCTTCAGATGAAGGATATATGCTATAAATTCCAGGAAGATCTATAATTTGATAGGATACATTTTCATAATAGAAATATCCTATTTTTTTGTCTACTGTGACTCCTAAATAATTGCCTACTTTTTGGTTAAGTCCAGTCAATTTATTGAACAAAGAAGTTTTTCCTACATTTGGATTTCCAATAAGTGCTAATTTTATTATTCTTCTTTGCATTTTAAAATTTTAGGTTCTATTATAATGTTTTCTGCTTCTTTTCTACGTAATACTAAACAAGACTGATTATAACTTATACACAATGGATCATAAAAAATAGAAACAAAAAGTATTTCGAATTCTACTCCAGGTAAAACCCCTAATTCTAATAATTTGATAGGAAAATCTTCGTTTTTATATCCCTTGATAATTCCTTTTTCTCCTTTTTTAAGGTTAGATAAATTCAAAATTTATATATTTTATATCAGAAAAATAGAAAATAAATTTTTAGTAATGAAAAAAAATGAAATAAAGGTTTAAATTTATCTCTTTTATTTTTTTAAGTTTTGGAAATGACATCT
The DNA here is from genome assembly GCF_014251575.1 of Blattabacterium cuenoti. Taxonomy (NCBI): domain Bacteria; kingdom Pseudomonadati; phylum Bacteroidota; class Flavobacteriia; order Flavobacteriales; family Blattabacteriaceae; genus Blattabacterium; species Blattabacterium cuenoti. The sequence goes on along the minus strand of NZ_CP059191.1, from coordinate 516,866 downwards.
ATTTTGGTTAGATCTATACAATTGCTGCTTAGCATTTCTATATTAGTCGTTATTCATGAATTAGGTCATTTTACTTTAGCTCAAATATTTAAAGTAAGAGTTGAAAAATTTTTTTTATTTTTTGATCCTTGGTTTTCTCTTTTTAAAAAAAAGATTGGACACACTATTTATGGAATTGGATGGTTGCCTTTAGGAGGATACGTAAAAATATCTGGAATGATGAAAGATGAAAAAAATGGTTCTTCAAAAGAGACTGAAAAAAATTGGGAATTCCGTTCAAAATCAGCAATAAAAAGGCTATTAATTATTTCTGGAGGAATTATTTCCAATATATTATTATCTATTTTTATTTTTACTTGTTTATTATTTAAATATGGAGAAACATATCTTCCAACAAAAAATGTTAAATATGGGATAGAAGTTGATTATTTAGGAGAAAAAATAGGATTCAAAAATGGAGATAAAATTTTACTTGTAAATGGAAAATATATTCCATATTTCAATGATCTTCCTAAAGAAATTCTTTTGGGAAAGTCTGTGACTGTAGATCGTATGGGAAAGATTATAAAATTGTCACTCAACAACAATAAAAAAAGATTTCTTTTTGACAGAAAAAAAATCAGTTTCTTTATTAAACCTCGTGTTCCTCCTATTATAAATCATGTCATCAAAAATTCAGAGGCGGAAAAATATGGTTTAAAAAATAATGATGAAATATTAGCTATAAATTCTGAATTCATTCTTTTTTCTGATCAATTAAAGGATTTGTTATCAAAATATAGAAATGAGAACATAGTAATATCGATTAATAGAAATGGAAAAATGATTCAAAAAGAGATTTTTATAGATTCAAAAGGAATCTTGGGAATTTACTTAAAAAATTTTATGGATTTGGATCAAATTTTTTCATTTGAAAAAATGAATTATTCTTTTTTTGAAAGTATTCCTCATGGAATAATGAAATCTTTGGATGTTTTAAAAAACCAAATATTTTTTTTAAAAAATGTTTTTCATATAGAAACCAAAGCTTATAAACAAATAGGAAGTTTTTTTTCTATGGCAAAAGAATTTCCTTCTAAATGGAATTGGGATATTTTTTGGACTTTAACTGCTACTTTGTCCATTTGGTTAGCTTTTATAAATTTATTTCCCATTCCATCATTAGATGGAGGTTATATATTATTTATTTTGATAGAAATGATCACAAGAAAGAAAGTTAATGAAGATATTCTTGAACGTTGTACTATTTTTGGATTTGTAATAATTAGTTTAATTATGATTTTTATTATTATTTGGGATATTTTCAAAGTATTTATTTCTTGATCTCATCAAAGAAAAAAATATGATCAGGAGTGATTCCTATATCTATTGATAGATCGTTTTTATGAATATCTATAATCTTCTTTATAGGAGTAAAAAAACTCAAACCTATTTTAATAACATTTTTTTTACATAAAGGAATAAATCTGTCATAAAAACCTTTTCCATAACCGATACGATAACCTCTTAAATCAAATATTAATAATGGGATAAACATTACTTCAATAAAAGAAGGTGAAACTATATATTTATGTGTATAAATAGGTTCAAAAATTCCATATTTGTTTTTTTTTAATAAAGTGTTTTTATCAAATAAACAATTATCTATAGAAATTAGATGAAAATTAGAATAGGGAATAGTTATATTTTTCCCTATTTTTAATAAAAAATTGACAATAATAAATGTATCCACTTCTTTATATTCCCGTATAGGTAAAAAAATATGATAATATTTTTTTTCCCATATAAAAAATATTTTTTTCAGGAGAAAAAATATTTCATAACTCTTCTCAAATACTTCTCCTTGAGATAGGATCTGTCTGTAAAAAAAATATTTTTTCCGCAATTTTTTTTTATCCATAATTATCAAATCCGATAGTTTTTGAGAATCACATGATTCATAAAATTTTCTAATATTTTTGTTATTTCTTTAGGTTTTTCTATATGCCCCATATGACCTGTAGGAATTTCAATAAAAGAATTAGTTTTATTTCCATTTTTAGCTTCTTCACGAATTTTTTTTGGATCAAGAATTAAATCGTATAAACCAATTATATGTAATTTTGGAAAACTAGTTTCTTTTAGTAAAAATCTTCTATCTTTACGAATTTCCATTCCTTTTAAAAAAGAAATCACACTATCCACAGAAGTGGATAAAGCTATTTTTTTTACAAAAAAAATTTTTTCTTGTAAAAAAGAGAATTCTTTAAGATTAAATAATTTATTTATACTTGTGTCTACAAGCATGGTATAATTATTGACTGCTAACCGTATAGATTGCATACGGATTTTCTTTTTATCATCAGAATCTGATTCTGCTGTAGAATGAAGCAAACACAACCCCAAAAAAATTTCTGGATATTTTTCTGCCAAAGCTAAAGCAATGTATCCTCCCATAGAATGACCAACAAAAACTGCTTTTTGTATATTCTCTTTTTCTAAAATTTTTTTCACAATTTCTGCAGATTTTTCCATAGTAAAAATGGTATCATGATTTAATGTAGAAAAACTTTTTCCATGACCAGGTAAATCAATTGAAAGAACTTTATATTTATTAGAAATGTCGGAATATATATAATTCCATATTTCTAAACTTTCCATAAATCCATGTAATAGAACGATTGGTAGTCCTTTTCCTTCTATTTTTAAATTTATTTTTTTGTAGATATTATCTATGATCATATGAGAAAAACTATGAAAATTAAATACAATATTTTTTTATAAAAAATTATGAAAAAAAAATTTTCTGATTCAAAATACATTTTTATTATTCAAAAATGAAATGAATCATGTTGTTAACAATAAATATTGGAAATTCCAGTCTTCGTTTTGGACTATTTAATAATAATTTTAATTTAAAATGTAATTGTTCGTGGATTATTAATAGTAATCCACATAGATCATTAGATGAATATATTTTGTTATTTAGGAATATATATCAACAGTATGGGATTTCCTCTAAATTAATACAAAATATTGTAATAGGATCAGTAGTCCCTCCACTTACAAATATTGTAGAACAATCTTTATATGAAATACATAAAATAAAATCTCTAATAGTAGATAGATATTCAGATTCTCCTATAAAACATTATTCTCATCAATTAGGAACAGATTTATATGCCAATGCTATAGCTGCATATACATTATATAATAATAAGAATACTACTTTAGTAGTAGATTTTGGAACTGCATTAAGTTTGACTTGTATTGATAAATATGGAAACCTTCAAGGTGTTATTATTGCTCCGGGAGTAAATAGTTCTTTAACAGCATTAATTGGAAACACTGCTCAATTATCACAGATAGAATTAAAGAAACCTCCTAGCATATTAGGACAGCATACAGAAACATGTATTCAAAGTGGAATTATTTATGGGTACTTAGGTATGGTTGAAGGATTGATTGATAGAGTCAATAAAGAATTGAGAACAAATTGTTTTGTAATTGCAACTGGAGGTCTTTCCCATATCTATACACCTTTAACAAAAAAAATTCATCTTAAAGATAAATTACATACAATAAAAGGTTTAAAAATTTTATTTCATTGGAATCATTGATTAAATTATATTTTAATAGATTTTTTTATTTTTTCGGACAAAATTTGAAATTTTTTTTCAGATAAAATCATTCTTTTTTTAGAAAAATTACTATCGCTTTCTTGATCCATAGGAATGAGATGAATGTGTACATGAGGAATTTCGAATCCCATAACAAATATACCTACACGATTGCAAGGAATGATTTTTTCTATCCCGATAGCTACTTTTCTCGTGAAAAACATAATAGAGATAAATTCTTTTTCAGAAAGAGAAAAAATTTTATCTCTATTGCTTTTTTTGGGAATTACTAAAGTATGTCCTATTTTAATAGGATAAAGATCTAAAAAAGCTAAATGATCAGAATTTTCTGCTACTTTGTAAGCAGAAATTTCGTTATTAATTATTTTATGAAAAATATTATTATTCACTAAATGCTATTTCTAAAATTTCATAATCAAGTATCATTTTATTAGGCAATTTAATATGAGCAATTTGTCCTACTTGTTTACCAAGTAATCCTGTGGATATAGGAGTATTTATGGAAATCTTACCTGATTTCAAATCAGCTTCTCCTTCTGGAACTAAAGTGTATATTTGTTCACCTCCATAAGTTAAATTCTTCACTCTTACTGTAGAAAGAATAGAAACTCTGCTTCTATTTATTTGTGACCCATCTATAATACGTGCGTTGGATAGTTTTTTTTTTAACTTAGCTATATTCATTTCCAAAAATCCTTGTGCTTCTTTTATTGCATCATATTCTGCATTTTCTGAAAGATCCCCTTTATCTCTTGCTTCTGCGATTTGCATCGATATTTTTGGACGTTCTATATTTTCTAGTCTCTCTATTTCTTTTTGCAATTTTTTTAATCCTTCTTTAGTTATATATTCAAATTTTGCCATAATTTTTCATTATTATTTTTTCCGGATCTTTTTCATTTATCTGTTTATTATATGACACATAAAGTTATGTGATTTTATGAACAAAAAACAATATCAAATTTTTATGCATTATTTTTATAATAATGATATTGATTTTGATTGTTGTATATTCAGATTTTTATGTTCTAAAATTACGATTTTTTGTGTTTTTGTTTCATTTTTTTCTTATTTGCATCAAAAATTACTGAAAAAACAGTTAAGGGAGACCCTTTAAAAAGTAGCACAAAAAAAATGAGAATAACTGATATAGATTGTTCATCAATCTATCAATTCTACTATGATTGGAAAGAAAATAGAAAAAACGTTTTTTTATTCCATTCTTAAAATATTAGCACCCAAAATTCGTAATCTTTGATCTATATTTTCATATCCTCTATCTATTTGTTCTATGTTTTTAATAAGACTAGTTCCTTTAGCAGAAAGAGCAGCTATCAAGAGAGATATTCCTGCTCTTATATCTGGAGAGTTTAGTATGGATCCTCGTAAATGAGATTGATGATTTAATCCAATAATAGTTGCTCTATGAGGATCACATAGTATGATTTGCGCTCCCATTTCAATAAGTTTATCTACAAAAAATAATCTACTTTCGAACATTTTTTGATGAATTAAAACACTTCCTTTAGCTTGAGTAGCTACCACAGTCAAAATACTTAATAAATCAGGTGTTAAACCAGGCCATGGAGAATCAGATATTGTTAATATCGCATTATTTAATAATTTTTTAATTCGATAAGATTTTTGTGATGGGATATAAATATCATCTTTTTTTTTTTCTAATTTGATTCCCATTTTTTGGAATGTTTTTGGAATGATTCCTAAATTTTTCCAACTAACATTTTTAATTCGTATCTCAGAACAAGTAATAGCAGCTAAACCTATCCAACTCCCTATTTCTACCATATCCGGTAATATGGTATGTGTACAATATCCACCTAATTCTTTCACTCCGGTTATATTAATCAAGTTAGATCCTATTCCTGTTATTTTAGCTCCCATTTTGTTTAACAATTTGCATAATTGCTGAATATAGGGTTCACAAGCAGCATTATAAATAGTAGTTTCCCCTTTAGCTAAAGTTGCAGCCATTATAATATTAGCTGTTCCAGTCACAGAAGCTTCTTCCATTAAAATATAACTTCCGTTCAAAATTCTATTGTTTGTATGCAAATTAAAGTATTTGTATTCATGATGATAACAGATATGGCTACCTAATGATTTTAATCCTGTTAAATGAGGATCCAAACGTCGTCTTCCTATTCTATCTCCTCCAGGAATTGGAATACAAACTTTACCAAATCTAGCAAGTAAAGGTCCTGCTATCATAATGGAACCTCTAATTGATTTTCCGTATTCACGAAATTTTTTTGTGTTTAAATATTCAATATTGATGTTTTTTGCTTGAAAAGTATAATCTCCAATATCATTTCTCTTGATTAAAACTCCTAAATCTTTAAGAATTTGCATTAAACACTTTACATCCCCTATTTCTGGAATATTTTTTATTCTTAATTTATCTTGAGTTAGTAATACAGCACATAAAACCTGTAAAGACTCATTCTTAGCTCCTTGTGGTTTTATTTCTCCTTTTAAAGGGAATCCTCCTTTAATTTTAAAAGTTCCCATTATTATACAACTTTTTCTTTTTGTTTTTTTAATGTTTTTTTTCTTTTAGACTTCAAAATATGAGAACATTGCAGCAATGGATCTGTATTCATTAAACATATTTTTCCTTTAGAAAGTTCTTTTAAATCTTTAAATATTATATCATCTTCTACTATATTTTTATTCCATCTCAAATAATTTTTCTTCATTGTATTAGCTATTGCATAAAACAATCCTTCTTTTTTTTGTCTATTTTTACAATGAATTGCTACATGTATCATGTTTCTAATTATTTTTCCATAATATCTAAAATTAGTTAAATATTCAGGATAGACTACTCTTTTATAAGATAAAATTTTTATTTTTTCTGGACTTGGTTTAGGAAAAGGAGGGTCTATATCTAATTGATAATTAGACATAATAAATAATTGATTCCACAATTTATGTTGAAAATAAGGAATTGATTTGTTGAACTTAGGATGAGTAGAATCTGTCATTAATTTTATAATACTCCATGCACAACGATTTCTTTTTTTTCTATCTTTTATTTTGATTGCATAGTCTATCATTTTATGAATGTTTCTACCATATTCTGGTATCACCAATTTGAAACGATTAGTGTTATATTCCATATTATTTATTTATGTTTATAGATCTAATAAGATTTAGTCTTGTCATTATTATTATAATATGATGTTTTATCTAAAGTCCAAAGAATTTTTTTTTGAAAAAAATTTTGTCTTACTTGACATGAATGATTAAAACAAAATATACAATGATTATTAGAACATGCTTCTACATGAACAGATAATTCTACTTTAGATCCGAATTCATTTTTAGTTAATTGAGTCAATTTATTGACTTCTTGATTCGCCTCTTTTATATTAAAGAACCATGGAACGGTTAGATGACAATCAACATGCAAAGCACTCCCATATTTAATAACTTTTAAATGATGAAGATCAATCCAATGAACATCCCTTTTTTCATTGAGATAGAAAGATAACTTTTTTAGAAGTTTTTTATCGGATTCATCCATAATTCCAGCTGTAGCATTCCTTAATAATTTTAATCCAGTATACAAAATTACAGATGAAAAAATTATAGAAATAATAGGATCTATCCATATCCATTTAGTGATATTTAATAAAATTAGTCCTACAACAATACCAAAAGTAGAATAGGTATCTATTTGAAGATGTTTTCCACTGGCTACCAATGTTAAAGCTCCATTTTTATGTCCTATTTTACATGCTAAAAATCCTAATAAATAGTTAATAATAGCAGTAAAAGACATTAAAATCACTCCATAATTTAATCTAGATAAAAAAACTCCATGCATATGATGTTTAACACGTATAAAAGTGTTTATAAAAATTGTTATCCCTACAATAAAAATTAATACACCTTCTATCGCAGTTGATATAAATTCTATTTTTCCATGACCATATGGATGATTTTGATCTTTAGGTAAAGAAGATATATAAAGACTACATAATCCAATAAATCCACTAATTATATTGATTAAGCTTTCCATTGCGTCACTAAATATGGAAAGAGAAGAAGTTATATACCAAGTAATTAATTTGATCAAAAAGAAAACAATAGCTACAAAACAAATTATTTTCTGTAAATTAAGATTCAGTTTAATTTTTTTTGAATCATCCATACAATATCGTTATGAATAAACAATTAGCTTATCTAATGCTAATTTGAGTAGTATTCTTTTTTTTCCTGATTTTCTAAATTTAATTAGAGCTATTTTATTTTCATTTTGTAATTCTAAAATTATACCAATTCCAAAATTTTTGTGAAAAACTTTGACTCCTATTTTGAAATCCATTTCTTCATAATGTTTGTGATTCAATGGAGTATTTTTTTCTTTTTTTTCTGAAGATATAGAATTCTGATTTTCTATATCAATAAAATTTTTATCCAATTCGTTAATAAAACGACTAGGAATATTCTTTTTTCTTTCTCCCCATAAAAATCTATACTTTGCATAAGTAAGCACAGCTTTTTTTCGAGCTCTAGTTAAAGCGACATAGAATAAACGACGTTCTTCTTCTATTTTTTGGTTGTCTAAAAAACTGGATTTTGAAGGGAATAGATTTTCTTCTAATCCTGCAATAAAAACAATAGAAAATTCCAATCCTTTAGATAAATGAACCGTCATTAATGAAACCTTATTTTCTTCATCATTCATATCTTCATCAAGATCCAAATAAAAATATTGTAAAAATCCAGATAAGCTGATATCTCCTTTTAATTTTTTCTGTTCGTTAACGTAAAAAAATATATTGTTAAGTATAGATTGGAAATCTTTTCTATTGTAATTTTTCGGATCTTCTGATAATAAAAAATCCACAATCTCTTTTGCTATTGTATATGCATCTTTCTTCTCTATTTTTCGTAACTTTTCTATTGTAAGAATTAAATTATTAAGTTTATTTTTTGTTTTTTTGTTTATATTCAATACATATTGATAGTTTTCTATATTTTTTATTATTTTGTAAATTTTTATTTTTATCTTTTTAGATAAGTCTAATATAGTTTTAATAGTTTTTTTATTTATCTTTTTAAGAATACGTAATAAAGACTCTTCATCATTTGAATTAGTAATGATCCTCAAATAAGCCAATAAATCTCTGATTTCTTTTCGTTTTTCAAATGAAATGGATCCATAGATCTTATAAGGTATATTTTTTTCTTTCAGTGCGTATTCTATAATATTCGATTGAATATTTGCTCTATAAAGAATAACGATGTTTTTATAATGATATTTTGTTTTTTCTTTGATTGAAAGAATAGAAGAAGCAATATATTGTGCTTCTTCTTTTTCGGAAAAAGCACAATATATTTTTACTTTTTCTCCTTTTTCATTGTTTGTCCATATTTTTTTTAAAATTTGATTCTTGTTGAAAGAAATAATGTTATTAGAAGCTTGAACTATGTGATGAGTAGAACGATAATTTTGCTCTAAACGAAAAATTTTAGCATTCTCATAATCAAGATGAAAATTTAAAATATTCAAAATATTTGCACCACGAAAAGCATAAATACTTTGAGCGTCATCTCCTACTACAAAAAGGTTTTTGTGCTGAGAAGCTAAACTTTTTATGATTGTATTTTGAGATAAATTAGTGTCTTGATATTCATCAATTAATATGTATTTAAATTTATCTTGATATTTTCGTAGAACATTTGGAAAATAAGAGAATAAGTGATTGGTATGTAACAAAATATCATCAAAATCTAATGCTTCTGCTTGTAAACAACGTTTGACGTAAGATTTATATATTTTCGCTAAACATTCTGATTCTCTATTATTTTTTTTATTGATGTATAAGTTATTTTTGTATTCAGATATGATTCTTATTATTTCTTTAGGAGACAAAGAAATATCCAAATTAATATCCTCTAATATTTTTTTTATTACATTTTCTGAATCTCTTTGATCATAAATAGTGTAATTTGGTTTGTATCCTAACCAATGAGATTCTTTTCTCAAAAGAATAGAAAATACAGAATGAAAAGTTCCCAATGTGATTTGATCCAGATTTTTTTGATCCATCATATTAGAAATTCTATCCTTCATTTCTTTAGCAGATTTTTTAGTGAAAGTTAAAGCCAATATATTAGAAGGACTGATTCCTATATTTTGAATCATATGAACAATGCGATATGTAATTACACGAGTTTTTCCCGATCCTGCCCCAGCAAGAACGAGTATAGGTCCATTGATGGTTTCTATAATTTTCCGTTGAAAACTATTTAGAGACATAAAAAAATTTTTTATTTTTTGAATTTTCCATTCATTTTATAATATTTATAAAAAATATTTTTTGTGTTTTTTAAAAAATCAGGATTTTTGTGAAAAAAATTTTGAGCAATTGGAAATACATCTTTTATCAATTTATAATCTTTTATAAGATTTACAATACGAAAGTAATTTTTTCCGCTTTGTTGAGTTCCTATCAAATCACCTCCTCCACGCAATTTTAGATCTTCTTTTGCTATTTCTAACCCTTCATTTGTTTCACACATTTTTTTGATTCTAAAAAGACCTTCTATACTTATTTTTTGATCAGTAATAAGAATACAATAACTTTGATGAATTCCTCTTCCTACTCTTCCTCTTAATTGATGTAATTGAGATAATCCAAAAAAATTTGCATTTTCTATTAAAATAACTGATGCATTGGGGACATCTACTCCGACTTCTATAACTGTAGTAGCTATCATAATTTTAGTTTCTCCACGTAAAAATCGGCTCATTTGTATATTTTTCTCTTGAAAATTCATTTCTCCATGAAGAATTCCAATTCTGTTTTCTAAATTTTTAAATTTTTCTTTAATTTCTTGATATCCTCTCATTAAATTCATGTTTTTCTTTTTTAAAGAAGTATTTATAGTGGGATATATAATGTAGACCTGTCTTCCTTTTGAAATTTGATTTTTTACTATTTCAAAAGCTCTATCTCTATTTTTGCTCCAAAAATGGATAGTTTTAACAGATTTTCTTCCTAAAGGTAATTCTTTGATAATTGAAATATTTAAATCATGATAAATAATTTTTGCTAGGGTTCTAGGAATAGGTGTGGCTGTCATAATCAAAATATGAGGAAATTTATCTTCTTTTTTCCAAATTTTAGCTCTTTGTTCCACTCCAAAACGTTGTTCTTCATCTATAATTGCTAATCCCAAATTTTTAAATTGAACTTTTTCTTGAATCAAAGCATGAGTTCCTATTAAAATGGAAATTTTTCCTGTAAATATTTCATGATAAAGACATTTTCGTATAGAATCAGAAGTAGAACTTGTTAACAAAGCTATTTTAATCCCAATTGTTGAAAACATTTTTTTTATAGAAAAAAAATGTTGTATAGCCAATACTTCAGTAGGAGCCATTAAACAGGATTGAAACCCGTTGTCTAAAGCAATGAGCATTGATAATATAGCTATTATGGTTTTTCCACATCCTACTTCTCCTTGTAATAACCTATTCATTTGAATAGGTTTTTTCAAGTCATTCCATATTTCCTTAAGCACTTTTTTTTGTTCTTCTGTTAGAGTAAAAGGCAAAGAATGTTTGTAAAAATTATGAAAATTTTTTCCTAGTTTTGGAAATGGTTGACTGGATGCCGCTTTTTTTCTTGATAAAAAAAATAATTTTAACAAAAATAACTCTTCAAATTTTAAAGAATATTGTGCTTGTAATAAACTATCTAAAGATTCTGGAAAGTGAATTTGAATCAAAGCCTTTTTTCTTGACATTAATTTTTTTTCAAGAAACTCTTGGAAAAAAAATTCATCTATATCATTTTTCGATTCTTCTATCAAATTTTTCAATAAATTGATGATGAAAGAATTATTAATTCCTTTTTTTTTCAAATTACTGGGAATAGAGTAGACTGGATATATGGAATAATTTTTTTCCAAATATTGGATATTCGGATGAATAATCTGAATTTTTTCTTGAAAACATTTAATTTTACCGTAAACTATTATTGTAATGTTTTTTTTTACATTTTTTAAGAAATTGGTTTTTTGAAACCATACTAATTCGATGAAACCTGTTTGATCTTCTAAACGGGCAATCCATATTTTTCTTTTTTTATAATTTATTTCTTCTATATTTGTTATTTCTCCTAATATTTGGACAAAATCATTATTATTATTTTTTGATAATTCTGATATATTTTTTAATGTAGGTAGATGTATATATCCTTTTGGATAAAAAGATAATAAATCTTCGTATGTGTGAAGTTTTAATTCAGTATTAAATAAATGAGCTTTTCTTAAACTTAATCCTTTTAAATGTTCTATAGATTTTTGAAGAATATTGCAGGACATATTTTTTAAATAGATTATGATCCGTTATATTTTTAAAAAATACTTAATTTTGTTGATTTAAAAGGACATTTAGCTCAGTTGGTTTAGAGCGCTACTTTGACAGAGTAGAGGTCGTCGGTTCGAATCCGATAGTGTCCACAAAAATGAATTTAATTAATTAGTTATTTATTTTTTATGGTTTTAATTACTACAGTTAGAGAAGGAGAGTCGATTGATAAAGCTTTAAAAAAGTGTAAAAAAAAATTTGATAAAACTCGTATTTTAAAAGAATTTAGAGAAAAACAACAATATATAAAACCTTCTGAAGGAAGAAGAAATGAAATATTGAGAGCAAAGTATAGAGAACGTATGAAACTAAAAAAAGAAGAATAAGTTTTTCATCTTTATTATATTGATTTTCTGGTATGAAAAAAATAGAAAATTATAAATTTATTTTTGGATTAATTGGAAGAGGGATTAATTATTCTTTTTCAAGAAAGTTTTTTTTAGAAAAATTTAAAAAAGAATCCATTTTTCATGCAGATTACAAAATTTTTGATATTCCAAAAATAGAGAATGTATCAATAATATTTCAGAATCCTTGTCTAAAAGGATTTAACGTGACGATCCCTTATAAAACAAGTATTATTCCTTTTTTAACCAGAATTGTTGCAGAAGCAAAATCCATAGAATCTGTTAATGTTGTAAAAATTGATAAGAATGGACATAAAATTGGATATAATACAGATGTTTTAGGTTTTGAGTTATCCTTTAAAAAGGATATCGATAGATTGTCTCATAAAAAAAACTTAAAAGCATTAATTTTAGGCACTGGAGGAGTATCCAAAACAATTTCATTTGTTTTAAAAAAATTAAGAATTCCATATCAATATGTTTCTAGAATTAGAAAAAAGGGATTTTTAGTTTATGAAGACATAAATAAAGATTTGTTGAAACAATATAAAATTATTATTAATTGCACACCTTTAGGAACATTTCCCAATATTAACTTATGTCCTTCTTTACCTTATCAATATATTTCTTCAGAACATTATTTTTATGATTTGGTTTATAATCCAAATAAAACTTTATTTTTAAAAAAAGCCGAAAAAAAAGGAGCTTTAATTAAGAATGGATTGGAAATGTTGTATCTTCAAGCGGAAGAATCTTGGAGAATATGGAATTCACTAATTGATGAATGAATGATAAAGAAATTTTTATGAAAAGAGCTATTCAATTAGCTAAAAATGGATTAGGAATGACATCGCCTAATCCTATGGTTGGTTGTGTAATAGAAAGAAATGGATTCATTATCTCAGAGGGATGGCATTATAAAAGAGGAATGAATCACGCAGAAGTCAATGCAATCAATAGAATAAAAAACAAGAACTTATTTTTGGATTCAACTCTTTATGTTACATTAGAACCGTGTGTTCATTTTGGCGAAACGCCTCCTTGTGTTGATTTAATAATCAAAAATAATATACCAAGAGTAGTGATCGGAATACAAGATCCATGTTATAAAGTTAGAGGGGCTGGAATCCAAAAACTTAAAGAGTTTGGAATAGAAGTCATAGAAGATATTTTAAAATATCAATGCCGTATTTTAAACAAACGATTTTTTACTTTTCATGAAAAAAATCGTCCTTATGTTATTTTAAAATGGGCTCAAAGCCATGACGGTTTTATAGATTCTATAAATAAAAAAAATTCTTGGATTAGTGGAATTTATGCTAGGCAATTGAATCATAAATGGAGATCTGAAGAAGATAGTATTTTAGTAGGTAGAAAAACTGTATTGAATGATAACCCAAAATTAAATGTCAGAGAATGGTTTGGATCCAACCCTATTAGAATTTTTCTTGATAAAGAACTAAGCATATCTACTTCTTATTTTATTTTAGACGATTCACAGAAGACTATTGTTTTTACAGAAAAAAAAAAAGAAAATAAGAAAAATACAGAATATGTTCAAATATCTTTCGACAAAAGAATAATCAATCATATATTAGATTTTTTACATAAAAAAAATATATTATCCTTAATTGTGGAAGGAGGAAAAAAAACCTTGGAAAGTTTTATAAGAGAAAATATTTGGGATGAATGTAGAATTTTTATATGTGATGTTACATTAAAAAATGGAATAAGAGCACCTAGAATAGGTGGTAAAATATTAAAAAAAATGAATATTGGTAAGGATCAGCTTTTTATAAAAATTTCTTATTGAAGAATTAAAAAGATCAATTCAAAAATTGAATTGTGTCAATTCCGTCTGCATAATCTTCTAATTCTGGATATTGTGTTTTTCCAAAATCAACTTCTTTTTTAAAAAAATTTTTAGAGACTATACATTGTATATATTGGTCATTTTTTAGAATAATTTCTCTCAATTGATTTAAATTATCATAAAATTCATAATAAACTACAGATATTGGACTATAATAATCATTTTTTTCTTTGAAAATAAGAAAGTGATTTTTTTGAATAGATATTTTGTTCATAGTATAAATAGAAAGACAATATTTATAATTGTCTATGTATTTGTAATTTTTTGTGATATATTCGGATACAAATGATTTTTCTAAAATCAAATGAAGATTATAATTATAAGGAACAAATATTTTTCCTACATTTCTGCATCCCCTTCCAGAGTAAGTAAGTATGTCTTTGTTTAAAGAAATTAATTCTTTTTCTTTTTCATTTCCTTGTAATACAGCAATGGAAGTTTTTCTTTTTCTAAGTAGTAGAGGATGATTTCTGAAATAATACTCAAAATAACGAGCAGTGTTGTTGTTTCCACTGGCTATAACATAATCGAATTTTTCATGAAAAATATTATTTGTAAATCTTATTTTATGTTTTAACATAGGTTTTTTATATGTTATGATTTTGCATAAAAAAGGAAGTAATAAATTGTCTTCTTCAGATAATTTAATTATGATATTATGTCCTGATAAAAGAACACATAAAAGGTCATGAAATCCCACTATTGGAATGTTTCCAGGCATAATGACAAGAACTTTTTTTGATTCTTTTTTTTTATTCAAAGAGTATTTTTTGATCCAAGATTCTAATTTTTTTCCTTTAAGAATTTTTCCCCATTGATTGATGGTTATTAATAAATCTTCTTCTCTAAACCAACTATTTGCAATAGTTATTTTTTGAATAATTTCTTGTAAATCAAAAAATAAATTTTTAAAATTTTGAGGAATATATTTCTTATGTGCATAAAATTTATTAAATTTTCTTAGAAAATGGCCTAATTCATCAAAAGTTTTAATCATTATTTTTTAATTTTAAAGTCTAGCCCAATGTCCATAAAAATTACAGAAGAATGTATTAATTGTGGTGCTTGTGAACCAGAATGTCCTAATAATGCAATTTATGAAGGAGGAAAAAAATGGAGAATGTCAGATGGAACTTCTTTAAGAAAAAAGGAAACTTTTTTTACGAATCTAACTATAGATCAAGAACCAAAAGAAAAGGATATATACTTTATTGTTTCAGAAAAATGTACAGAATGTGTTGGTTTTTATGATCAACCACAATGTATTGTAATATGTCCAGTCCACTGTTGTGTTCCAGATAAAAATAATCTGGAAACTAAAGAACAACTTATTGAAAAAAAGAATTTTTTGCATGGGATCAATTAAAATATTTATGCATAACATAAATAGATAACGTAACGATTTAAATAAAAAAAAACTATGGATTATGATTGGAGTTTTTTTCTAAAAAAAGAACGGAATAAACCTTATTTTAAGAAATTAATGAAATACCTTCAGATAGAATACAATAATTTTATTTGTTTTCCAAAAAAAGAAAATATATTTTCTTCTTTAAAATACTGTCATTTTCAAGAATTAAAAGTAGTCATCTTAGGACAAGATCCTTATTACAAAGAAAATCAAGCTGATGGTCTTTGTTTCTCTGTTCCAAATGGAGTTCCTTTTCCTCCTTCATTAAGAAACATATTCATAGAAATCAAGAACTGTTTTAACAATTCATTTCCTTCTAGTGGTTCTTTAATTCATTGGGCAAAACAAGGAGTTTTATTGCTTAATTCTATATTAACAGTTAGAAAAGGTTGTCCTGTTTCTCATAAAAACATGGGATGGGAATTTTTTACAGATCAAATTATAAAAACTGTTTCTAATGAGAAAAAAAATATTGTTTTTCTTCTATGGGGAAAATATGCTCAAAAGAAAATATTTTTAATTAATTCTTTTCATAATCATTATATTTTAAAAACCTCACATCCATCTCCTTTTTCTGCTCATCTTGGCTTTTTTGGATCTAGACATTTTTTGAAAACCAATGAGTTTTTGGATAAAAAAGGGAAAAAACCCATTATTTGGGGATAACACATATCTCTCTTCTCTCTACATATGGATAGAACGGTTTTCAAAATTTAGTAAAGCTGCTTCTTTAAAGGATTCACTAAAAGTAGGATGAGGATGACAAATTCTATATATATCCTCTGAAGAAGAACGGAATTCCATAGCAACGGATGCTTCCATTATCATATCTGCAGCATGATCTCCGATTATATGAACTCCCATTATTTCATCTGTTTTTTTGTGGGTAATCATTTTCAAAAAACCTTCTGTACATCCACTTGTACGAGCTCTTCCTAATACTTTCATGGGAAAAGTTCCTACATTATATTCCATTTTTTCTTTTTTAATTTCATTTTCCGTATGTCCAACGCTAGCTACTTCAGGATATGTATAAATTACTGATGGAACTAAATCATAATTTATTTTGTTTGGTTTTTGTCCAATCATGTGTTCTACTGCATATAATCCTTCTTCTTCAGCTTTGTGTGCCAGCATTTTTCCTCCTATAACGTCTCCAATTGCATATATATTTTTTATATTACTTTGCAAAGAATCATTCACTAATATAAATCCTTTTTGATCTTTTTTAATTCCTATATTTTCTAATCCTAGATTTTTTGTATACGGGATTCTACCGATTGATAATAAACAGTAGTCTCCTGTAAATTTCATTTCTTTTTCATTCTTATACTTCACAAAAACTGATATTTCTTTATTGTTTTCTTCCATAAGAATATTGGTAATAGATAAAGATGTTTCTATTTTGATAGAAGATTTTTCTAGAATTTTTCTAATTTCTTGACTTAATGATTCGTCCATATTTGATATGATTTTGTCCATAACTTCTATGATAGTTATTTGACTTCCTAATCTATTAAAAATAGAACCTAATTCCAATCCAATGATTCCACCTCCAATGATTATTAACTTATTGGGAACTTCTTTCAAAGAAAGAGCTTCTGTAGAAGAAATGATTTTGTTTCCGAAGTTTAAATTTGGTAAACATGAAGGGATAGAACCTGTGGATATTATACAATATTTAAATTTTATTTCTTGTTTTTCTTCTAATGATTTAATTTCTTTTATAGAAAGAGTATTCATTGTCTTAAATGAAGCTATTCCTTGATACAAAACAATTTTGTTTTTTTTCATTAAATATTTGATTCCACTATTCATATTTTTGACTATCTCATTTTTTCTATTCATCATTTTTTTGAAATCAAAAAATAATTTTTCAAAAAAAATTCCGTGTGAAGAATAATGATTTTTAGCTAATGAAAAATATTTAGAAGAATCTAAAAGAGATTTAGAAGGAATGCATCCTACATTCAAACATGTTCCACCCAATTCTTGGTATTTTTCTACAATTGCAGTACGAAGTCCTAATTGACTAGCTCTGATAGCAGAAACGTATCCTCCTGGACCAGAACCGATAACAACAAGGTCATATACATTATTCATTATAAAAATATTTTTTTATGTTATATTCAAATTTACACACATAATTACATATCTAACACATATGCAAAAATAAGTGGAGCAACTATGGTTGCATCTGATTCTATAATAAATTTTGGAGTATCCTTATCAAGTTTTCCCCAAGTGATTTTTTCATTTGGAATAGCTCCTGAATAAGATCCATAACTCGTAGTAGAATCTGAAATTTGACAAAAGTAAGCCCAAAAATGAGTAGGATAAAATCCTATATCTTGAGAGAGCATAGGGACTACACAAATAGGAAAATCTCCAGATATACCTCCTCCAATCTGGAAAAAACCTATTTTATGTTTAATAGATTCTTTTTTGTACCATTTAGCTAAATGCATCATATATTCAATTCCATTTTTTACAAGAAAAGTTTGAAATTGTTTTTTCATACAACATGAAGCAAAAATATTTCCTATTGTGCTATCTTCCCAACCTGGAACTATCATGGGAAGATTCTTTTTTGCAGCAGCTAAGACCCAACTGTCTTCCGGATTTATGTTGTAATAAGGTTCTAAAATATTTTCTAATAACAATTGATAAATATATTCATGAGGAAAATAACGTTTTGATTTTTCTTGAGCTCTTTTCCATACTTGAAAAATATGCTTTTGCAATTTTTTAAAAGCTTGTTCTTCTGGAATGCAGGTGTCTGTCACTCTATAATATCCTTTTTTTAAAAAATCTTTTTCATTATCAGGAGTTAAGTCTCTGTAATGAGGTATCTTTTTATAATGAGAATGAGCTATCAAGTTTAATATATCTTCTTCTAAATTAGCACCTGTACAAGAAATAATATGAACTTGATCTTTTCGAATCATTTCCGCTAATATCTTACCTAATTCTGCAGTACTCATTGCTCCCGCTAGCGTTATCATCATTTTTCCATTATTTTGAGTGTGATATTTATATGCTTTAGCAGCCTCTGATAAAGTTAAAGCATTAAAATGAAGAAAGTATTTTTCAATAAAAGAAGTAATAGAAGATTTTTTCATAATTTTTATTTTTTTATCTAGCTATTTGCACGGCTCTAGTTTCTCTAATCACTGTTACTTTTATTTGACCAGGATAAGTCATTTCATTCTTTATTCTTTCTGTTATATCACAAGATAACTGAAAAGCTTTTTTATCATCAATTTTATTGCTCTCTACCAAAACACGTAATTCTCTTCCTGCTTGTATAGCAAAAGCTTTATTAACTCCATCAAAACTAAAGGCTATATTTTCCAAGTTTTTTAGTCTTTTTGAATAGGACTCAAAAGTATTCCTTCTTACTCCAGGACGAGCTCCACTAATGGAATCTGAAACTTGTACTATAGGAGATATTAGGACTTTCATCTCTATTTCATCATGATGTGATCCTATAGCATTGCAAACTTCCATATTTTCTCCATATTTCTCTGCCCATTGCATCCCTAAAATAGCATGAGGAAGTTCTGATTCACTTTCAGGAACTTTACCTATGTCATGCAATAGACCTGCACGTTTTGCTAATTTTGCATTCAATCCCAATTCAGAAGCCAATATTCCTGACAAATGTGCTACTTCTCGAGAATGTTGTAACAAGTTCTGACCATAAGAAGAGCGATATTTCATTCTTCCTATCATTCTAATTAATTCTGGATGAATGCCATGAATTCCTAAATCTATTATATTTTTTTTTCCTATTTCTACTATTTCTTCTTCGATTTGTTTTTCCGTTTTTTCTACTATCTCTTCAATTCTTGCAGGATGTATACGTCCATCAATCACTAATTTGTGAAGAGCTAATCTAGCTACTTCTCTACGAATAGGATTGAAACAAGATAAAAGAATAGCTTCTGGAGTATCATCTACAATAATTTCTACTCCTGTTGCTTTTTCTAAAGCCCTTATATTTCTTCCTTCTCGACCAATGATGCGACCTTTTACATCATCTGATCCTATATTAAAAACAGAGACAGCGTTCTCTACGGCTTGTTCCGTTCCAATTCTTTGAATAGCTTGAATCACAATTTTTGTGGCTTCTATTTTTGCAGTTAACTGTGATTCTTCTATAATATTTTGAATGTGAGATTGTGCTTTGATTTTTGCTTCACTTTTAAGAATTTCAATTAACTCATTTTTAGCTTCTTCAGAAGAATAGTTAGATATTTTTTCAAGCAATTCTATTTGCTTAATTTGCATATTTTTAAATTCTTCTTGATTATTTTTCAGTAATTTTGATTTTTTTTCATAATCATGTATTTGTGCTTCTAAACGATTGTTTCTTTTAAAGTAAATTTCTATTTCTCTAGACAATCTATTTTCTTTTTCTTTTGTTTTGCTTTCTATGTCGATTATTTTTCTCTCTCTAAGATGAACATCTTTTTCATGTTTTGATTTAAGTTCTATAAATTTTTCTTTTGCTTGAAGCATTTTCTTTTTTTTTATGGATTCACCTTCTTTTTCCGCATTTTTTATGATTTTTTTAGCTTGAAAATTAGCTTTTTCTAATAATTGAATATATTTTCTTAATATGGTTTTTTTTCCAAAAAAATAAGATATAATAATTCCAATCACAAACCCCATGAGGACCGAAAATCCAACATTTATTTTCATATTTACTCAATTTAAATAAAAATAAAATAGACATTTTAATAACATTTTTAAAACAAAAAATACTTAACAGAAATTATAAAATTTCTTTTTCAAAAAGACTTCAACTGAATCAAGGGTTACTATGATAAATATACAAAATTAAAGATGAGTTTTTTTTAAAAACATTTTTAACATACGGAATTTGAATACATTATATATTTGCATATAAAACTGAAATTTTTTAATGAAAAGAGCATATTTAGACAATGCAGCTACAACTCCTGTGAGGAATGAAGTCATCAAAGTCATGGTAAATACATTAAAATATTCATTTGGGAATCCTTCTTCCGTACAACACAGTTATGGAAGAGAAGCTCTTTCTATAATAGAAGAATCTAGAATTCGTATAGCAAAGAACATAATGGCATCTCCTTCTGAAATTATTTTTACTTCTGGAGGGACTGAGGCAAATAATCTTGTATTAAGATCTTCTATATTAGACTTAGGAGTAAAACATATTTTGACTTCTCAATTAGAACATTCTTCTGTTTTACAAACTGTTTTAGATTTATCCTATAAATATAAAGTATGTGTAAATTTCATTCAAATTCAAAAAAAAGGAGTTATTAATTTAAATCATATGGAAGATCTTTTAAAAAGAAATTCTTCTAAAAAAACACTTGTAAGTCTAATGTATGCAAACAATGAAATTGGAAATCTTTTGGAGGTAGATAAAGTTATATTTTTATGTCAAAAATACAATGCTTATTTTCATTCAGATACGATTCAGATGATCGGTAATTTTCCTATTGATATGGAAAAATTATCTTTCGATTTTGCCACTGCAAGTGCCCATAAGTTCTATGGTCCAAAAGGAGTAGGTTTTGTTTTTATTAGAAATCATATTATCAAAAAAATAAAACATTTTATTACTGGAGGGTTTCAGGAATATGGAATTCGTTCTGGAACAGAAAATACACATGGAATAGCAGGACTTTCAGAAGCTTTACAGTTATCTTGTTGTAATTTTTCACATCACATGGAAAAAATACAAGATTTAAAATTTTATTGTATTTCAGAATTAAAAAAAATTATTCCAAATATTATTTTCAACGGACTATCATCTTGTCCTAATCAAAGTCTTCCCTCTATATTAAATTTTTTATATCCGACAAAAAAAAAAGATTATTTATTGTATTTCCATTTGGACTTAATGGGTGTAGCAGTTTCTAACGGAAGTTCTTGTAATAATAACGTGAAAAAAATGTCTCATGTAATTCAATCTATCACAAATGAAAATTTACTAAATAAAATGATGCCTATTAGAATTTCTTTTGGAATTTTTAATGAAAAAAAAGACATAGATTTGTTAATAGAAGCTTTACAAAAAATCAGAAAACAAAAAAATTTATCATAATTTCAAATATCTTATTATATTTACTTAGATGATCAAGTTAGTTCAGTCAGTGAATCAGTGTAATTTCTTTAGATCTTCTATTGGAAAAAAAGTGGTTATGGCAACTACAGGTATTTTTTTAATGATTTTCTTACTATTGCATTTGATTGTTAATCTTTTTCTTTTTTCAGGAGAACAATCTTTTAATGAAGCTGTTTATTTTATGAGAAAAAATTTACTTGTTAGAATCATGGAATATGTACTTGCCTCTGGTTTTTTGATTCATATTTTATTTGGAGTGAAATTGCATTTAAAAAATAAAAAAATAAAAGGAGAAGTAGATTATGCTATGAATTCTTGTTTAACAACTTCATTTAGCAGTCGTACAATGATATATACAGGAGTTTTGATTTTATGTTTTTTAATTTTACATATCATAAATTTCATGATTCCCATGAAATATTCAAATAATCATTTAACTTCTGATTATAATATAGTTATTTCTTTATTTAAAAACCCTTTGTACACATTCATATATGTATTTTCCTTTTTTATTTTAGGAATTCATTTGAATCATGGATTTCAGTCTTCTTTTCAATCTTTAGGATTGTCCAATAAAAATAGGTTGATTTGGATCCAAAGATTTGGTTTTTTTTATTTTTGGTTCATTTGTTCTGGATTTTCTATTATCGCTATTTGGTTTTTTATCAATAGTAACTAATATTTTTCTTGTTAATGATTAAAAATTCTTTTAAGTTAAATTCAAAAGTTACAGGAGGTGGTACTATCAATCATAAATGGGAAAATCAAAAATCTACTTTAAAATTAGTATCTCCTAATAACAGATCTAATATAGAAATTATTGTTGTTGGGACTGGATTGTCTGGGGGTTCTGCTTGTGCATCTTTATCTGAGTTGGGTTATCAGGTTAAAGCTTTTTGTTACCAAGATTCTCCTAGAAGAGCACATTCTGTAGCAGCTCAAGGAGGAATCAATGCTTCTAAAAATTATAAAGGAGATAATGATTCTATTTATCAACTTTTTTATGATACAATCAAAGGAGGTGATTACAGATCTAGAGAGGCTAATGTTTATCGTTTAGCGGAAATTTCTTCTAATATTATTGATCAATGTGTAGCTCAAGGTGTTCCATTTGCTCGTGATTATGCTGGTTATTTGGAAACTAGATCTTTTGGTGGTACAAAAGTTTCCAGAACCTTTTATGCTAAAGGACAAACAGGTCAACAACTGTTATTATCTTGTTATTCTGCTATGTCTAGACAAATAGGAAAAGGTCGAATTAAGATGTATAATCGTCATGAAATGCTTGATCTAGTAATTATAGAAGGAGTAGCTAGAGGGATTATTGCTAGAAATTTGATTTCTGGAAAAATAGAAAGGCATGCAGCGCACGCTGTAATAATAGCATCAGGAGGTTATGGAAATGTATTTTTTTTATCCACTAATGCAATGGGATCCAATGCTAGTGCTATATGGAAAGTTCATAAAAAAGGAGGATTCTTTGCTAATCCTTGTTATACACAAATACATCCTACTTGTATTCCAGTACATGGAAATTATCAATCTAAATTAACATTGATGTCTGAATCATTGAGAAATGATGGAAGAATATGGGTTCCAAAAAAATTGGAAGATGCCATTGATATTCGAAATGGAACTAAAAATCCTGAAAATATAAGTGAAGAAGAAAGAGATTATTATCTAGAAAGACGTTATCCTTCATTTGGAAATCTTGTTCCAAGAGATGTTGCTTCTAGAGCGGCTAAAGAACGTTGTGACAGAGGATTTGGAATAGAGGATAATGAAACCAAAGAAGGTGTATTTTTGGATTTTCATTCTTCCATAAAGAAATATGGAAAAGAAAAAGCGAATGAACTTGGAATTATAAATCCTAGTGAGTTAGAAAAGATGAATTTTGGAGAAGAAATCATAGAATCTAAATATGGAAATTTATTTCATATGTATGAAAAAATTACTAATCAAAATCCTTACAAAACTCCTATGAAGATTTATCCTGCAGTTCATTATACAATGGGTGGATTGTGGGTCGATTACAATTTAATGTCAACCATTCCTGGATGTTATGTAATAGGGGAAGCTAATTTTTCTGATCATGGATCCAATAGACTTGGAGCATCTGCATTAATGCAAGGATTAGCTGATGGATATTTCATTTTGCCATACACTATAGCAGATTATCTGTCTAGATACATAAGAGTATCAAAAAAAATATCTACACAACATAAAGAATTTGATAAATCAGAAAAGAATGTAAAAGATAGAATTAAAAAACTTGTTCAAAACAATGGAAGCTTGCCTGTTGATTTCTTTCATAAAAAACTTGGAAATATTATGTGGGAAAATGTAGGAATGAGTCGAAATCATGTTGGATTATCTGAAGCCATAAAAAGGATACAAGAACTTCGTGATGAATTTTGGAAAAATGTTTTTGTTCCTGGAAAAATTGAGGATGGATTAAATTCTGAATTAGAAAAAGCTGGACGTGTAGCAGATTTTTTAGAATTGGGTGAATTGATGGCTATGGATGCTTTGAGTAGAAAAGAATCTTGTGGAAGTCATTTTAGAGAAGAATATCAAACAAAAGAAGGAGAAGCTCTTCGCGATGATCTTCATTATCAACATGTTTCTGTATGGGAATATAGAGAAAATAAGTCTATTAGTGATGAAATTATGCATAAAGAAAATTTAAATTATACTTTTGTAAAAGTGCAATCACGCTCTTATAAATAGAATATGAAACAACTTCTGAATTTCAAATTAAAAATATGGAGACAAAAAAATAATAAAGAAAAAGGTTATTTCAAAACTTATCAAGTTCATGATATATCTCCTAATAGTTCTTTTTTAGAAATGCTAGATCTTTTGAACAATCAAATCATATGTGATAAGAAAGAATCTTCTACTATAGCATTTGATCATGATTGTCGTGAAGGAATTTGTGGAATGTGTTCTTTGTATATTAATGGGAGAGCTCATGGTCCTGATAATTTAATCACTACTTGTCAATTACACATGCGTCATTTTCGTGATGGTGAAACTATATATATTGAGCCTTGGAGAGCCAAACCTTTTCCTATAATTAAAGATCTTATTGTAGATAGATCATCTTTTGATAGGATTATTATATCAGGTGGTTTTATTTCTGTAAATACATTAGGAAAAACAATAGATGGAAATATGATTCCTATTCCAAAAGATAAAGCCGATCAAGCTTTTGATGCGGCTACATGTATTGGTTGTGGAGCGTGTGTTTCTGCATGTAAAAATAGATCTGCCATGTTATTTGTTTCAGCAAAAGTTTCACAATTTTCCTTTCTCCCTCAAGGAAAAATAGAAAGAAAAAAGAGAGTATTAAATATGGTGAATAAAATGGATGAAGAAGGGTTTGGATCTTGTACTAATACCAGAGCGTGTGAAGCAGAATGTCCAAAAGGAATATCTACAGAGTATATTTCTTTGATGAATAAAGAATATATTCGTTCATTTATTATATAATTTTCTTGATTATGGAATACTTAGACTTCGAAAAACCTATACAAGAAATTAAGGATCAGTATATTAAGTGTATTCTTATAGAAAAAAAAAGTGGAATAGACATGAAAAAAGTTTGTTCCCAATTGCAATCTAAATTGGAAAAAACAATTAAAAAATTGCACAGCAATTTAACTCCTTGGCAAAGAGTTCAATTATCTAGACATCCAAATAGACCTTATACTTTAGATTATATACAGTCTATAACAAAAAAAGATTCTTTTGTAGAGTTACATGGAGATCGTTATTTTGGAGATGACAAAGCTATAGTGGGAGGTTTTGGAAAAATAGAAGATAAGACTTTTATGTTGATAGGAACACAGAAAGGAAAAAATACTAAGGATAGACAATACAGAAGATTTGGAATGCCTAATCCTGAAGGATATCGAAAAGCCTTGCGTCTGATGAAACTGTCGGAAAAATTTCGTAAACCAGTTGTTACTCTTATTGATACACCAGGAGCTTTTCCTGGAATTGAAGCGGAAAAGAGAGGTCAAGGGGAAGCTATTGGAAAAAATATTTATGAAATGATGTGTTTGAAAGTTCCGATTATTGTTTTAATTATAGGTGAAGGAGCTAGTGGAGGTGCTTTAGGAATTGGAATAGGTGATAAAGTTTCTATGATGGAAAATTCTTGGTTTTCTGTTATTTCTCCTGAAAGTTGTTCTACAATTCTTTGGGGAAAATGGGACAAAAAAGAGGAATCAGCAGAAGCATTAAAATTAACGGCAGAAGATATGTATAAGTCAAATCTTATAGATGATATCATTAAAGAACCTTTAGGTGGAGCTCATTTTTGTCCAAAAAAAGCGTATAAGATAGTTAAAAAACAGATCATAAAATATGATAAAGAATTATCTATTATTGACATAGAATCTCTTATTAGAAAGAGAAAAAATAAGTATATTTCCATGGGTTATTTTGATGAATAGACTTCAAATTTTTTCTATTCACGTATAGTGATGCTTTATTTAAAATGATTTAATGATTCAAATGAATTGTATCAGACAAGGAGAAGAAAATAATTTTCATTCTAAAAAAGGAAAAATACCTCCTCAAGCATTGGATTTGGAAGAAGCTGTAATAGGAGCAATCATGATAGATAAAAATGGGTTAGATGAAATTATTGATATACTTTTTCCTGAAGTTTTTTATAAAAAAGCACATCAAGAAATTTTTGGGGCAGTACAAAGATTATATCATAATTCTAAACCGATTGATTTATATACTGTTTCGAACGATCTTCGCAAGATTGGAAAATTGGAATTAGTAGGGGGAGAATTTTATTTGATAGAATTAACACAAAAAGTTATTTCTTCTGCACATATAGAGTATCATAGTAGAATCGTATTACAAAAGTTTTTTTTAAGAAAATTAATTAGTATATCTTCTGATATTATTCAAAAATGTCATGAGGATAGTACAGACGTTTTTGATCTTTTAGATTATGCAGAATCAAAACTTTTTGAGATTAACCAGAAATATTTGATCACAAAAAAATATGAAACAACTCAATGTCTTATAAAAAAAGCTATTGATAAAATAAAAAAAGCAGAAAAAGAAGGGTTGAGTGGAATTTCTTCTGGATTTCACAAAATGGATCAGATTACTTCCGGATGGCAAAATTCTGATTTAATTATATTAGCTTCTAGACCTGGTATGGGAAAAACAACTTTTATGTTGTCCATGGTTAAAAATATTGTAGTAGAACAAAAAATTCCGGTTATAGTTTTTTCATTAGAAATGTCTTCTATTCAATTAATCACAAGACTCATTTCATCAGAAACCGGGATTTCTTCAGAAAAAATCAAAAGAGCTAGTTTGTCTAGTTCAGATTGGGAATGCTTGATTAATAAAACAAAAAATTTAAAGGATGCACCTCTATTTATAGATGATACTCCTTCTTTATCCATATTTAGTTTTCGTGCAAAATGCCGTCGTTTGATATCTCAGCATGGAATAAAATTAATATTGATAGATTATATGCAATTAATGGTGATTAATGATCATGGTTCTAAATTGCAAAATCGAGAGCAAGAGATATCAATTATTTCTAGAAATTTAAAGTCTATAGCTAAGGAACTTGATATTCCTATTATAGCTTTATCACAGCTTTCTAGAGCTGTTGAAACAAGAGGAGGAAGTAAACGTCCTTTGTTATCCGATTTACGTGAGTCAGGTGCGATTGAACAAGATGCAGATATAGTTTTATTTATTTATAGACCAGAGTATTATGGATTTAAAACTTGGGATTCTGATGAAGAAAATGATTCTTGTATTGGTGAAGCAGAAATTATAATAGCTAAACATAGAAATGGAGGATTAGATAAATTTCGTTTAAAATTTATAAGTGATCAAGCCAAATTTATCAACTTGGAAGAAAAAAAACGTCCATCATTAATTTGGGAAGAGGATTATAAAAAAAATATTCTTGATCAAGAAAATTTATTTTTATCTCCTTATAGTGATTTTGATAATATTTCTTCAGAATCTCAATACAATAATAAAATCGATTTTGATAATGAAAATTATGAGGATCTAAAATAAAAGTATATTGAATTTTGAATGGTTTTTCTCTAAAAAAACAGTTTGGAAAGATTGTAGAAAAAATAGAACTCTTAGAACAATAGTTATAATAACACAAATAACAATAACTTTCGGTTTAATTATTGCTATTTTGACTTTTTCTATAGGATATGGATTCAAAGAAATTATAAAAGATAAATTGTTAAATGTTAGAGGACAAATTGTTATAGAAAATATAAATTCAATTTTTCCTGAAAAACTTTTTTTTCAAAAAAAATATATCAATTACAATTATGTAAAAAAAATTTATAAAATTGTTGAAAAAGATATAATTATTGGAACGGATAATAAAACAGGAAGATATATATATAAAGGATTATATGAAGATTATAATCCCATTTTTTTTAAATATTTTTTAATTGATGGAAATTTTTGTAACAAAAAAAAAAATAATGATTGTAATAAAAACATTATTTTATCCAAAAAAATATCCTTATCATTAGGATTAAATATTGGATCAAATGTGAAAATAGATTTCCTTTTTTTTAAAAAAAATGGCGATCCTACTATTATATCTAAAAAATTTAGAGTTTCTGGTTTATACGAAACAGGAATTACAGAATTTGATGATCTATACATTATTGGAAATATAAAATCGATTCAACAGATTTATGGATGTAAAAAAGATTTATCAGAAAAATTTGAAATTTTTCTGTCTTATTTTCCTTATAACAAAGAAAATATAAAGGAAAAAATTTTAAAAAAAATACCTAACAATTTTTTAGTTAAAACTATTTATGATCAAAATAATCGTGATATTATAGAATGGATAAACATATTTGATACGAATATACTTGTTATTAGTTTTATTGTTTTTATATCATTAGTTATAAATATGATTGTATTTATTCTAATACTTCTTTTGGAAAGAATCAGAACTATAGGTATTTTAAAAACTTTAGGAGCTCAAAATAAAGTTATACACAAAATATTTCTGTTTTATGTTCTGCAAATATTTATTCCATCATTAATCATAGGAAATACTATAGGAATTACCTTATTGATACTGCAAAAAAAATTTCATTTAGTATTACTAAATAAAATACAATACTTTGTAGATTTTGTTCCAATTTGTATTAATATAAGCCATCTATTCATTATCAATTTATCTATTATTTTGATTTGTTTTGTGACTATATTTTTCCCTATTTTATTTATTATTAATAAAATTCCTATCATCAAAGTATTAGAATTTGAATAAATCTCAAAATTTAATTTTGTATTTTTGTTCATGATAAAAAAATTCAACTAATTTTTGACACTTGTAAAATCTTCATCTGGGATAAGGGGTACTTTGGGAGGAAAAGTAGGAGAAGGTTTTTCTCCTATAGATATAATTAAATTTTCTGCAGGATATGTTTCCTGGATGAAAAGGAAATATAAAAGAAAAAAAAAGTATGTTATCATCTTAGGTAGAGATGGGAGAGTTACTTCTGTTTTATTTCAACAGTTTTTAATAATCACTTTTAGAAGTCTTGGAGTAGATGTGATAAATATTGGGTTATCTACAACTCCTACTGTTGGAATAGCTGTTATGAATGAAAAAGCTGATGGAGGAGTTATGTTAACGGCTAGTCATAATCCTAAAAATTGGAATGGATTAAAAATGTTTAATTCTTGTGGAGAGTTTTTATCTGAAGAAGATTTTCAAAAATTATTTTATATAACAGAAAAAGAAAATTTTCGGTTTTCCTCTTATAAAAAATTAGGGAATCTTTTTCATAGAAAGGATTATATTCAAAAACATATAGAAAAAATTCTTTCATTACCTATTATAGATAGGAATATCATTCAAAAAGCAAGATTAAAAATTGTAATCGATGGAATTAACTCAACAGGAGGAATAGCAGTTCCTATTCTTTTAAAACATTTGGGGGTTCATGTTATTGAGATGCATTGCGATCCTCACGGTGATTTTGTTCACAATCCTGAACCTATCAAAAAAAATTTAAAAGAAATATGCAATAAAGTTCCGGAAATCAAGGCAGATTTGGGGATTTCTGTGGATCCAGATGTTGATCGTGTGGTATTTATTTGTGAAAATGGAGATTTTTTTGGAGAAGAATATACTTTAGTCTCCATAGCTGATTATGTATTAGAAAATAAATTGGGACCTGTTGTTTCTACATTATCTTCTTCTCATGTATTAAAAGATCTTGCTATCAGAAAAGGAGTTCCTTATCATTCTACTTCTGTAGGAGAAGTTCATGTTATCAAAAAAATGAAAGAGGTTCATGCTGTGATTGGAGGAGAAGGGAATGGAGGAATTGTTTATCCTGAATTTCGTTATGGAAGGGATGCGTTAGTAGGAATTGCTTTATTTTTAACTCAAATAGCTAAACTTTATAACATTTCATTATCCAAATTAAAAAAAAAATATTCTAATTTTTTTATGTCTAAAAAGAAAATCAGACTTTATTCTCATGAAAAAATTAAAATTCTACTAAAAAGAATAAAAGAAAAGTATAAAGGGAAAAAAATGAATTTGAGTGATGGAATTAAAATTGATTTATTAAATAATGAATGGATACATATAAGAAAATCTAATACTGAAAATATTATTAGAATACATACAGAAAGTTTTTCAAAAACAAGAGCTGATTTATTAGCAAAAGAAGTTGTGTGCGAAGTGAAAAAATTATAAAAAATTATGTTACAAAATTTTATTAGATACACAGAAAATAAATTTATTCCTATAAATAATTTTCCATTATTTAATTCCGGAGATACTATTACTGTTTTTTTTGAAATTAAAGAAGGAGAAAAAAAAAGAATCCAATCTTTTAAAGGTGTAGTTATAAAAAAACAAGGAAAAGGATTAACCAAAACATTCACTATTCGAAAAATAAGTATTGGAGTAGGAATAGAACGTATATTTATTTTCAATCAACCAAACATACAAAAAATAGAAGTTAATAAAAAAGGGAAAGTTCGTAGATCTAAAATTTATTATTTTAGATTTCTTAAGGGAAAAAAAGCAAGAGTTAAAAGTTGAAGTGGAAAAGCAAAAAAGAGCGAACGATGGGTTTCTCTTTTTTGCTTTTTTTTAAAATCAATCCTATTTTTAAAATCAATCCTAATTATTTATTATTTTTTTCGTTTTCTTCAGTAGTTATTTTTTCTTTTGTTGTTCCGTTTTCCTCATTATTATTTTTTGAGGATTCCTCACTAGAAGTTGCAGGAGGAGTGTTTGTTGTATTAGTGGAATCTGTTTGATTATTATTAGCTGTTTTTTCCTCTTCTGTTGTAGTAGAGGGATTTTCATTTTTATTTTTGTTATTACAACTGATAGTAAACAAAAATATCGCCAATAGGATCGTAGTAACAGTAATTCTTAATTTTTTCATCATAATCAATAGTATTTCAATTATTACATATTCTGGGCAAATTTATATAAAAATTTGGAATGAAAAAATATATCATTATTTGTATTTTTTCCTAATAAATACAAAAGGAAATATAACCAACTTTTTTAAGTTTGAAAATAAGAACATTACAAAATTACGTTTTTTCATTGAACTAAACAAAATTATATATTTTTATAAACAAATAAAAAATTATGTCTTTAAATAAAAAGATTTTAAAAGAGGCTCTAACTTTTGATGATGTTTTGCTTGTTCCCTCCTTTTCTTCAATTCTTCCATCAGAAGTCTCTCTTAAAACTTATTTGACACCTGACATTTCTCTAAACATCCCCATATTGAGTGCTGCCATGGATACAGTGACTGAATCTTCTTTAGCTATATCTATAGCTAGGGAAGGAGGAATAGGTATTATTCATAAAAACATGAGTATAAAGAATCAATCAGAAGAAGTTTACAGGGTAAAAAGAAGTGAAAGTGGAATGATAGATGATCCTATAACTCTTTCCAGAGATTCTACACTAAAACATGCTCAATATCTTATGAAAAGATATAAAATATCTGGACTTCCTGTTATAGAAAAAGATTATTCATTAGTAGGAATTATTACGAGAAGAGATATCAAATATCGTACAAATTTGGATTCTTTAGTAGAGGAAGTAATGACAAGAGAAAACTTGATTACTTCTAAAAAAAATATTACTCTGGAAAAAGCAAAGAATATTTTATTAAAAGAGAGAATAGAAAAATTACCTATTGTAGATGAAAATAATAAATTGGTAGGATTAATCACAATTAGGGATATTGATAATTTAATTAAGCACCCTAATGCATGCAAAGATTCTAGAGGACGTCTTCGTGTAGGAGCTGCTGTAGGGATAGATAAACACACTTTAGATAGAGTGGAATCTTTAGTCAAAGTGGGAGCAGATCTCATAGCTATAGATTCAGCTCATGGTCATTCTTCTAGAATATTACAGGTTATTAAATTAATCCGTTCTTTTTTTCCAGGAATTTCATTACTAGCAGGGAATGTAGTCACAAAGGAAGGAGCTAAAGATTTGATAGATGCTGGTTCTACTGTTTTAAAAGTAGGAATAGGATCTGGTTCTATTTGTACGACAAGAGTAGTATCTGGAGTGGGAATGCCTCAAATAACAGCTATTAATGATGTGTATGAATACGCCAAGAAAAGAAATGTTCATGTGATTTCTGATGGGGGGATTAGATATTCAGGAGACGTGGTAAAAGCTATTGCTGCAGGAGCTAGTTCTGTTATGATTGGTAGTTTATTTGCAGGAACAGATGAAGCTCCTGGCGAGGAAGTGATTTTTCAAGGAAGAAAATTTAAAACTTATGTTGGAATGGGGTCTTTAATTGCTATGAAAAGAGGAAGTAAAGATCGTTATTTTCAATTTAGTGAAAAATCTGTTCCAGAAGGAATAGAAGCTATAGTCCCTTACAAAGGGAAAATGAAAGATACAATTTATCAAATTTGTGGAGGATTGCGTTCTGGTATGGGTTATTGTGGAGTTTCATCCATTACAGAGTTAATGGAAAAAGGAAAATTTGTAAGAATAACTAATTCAGGATTAAAAGAAAATCATCCACACAGTGTCAGAATTACAAAAGAAACTCCAAATTACTATCTAAATACCCGGGACGGGATTTGAACCCGTACGATCGCAATGATCACAGGATTTTAAGTCCTGTGTGTCTACCAATTCCACCACCCAGGTTTTTTTTAAAAGCGAGAAACGGGATTTGAACCCGTGGCCCCGACCTTGGCAAGGTCGTGCTCTACCAACTGAGCTATTCTCGCCATAATAATAAACTAATTTAAAAACACTTTTGTATATGGAGCAAATTATTTTAATGATCTAATAAATTTTTAATTTCATTCATTTTTACATATGCATCTTCAAGAGATAGAGAATTAATGTGATCTATTTTTTTTAAGGAAGAAATTATTTTTTTTAATAAATGGAAAGCTTTTTTTTTGTTTATTTTTTTATTATTTTCATTTTTTAATTTTTTTAATATTTTTTTTGCTCTATCAACGATTTTTATGGGCATTCCAGATATCTTTGCCACGTGAATTCCAAAACTATGCTCACTTCCTCCAACCATCAATTTTCGCATAAAAATAATATTGTCATCAATTTTTTTTACGGAAACATGATAATTCTTTATTCTTTTAAAAAGAGAACTCATTTCATTTAATTCATGATAATGAGTAGCAAATAAAGTTAGAGGGCGTAAACTATTTTCATGTAAAAATTCAACAATAGATTTTGCTATTGAAATTCCGTCATAAGTACTTGTTCCTCTTCCTATTTCATCTAAAATAAGAAAACTTCTTTTGGAAATATTGTTGAGTATACTTGCTGTTTCGTTCATTTCTACCATAAAAGTGGATTCTCCCAAAGAAATATTATCTGAAGCTCCTACTCTGCTAAATATTTTATCTATTAATCCTATTTCTGCATATTCAGCTGGAATAAAACTTCCAATATGAGCCATTAGTATGATAATAGCTGTTTGACGTAAAATAGCAGATTTACCGGACATATTTGGTCCTGTTATGATCATAATTTGTTTATCTGACTTATTTAAGATAATATCATTTGGAATGTAAGATATTTTTGAGATAAACTGTCTTTCAATAACTGGATGTCTTCCTTTTTTAATGCATATTTTTAAAGAGTGATTAATTTTTGGTTTGACATAATTGTTTTCTAATGCTAGATTAGAAAAGGAGCATAAAACATCTAATTTTGCAATTATTTTTGCATTTTTTTGCAGATGTTTTATTTTTTCTAGAATTTGATCAATTAAATTATTAAATATTTCTTTTTCTAAAGAGAATATTTTTTGTTCAGCATTCAAAATTTTAGATTCATAATTTTTTAATTCTTCGGTTATATATCTAACGGAATTAGATAATGTCTGTTTTTGAATCCAGTGAGATGGAACCTTATGTTTTTTTGAATTTTTTATTTCAAAGAAATACCCAAAAATATTATTGTATCCAATTTTTAAATTATTGATTCCTGTATTTAATTGTTCTATTTTGCAAAGTTTTTCCAAATATTCTTTTTGCGAAAAATATAACAGACGAATTTCATCTAATTCTTTAGAAAATCCTTTGATAATTACATTTCCTTTACCTTTTTCAATTTGATGTGGAGGATCTTCCTGTATTGTATTAACGATTTTATCAGATATAATATTGCAATCTTGAAAAGAATTTGCAAGATCTACAAGTATTTTGGATTCTTGAGATAAAAAAAATTTTTTTATTTTAGTAATAGAAATCAAAGATTTATGAAGTGTATATATCTCACGAGGAGATACTTTTCCGATAACCATTTTAGAAATCATTCTTTCTATATCATGAATATCTTTAAGTTTATTTTTTATGAAATTTCGGATAGAATTATTGTAATATAATTCTTGGACTATTTTATGACGTTTTTTTATATGAAATATATTTATTAAAGGAAAAAGGATCCAATTTTTCAATAATCTTCCTCCCATTGAGGTGATTGTCTGGTCAATAACATGAATTAAAGGAATTCCTTCTTTATTCAAAGAATGAAATATTTCTAAATTTTGAAAAGTAAAGTCATCAATCCACATATGTTCTTCTTTTTTTATCCTTCGTATGTTGGAAATGTGTTTGATGTTGAAATGTTGTGTATTATGTAAATAAGACAATATCACTCCAGAAGAAACAATGCCTAATTTTAAATCATCAATTCCAAATCCTTTTAGAGAATTTGTTTTAAAATGTGATATCAATTTTTCATATGCGAATCTATAATCGAATATCCAATCTTCCATTAAAAAAGTATAATACTTATTTTTTAATAATTGATCAAAAAATTTTTTTTCCTTTCTTTGAAAAAGAATTTCGCTGGGATTAAAAAGTTTTAAATATTGTAATACATTATTTTTTTTATCTTCCGTTATAAAAAATTCTCCTGTAGAGACATCTAAAAAACTTAATCCTAAATTATTTATTCCAACATGAATAGAAGCTAAGAAATTGTTTGATTTAGTTTTTAGAATATTTTCATTTATAGCTATTCCCGGAGTTACAAGTTCAGTAACTCCTCTTTTTACTATATTTTTTCCTTTTTTTGGTTCTTCTAATTGATCACAAATTGCTACTCGTAATCCTGAACGTATTAATTTTGGTAAATAGGCATTTAACGAATGATAAGGAAACCCTGCTAGATGAAGATTCGATCGCTTAGTTAAAATAATATTTAATATTTTAGAACATTTAACAGCATCTTCTCCAAAGATTTCATAAAAATCTCCAACTTGAAATAATAAAATTGTATCTGGATATTTATTTTTTATATCATTATATTGCTTAATTAATGGAGTTTCTTCTTTTTTTTCACAATAAAAGTTATCGTTTTTATTCATAAAAAATGTAATTATTTAGAGTAAAATAGAAGATTTTTAATTTATTATTACAATAATAACCCTTATGTCAAAAAGATTTAGAGAATATAAAAAACTGGATCTTAATCAAATAACCATAGAGATATCTCAATATTGGAAAAAACATAAGATTTATCAAAATAATTTTAATTTTTCTAATAAAAAAGAATCATTTTTCTATGTTTTGTATGAAGGGCCTCCTTCTTTAAATGGAAAACCGGGAATACATCACGTATTATCTAGAACTATAAAGGATATTTTTTGCAGATATCATACTTTAAAAGGGAAAAAAGTATTTAAAAAAGCTGGTTGGGATGCTCATGGACTTCCTATTGAGCTAAATGTTGAAAAAAAAATGGGGATTACCAAAAATGATGTAGGAAAAAAAATTAGTGTAAAGGAATATAATCAATTTTGCAAAAATTTTGTCGATAAATCATTAAAAGAATGGTTTTTATTTACAGAAAAAATAGGTTATTGGATAGATTTAGATGATTCATTTTTAACTTGTAATGCAAAATATATAGAGAGTGTATGGTGGTTGATTAAAAATTTTTATTGCAAAAAATTCATTTACAAAGGTTTCACTATTCAACCTTATTCTCCTGCTGCAGGAACAGGATTGAGCCATCATGAATTAAATATGCCGGGGACCTACAAAAAAGTGGAACAAATATCTCCATTTTTAAAATTTAAAGCTATAAAAAATACTTTTCCAAAAAAATTAAAAAATGTTTTAGGGGATATATATTTTCTATCATGGACCACTTCCCCATGGACTCTTCCTTCAAATACAGCATTAGCCGTTGGATATGATATAGATTATGTTTTAATCAGTACTTATAATGCTTATACTTATTGTAAAGAAAATATTATTTTTTCTAAAAAATTAATTCATAGAATACTCCTATCCAATAAGTTTTATTCTGTTTCAAATAATCTTGAATTAGATATTCTATCAAATGATAAAAAATATAATAAAATTCCTTATCTAATAGTGGAAGAATTTAAAGGTAAAGAATTAATCTTTAGTAAATATGAACAATTATTACCTTGGTTTAAACCTTATTATAACGAAAAAAATGCATTTCAAGTTATAGAAGGAGATTTTGTAAACGTAGATGAAGGAACAGGGATTGTTCATATATCTCCTACATTTGGAATAGAAGATTTTATGGTAGCTAAAAAATATAAAGTTCCTCCAATGTTAGTTTTAAATGAAGAAAACCTAGCTGTTCCTTTAGTCGATTTTCAAGGTAGATTTCTAAAAATTTTTCCTCATGGATTTGGAGGTAAATATGTGAAAAAAGATTTCAATCCAAAGAATTCAAATTTTTTTTCAGTAGACCAAGAAATAGTCCTTTTTTTGGAGAAAGAAAAAAAAATATTTAGAACAGAAAAGTATATTCATTTTTATCCACATTGTTGGAGAACAGAAAAGCCAATACTCTATTATCCTTTAAATTCATGGTTTTTCAAAACTAAAGAGATAAAAAATAAAATGATTCTTTTAAATCAAAAAATAAAATGGTATCCTGAATTTACAGGTAAAAAACGTTTTGATTCTTGGTTAAAGAATACAAAAGATTGGAACTTATCTCGTGATAGATATTGGGGAACGCCTCTTCCTATTTGGAGAACAGAGAAAGGAGACGAGGAAATAGTTATTGGATCAATTAAAGAATTATTTATGGAAATTCAAAAATCTATTAAATATGGATTAATGTCTTCTAATAAGATATTTAAAGATTTTATATTGGATGACATGAGCAATGAGAATTATGATAAGATAGATTTGCATAAAGATATTTTAGATGAAGTTATATTAGTTTCTTCAAAAGGGGAACCTATGAAGAGAGAGTCAGATTTAGTAGATGTATGGTTTGATTCTGGGGCTATGCCTTATGCTCAATTTCATTATCCTTTCGAAAATAAAGAATATATCGATAAAAATTTGTTATTTCCTGCTGATTTTATTTCTGAAGGAATAGATCAAACAAGAGGATGGTTTTTTACTTTGCATGTTATTAGTAGTATGTTGTTTAATTCTATAGCATATAAAAATGTAATATCTACAGGATTAATTCTGGATAAAGATGGACATAAAATGTCTAAAAGTAAAGGAAATACTATAAATCCTTTTGATTTAATCAGTAATTATGGTCCTGATGCAATACGTTGGTATATTATATTTAATTCTGAACCTTGGGAAAATCTGAAATTTAATGTAGAGGGAATTAATACCGTTATCAATAAATTTTTTGGAACATTATATAATATCTATTCTTTTTTTGTTTTGTATGCTAATATTGATGGGTTTTCTTACAAAGAAGAAGAGTGCTCCAATTACACGGAATTAGATCTTTGGATTCTTTCCGAATTGAACACTGTGATAAAAAAATCAGATGATTATTATGCTAATTATAATCCAAATAAAGTTGCACGTTTGATTTCATCTTTTGTATTAGATAAATTAAGTAATTGGTACATCAGGTTATGTAGAAGAAGATTTTGGAAAGAAGAATATACAGTAAATAAAATATCGGCATATCAAATACTTTATAAATGCTTAGTTATTGTAGCCAAGTTGACTTCTCCTATTATTCCATTTTTTTCCGAGAAATTGTATTTGGATTTAAATTCTATTACTAATAAAGAAAATTGTAAAAGTATTCATTTAACTAGTTTTCCTAACCATAACTCAAATTTAATTGATAAAGAATTGGAAAATAGAATGTTTTTGATTCAAAGAATAATTACCATGGTTTTTTCTATTCGTAAAAAAAATAGAATTAAAATTCGTCAGCCTTTGCAAAAGATTCTCATTCTTATTTCTGATGAAAAAATACGTTTTCAATTAGAAAAATCATCCGAAATTCTTTTGAAAGAAGCTAATGTAAAAAAAATAGAATTTTCTGATTCTTATAAGAACTTGGAATTGGTCAAACACATTAAACCAAATTATCAATCTTTGGGACCTAAATTTGGAAATAGAACTCGAATTATCTCCAAAATAATAGAAAAATTTACTCAAGAAAAAATTAAAGAAGTAGAAGAGAATAAAAAATGTGTGATTTTTTTGCGAGGAAAAAAAATTCTTCTTCTTTTAGAAGATGTAAAAATTACTACTGAATATATTAAAAATTGGTCGATTCTATTTGATCATGAATTAACAATAGCATTAGATTTACGCATTACAGATTCTCTTCGTGAGGAAGGTTTCATAAGAGAATTAATTAGGTATATACAAAGATTGAGAAAAAAACGTAACTATGATGTGGTCAAAAAAATATTTGTATACATAAGAACTGTTCAAAAAATACAATTGATTATACAAAAAAACAAAAATTTTCTTTGTCAAGAAACTCTTGCTGTTGATATTTTTTTACAAGAAAAAAATATGAAAAAAAAGGAAATGGAATTTTTTTTCGTAGAAAATTTTGGAGAAAGATTAATGTTATATATACAAATTCGAAAAGTCGAAAATATATAAGAAATGGAAAAAAAGGGAAAAAAAAGGTATTCTATGGAAGAGAGAAAAGAGTTTCGTAAACTTATACTTGAAAAATTAGAAAAAGCCAAGAAAGATTTATTGATTCTTAAAGATTCTTTTTCTAATAGTCAGGATAATGGAACAGATGACACTTCTCCTATTTTTAAAGCTTTTGAGGAAGGATCGGAAACTTTGAGTAAGGAACAGAAGGCACAAATTATGGAACACTTACAAAAATTTATAAAAAGTTTAAATTCTGCTTTGATTAGAGTGGAAAGTCAAGATTATGGAATTTGTAGGATAACAAAAGAATTAATTCCTAAAGGACGTCTTATGGCTGTTCCTCATACTACCTTAAGTATAGAAGGAAAAAGACTTGTAGAAAAAAGAAATAAATAATTTGAAAAAAATTTTTTTTGTTGTTTTTTCTATTTTATTAATAGATCAAATTTTAAAAATTTATATCAAGACCCATTTTGAATTGGGTAGTGGAGTATTCATATTTCCTTTTTTTTGGATTTTTTTTGTGGAAAATCCTGGAATGGCTTATGGTTTTTATCTTGGGACTGGATATTATGGAAAAATATTATTAAGTTTTTTTCGTTTTTTTTTAGTTTGTTTAATATCCCTTTTTCTTTATAAAAATGTAAAAAAAGGATCTTCTAGTTATTTAACTATTCCTACTGGTTTGATTTTATCGGGAGCTATAGGAAATTTTTTAGATAGTGCTTTATATGGATTATTATTTAACACAGGGACAGTTTATAGTAAAGAACATCATAAGTGGATTCCTTATTTAGGAATATCTAAAATGAAATTTAATGGTGGTGGATATGCATCCTTTATGAAAGGATGTGTAGTAGATATGTTTTATTTTCCTATAATAGATACTCATTTTCCTGACTGGATTCCTTTTTTTGGAGGGATTCACTTTCAATTTTTTAAACCGGTTTTTAATGTGTCTGATATGTCTATATTTATTGGTGTTATTTCATTTTTTATATTTAAGAACAGAATAAAAAATACAAAAATTTTGTGACATTTATTATTTTTTTGAGAATTATAAAAATCTCTATAGATTTGTACTACCCTGATTTCCATTGTGAGGAATAAAATTTAATTTGCCGGTGTAGCTCAGTTGGTCAGAGCACGTGATTTGTAATCTCGGGGTCGTGGGTTCGAATCCCTCTACCGGCTTTTTTAGGGGAGATACTCAAGTTTGGTTAACGAGGACAGACTGTAAATCTGTTGGCTTTGCCTTCGCAGGTTCGAATCCTGCTCTCCCCATATTATCAAGCGGAAGTAGCTCAGTTGGTAGAGCATCAGCCTTCCAAGTTGAATGTCGCGGGTTCGAATCCCGTCTTCCGCTCTAAAGATAATCTATATGGCCAATGTAGCTCAGTGGTAGAGCACTTCCTTGGTAAGGAAGAGGTCACGGGTTCAATTCCCGCCGTTGGCTTTTTTTTGAATTTTTTAATAATTTTATCATGGCAAAAGAAAAATTTAAACGAGACAAACCACATTTAAATATAGGAACAACAGGTCATGTTGATCATGGAAAAACTACTTTAACTGCTTCTATTACAAAAGTATTATCGGAAATAGGATTAGCGGAAGAAAAAAGTTTTGATGCCATAGATAATGCTCCTGAAGAAAAAGCTAGAGGAATTACTATTAATACATCTCATGTTGAATATGAGACAATGAAACGACATTATGCTCATGTAGATTGTCCTGGACATGCAGATTATATCAAAAATATGATAACAGGAGCAGCTCAAATGGATGGAGCTATTTTAGTTGTAGCAGCTACAGATGGTCCTATGCCTCAAACTAGAGAACATATATTATTAGCTCGTCAAGTAGGAGTTCCTAAAATTGTAGTGTTTATGAATAAAGTAGATCAGGTAGATGATCCTGAATTATTGGAATTAGTGGAAATGGAAATTAGAGAATTACTTTCAAAATATGAGTATGATGGAGAAAATATTCCTATTATTCAAGGATCAGCTTTGGGAGCTTTAAATGGAGAAAAAAAGTGGGTTGATAAGGTGAAAGATCTTATGAATATATTAGATGATTATATTCCTGAACCTGTTCGTGAAATGGATAAACCATTTTTGATGCCTGTAGAAGATGTTTTCACCATAACTGGAAGGGGAACAGTGGCAACAGGTCGTATAGAAAGTGGGATTATTAACACAGGAGATTTAGTGGATATTATAGGAATGGGAGATAAAAAATTATCTTCTACTGTAACTGGGGTTGAAATGTTTAGGAAAATATTGGATAAAGGTCAAGCTGGAGATAATGTTGGTCTATTATTACGTGGAATAGAAAAAAAAGATATTCGAAGAGGGATGGTTATTGGTAAGCCAGGGTCCGTAAAACCTCACAAAAGATTTAAATCTGAAGTATATGTTCTTACAAAAGAAGAGGGGGGAAGACATACTCCTTTTCATAATAAATATCGTCCTCAATTTTATTTGAGAACTACAGATGTGACAGGAGAAATTCATCTTCCAGAAGGAGTAGAAATGGTAATGCCTGGAGATAATGTTTCTATGGAAGTGGAATTACATCAACCTGTTGCATTGAGTGAAAATTTACGTTTTGCCATTCGTGAGGGAGGAAAAACAGTGGGGGCAGGACAAGTAATTCGTATAATGGATTAATATTCTTATTTTTGATACGGATGTAGCTCAGTTGGTAGAGCGTCGGTCTCCAAAACCGAAGGTCGTAAGTTCGATTCTTACCGTCCGTGCATGATTTTTGAAAAGAAAAAATCGTATATAAACGATATGAAAGAAAATAATTTTTTTTTGGAAATTTATAATGAATTTTTTCATCGTATTACATGGACTAAGTGGAACGATTTACAAGAAACAACAATGATAGTCTCTATATTTTCTATATTTCTATCCATATTTTTATATGGAGTGGATGTTTTTTTCATTTTTTTAATTAAGAGATTGTTTTCTTTATAAATAAATGATATGAGTGATTTGGAAAGAAAGTGGTATGTAATTAAAACTATTAGTGGACAAGAAAACAAAGTTAAATCATATATCGAAAATGAAGTTAGGGATAACGGATTTCAAGAATATATAGGGAAAGTCTTGGTTCCTATTGAAAAAGTTATACAAATGAGAAAAGGAAAAAAAATTCACAGAGAAAAAGTTCATTATCCAGGATATGTCATGGTGGAAGCAAATTTAGAAGGAGAAGCCGTTCATGCAATTAAAAATGTTCCTGGAGTTATTAATTTTTTAAGTGAAGGAAAGGGAGGAACCGCTGTTCCTATCCCTATGAGAAAAGAGGAAGTTAATAAAATGTTGGGAAAAATAGATCAACTATCTGAAAATTATGAAAATTTTCATATTCCCTTTATAGTTGGAGAAACAATTAAAGTTATAGATGGACCTTTTACTGGTTTTAATGGAACAATTGAAAAAATTAATGAAGAAAAAAGAAAATTAGAATTAGCTGTTTTGATTTTTGGAAGAAAAACACCGTTGGAATTAAATTTTACACAAATAGAAAAAAT
Organism: Blattabacterium cuenoti; assembly: GCF_014251575.1. Lineage (NCBI taxonomy): Bacteria > Pseudomonadati > Bacteroidota > Flavobacteriia > Flavobacteriales > Blattabacteriaceae > Blattabacterium > Blattabacterium cuenoti. The sequence continues at coordinate 474,104 of NZ_CP059191.1, read as the reverse complement.
TTAAAATTGAGTCTATGGTTAAAGAAAACAAAAGAGTTATAAAAAGAATTAAAATTCAAAATATTAATGGAGGAAAAGCTAGTCCAGCTCCACCAATTGGTCCTATTCTTGGAAGTTCAGGAGTTAATATAATGGAATTTTGTAAACAATACAATTTACGTACTCAAGATAGAAAAGGAGAAATATGTCCTGTTGTGATAACTGTGTATGAAGATAAATCATTTTCTTTTATAATCAAAAGCCCCCCGGTTTCTGTTCAATTGCTGAACATGATGAAAAAAGAAAAAGGATCTAAAGAATCCAATCGATCCAAAATTGGAAAAATAAGTTTGGATAAAATTAAGATGATTGCAAAAAATAAAATGGAAGATTTGAATTGTTTTTCAATTAAATCCGCCATATCTATGGTTTCTGGAACTGCCAGATCCATGGGAATAGAAATAGATACCTAAAAAAATATTCCATTTTTTTCGTATGTCAAGAAAATTAACTAAAAATAGAAAGGAAATTCTAGAAAAAATTTCTAAAAAAAAATATTCTTTGGAAGAAGCAGTCCTTCTCATCAAGGAGATAAGTTTTGTAAAATTTGATGAATCTGTTGATATTTCTGTTCATCTTGGTATAGATGTTCGATTATCAAATCAAATGGTTAGAGGAACGGTGAAATTACCTCATGGAACAGGTAAAAATATTTGTATTTTAGCTTTAGTAACTAAAGAAAAAGAATTAGAAGCTAAAGAAGCTGGAGCAGATTATGTAGGATTAGATTTTATTGAAAAAATTAAATCTGGATGGAAAGATATTGATATTATTATCGCTACTCCTTCTGTTATGAATCAGTTAGGATCTATAAGTAAAATATTAGGGTCCAAAGGATTGATGCCGAATCCTAAAATGGATACTGTTTCTACAAATCCTGGAAAATCTATTAAAGAGATGAAGTCTGGAAGGATCTCTTTTAGAGCTGATCGTTATGGAATTGTTCATGCTTCAATAGGAAGAGTTTCTTTTTCAAATCAATATTTACTGGATAACATAAAAGAATTTATGATAACAATGATTCGGAATAAACCTTCCACTTCCAAAGGAAGTTACATAAAGAGTATTCATTTATCTACCACAATGAGTAATAGTATTTCATTGGATTCAAAAAGTTTCTTGAACGCATGAATAAAAAAAGAAAAGAAAAAGAACTGTTGGAATTAGTTTCTATATTATCCGATAATGAAACTATATATTTTATCGATATATCCAATTTAAATTCTAATCAAATATCTGTTCTTAGGAAAAATTTTCATGAATTCAATATTAGAATGAAAGTAGCAAAAAATACTTTGTTGAAAAAAGCTTTAGAAAAGATAAAAAACAAAAAGTTTGATTCATTTTTTTCTTTATTGAATGGAAATACTACTATTTTATTTGAAAATTTTGGAAAGGGAAATATGGCTTCGAAAATTATAAAACATTTTCATATTCAAGAAAAAATAGAAAAACCATATTTAAAAGGAGCTTATGTCCAGGAATCTTTTTATTTTGGGAATAAAGATTTAGATTTTATGATTAACATTAAATCTAAAGAGGATCTTATTGTTGAGATATTACATATGCTACAATTTCCAATGAAAGATATTCTTTTATCTTTTTTAAATTCGACAAAACAGAAAATATATGGAATATTAGAAGCTTTATCTTCTAATTATTCATCATAAAAGAATAAAAATCTGGGGGTTCCTTTTTAAATAACTATTAAAAAATAATAATATGATAGAAAAGCTGGCAGAACAATTAGTGAATTTAACTGTTAAACAAGTTAATGAATTAGCCTCAATTTTAAAAAAAGAATATGGAATAGAGCCATCTAGTTTGGAAAAAACGGAAAATATTTCTCCTCAAGAAGAGAGGATATCGAAAAAAGAGGAAAAGAGTATTTTTAATATAATTTTGAAATCATCCGGTAATTCTAAATTATCTGTGGTAAAATTGGTGAAAGAAATAACTGGAAAAGGACTTAAAGAGTCTAAGGATTTAGTAGATAATGTTCCTAATCTTCTTAAAGAATCTGTAAACAAAAAAGAAGCGGAAGATTTAAAAAATAAATTTGAAGAAATAGGTGCTGAAGTAGAATTGAAATAATATTATATATAGTTTGTTTTAAAATTTTATAAATATCCATTAAATTAAAATTGGTGAATACAGAAAAAATATCAGAAAGAATTACTTTTGCTTCAGTAGCAAAACAAGTCGAGTATCCTGATTTTTTGGATATTCAAATAAAATCATTTAAAGAATTTTTTCAATTAGATACAAAACCAGAAAATAGAAAGAACGAAGGTTTATTCAAAGCTTTTACAGAAAATTTTCCAATTTCTGATGCAAGGAATTCTTTTGTTTTAGAATTTAAAGGCTATTCTATAGATTCTCCTAGATATTCTATAGAAGAATGTATTGAAAGGGGGTTAACTTATAGTGTTCCTTTGAAAGCTAAATTAAAATTGTATTGTACAGATCCTGAACATGAAGATTTTGAAACAGTGTATCAAAATGTTTATTTAGGAACATGTCCTTATATGACTCCTTCTGGATCTTTCATTTTTAATGGATCGGAAAGGGTTATCGTCTCTCAATTACATCGTTCCCCAGGCGTTTTTTTCAGTCAATCTTATCATGCTAATGGAACTAAACTTTATTCTGCTAGAATTATTCCATTTAAGGGATCATGGATAGAGTTTGCTACGGACATTAATAATGTTATGTATGCATATATAGATAGAAAGAAAAAATTGCCAATGACAACTTTATTACGTGCTATAGGATACGAAAGAGATAAAGATATATTGGAAATTTTTGATTTAGCTGAAGAAATAAAAATTACAGATAATGGAAAAAACATTTTAAATAGAACTTTAGCTGCTAGAATTTTAAAAATTTGGCATGAAGATTTTGTGGATGAAGATACAGGAGAAGTTGTTTCTATAGAAAAAAATGAAATTCTTATAGATAGAGATGTTTCTTTAAAAGAAGAACATATTGATCTTATAATTCATCATGAAATAAGAACTGTTTTGTTACATAAAGAGGGAGAAAGAAAAAAAGATTATTCAATTATTTATAATACCTTACACAAAGATCCAACTAATTCTGAGAAAGAAGCAGTAGAATATATTTACAAGCAACTCAGAAACACTGAGCCTCCGGATGAGGAAACAGCCAGAGGGATCATCGATAAACTTTTTTTTTCTGACACTAGATATAGTTTAGGTCCTGTAGGAAGATATCGGTTAAATAAACGTCTTGGATTAAATATAGATCCAAATTATTTAGTTTTAACAAAAGAAGATATTATTGCGATTGTAGAACATTTAAATGCTTTGTTTAATTCGAAAAGAGAAGTTGATGACATCGATCATTTATCTAACAGACGTGTTAGAACTGTAGGAGAACAACTTTACACTCAATTTAGTATTGGTTTAGCGAGAATGGCTAGAACTATAAGAGAAAGAATGAATGTTCGTGATAATGAAGTTTTCATGCCTGTAGATCTTATTAATGCTAAGACTTTATCGTCAGTGATCAATACTTTTTTTGGAACCAATCAGTTATCTCAATTTATGGATCAGACAAATCCTTTATCTGAAATTACTCATAAACGAAGACTTTCAGCTTTAGGACCTGGTGGTTTATCTAGAGAGAGAGCTGGTTTTGAAGTTAGAGATGTTAATTACTCTCATTATGGTAGATTGTGCCCAATTGAAACTCCAGAGGGGCCTAACATAGGATTAATATCCTCTCTTTCTGTATTTGCAAAAATAAACAATATGGGATTTGTAGAGACTCCTTATAGAACAGTTCTTCATCAAAAAGTAGATTTGAAATCTAAAGTAAAATATTTAAGTGCAGAAGAAGAAGAAGGCAGAATTATTGCACAAGCTAATGCTATTGATCAAAGTGGTAATTTTTTGTCTGACAGAATTATAGTTCGTGAAGATGGAGATTTTCCGATAGTAAAATCGGATCAAGTGGATTATATAGATGTAGCCCCAAATCAAATAGCTTCTATTTCTGCTTCCTTAATTCCATTTTTGGAACATGATGATGCGAATAGAGCTCTTATGGGTTCTAATATGATGCGTCAAGCTGTTCCATTATTAAAACCTGAATCTCCTATTGTAGGAACTGGATTAGAACAACAGGTATCAATAGATTCTCGTATTTTGATTAATGCAAAAAAAAATGGAGTAGTAGAATATCTTGATGCAAGAAAAATAATTATTCGTTATGATCAAACGGATAAAGAAGATTTAGTCAGTTTTGATTCTCCCCTTAAAGTTTATGATTTAATTAAATTTAGAAAAACTAATCAAAATACATGCATTAATTTAAAACCAATTGTCAAAAAAGGGATGAAAGTTATGAAAGGACAAATTTTATGTGAAGGTTATGCAACAGAAAATGGTGAGTTAGCTTTAGGAAGAAATTTGAAAGCAGCTTTTATTCCGTGTAATGGGTATAATTTTGAAGATGCTGTTTTAATTTCTGAAAAAGTAGTTAGTGAAGACTGGTTTACCTCTATACATATAGATGAGTACTCTTTAGATGTACGTGATACAAAATTAGGAATGGAAGAATTAACTAATGATATTCCTAATGTTAGTGAAGAAGCTACCAAAGATTTAGATGAAAATGGGATTATAAGAGTTGGAGCTGAAGTGAAACCTGGAGATATTCTTATTGGAAAAATAACACCGAAAGGAGAATCTGATCCAACTCCAGAGGAAAAATTATTAAGAGCTATTTTTGGAGATAAAGCAGGAAATGTAAAAGACGCTTCTTTAAGAGCAGAACCATCTTTATTTGGAGTCGTTATAGATACAAAACTTTTTACTAGAAGTATAAAAGATAAGAAAATTAGAATTCAGGATAAAATTAAAATAGAGTCTTTGGAAAAAGAATATGAAAAAAAATTTCTAGATCTTAGAAACCTTTTGTTAGAAAAATTGTTGTTTATTTTGAATGGTAAATTATGTTATAATCCTGTTTTTAATGAAAAAGAGAAGAAAATAATAGATGAAGGAAGTAAATTCAATATGAAAATACTTGATAAGATACCTGATTATATAGGAATTCATTCTAATAGTTGGACTGATGATCCTGAAATCAACAGTTTAGTTTCTGAAATATTACATAATTATAAAATAGCAGTTGGAGATTTAAACAGCACTTTAAAACATAAAAAATTTTCTATTACAGTTGGAGATGAGCTCCCTTCTGGGATCATTAAAATGGCAAAAGTATATATTGCGAAAAAAAGAAAATTAAAAGTAGGAGATAAAATGGCAGGAAGACATGGAAATAAAGGAGTGGTTGCACGTATACTTAGAGAAGAGGATATGCCATTTTTAGAGGATGGGAGTCCTGTTGATATTGTTTTAAATCCATTAGGAGTTCCTTCTAGAATGAATATAGGACAAATTTATGAAACAGTACTAGGATGGGCTGGACAAAAATTAAATATGAAATTTTCAACACCTATATTTGATGGAGCCACAATAGAGCAAATATGTGAGTATACAGATAAAGCTGAAATTCCTCGTTTTGGTACTACCTATTTGTTTGATGGAGGAACAGGAGAAAGATTTGATCAACCTGCTACTGTTGGAGTTATATATATGTTAAAATTAGGCCATATGGTAGATGATAAAATGCATGCTCGTTCAATAGGACCTTATTCTTTAATCACTCAACAACCTTTAGGTGGTAAAGCTCAATTTGGAGGTCAACGTTTTGGAGAAATGGAAGTATGGGCTTTGGAAGCTTTTGGTGCATCTAATATTTTACGTGAAATACTAACCGTTAAATCGGATGATGTGGTTGGAAGAGCTAAAACTTATGAAGCCATAGTAAAGGGTGAACCAATGCCTGAACCTAATAATCCAGAATCTTTTAATGTTCTTTGTTATGAATTAAAAGGATTAGGATTGGATGTTCGTTTAGAAGAATAATTTTTGTCATTATATGTTTTATTTAAAAACAATGAATAGAAAGAAAAATAACAAATTTAATAAAGTAACTATTAGGTTGGCTTCTCCAGAAACAATATTAAAAGAATCTCATGGTGAAGTATTGAAACCGGAGACAATAAATTATCGTACTCACAAGCCAGAAAGAGATGGTCTTTTTTGTGAACGTATTTTTGGTCCTGTTAAAGATTATGAATGTGCATGTGGAAAATATAAAAGAATTCGTTATAAAGGAATTGTTTGTGATAGATGTGGAGTTGAAGTAACTGAAAAAAAGGTTAGAAGAGGACGGATGGGGCACATTAGTCTTGTAGTTCCTGTTGTTCATATTTGGTGTTTTCGTTCTTCTCCCAATAAAATTGGATACTTATTGGGATTACCTTCTAAAAAACTTGAAATGATTATTTATTATGAACGGTATGTTGTTATTCAAGGAGGATTAGCTTTTCGTTCGGATGGATCTTCTTTTCAAAAAGGTGATTTTTTAACTGAAGAAGAATATTTACATGTTTTAAACAAACTTCCAAAAGGAAATCAACAATTAGAAGATCATGATCCAAATAAGTTTATTGCTAAAATGGGAGCAGAGTGTATAGAAGAGCTTTTAAATCGTATTGATTTAGATGTTTTATCACTTGAATTAAGAAATCAAGCAAATCATGAAACTTCTAAACAAAGACGAATTGAAGCATTAAAACGTTTACAAGTAGTGGAATCTTTTCGAGAAGGGAAAAAAAATGGAGGAAATCCATCTTGGATGATTATTCATGTATTATCTGTAATTCCACCTGAATTAAGACCTCTGGTCCCTTTAGATGGAGGACGTTATGCTGCTTCTGATATGACAGATTTGTATCGTCGTGTACTTATAAGAAATAATCGTTTGAAAAGACTTATAGAAATTAAAGCTCCAGAAGTTATTTTGAGAAATGAAAAAAGAATGCTTCAGGAAGCTGTTGATTCTCTTTTTGATAATTCAAGAAAAGTTTCTGCTGTAAAATCGGAAGCTAATCGTCCTTTAAAATCTTTATCAGACGCTTTAAAAGGGAAACAAGGTCGTTTTAGACAAAATCTTCTTGGAAAAAGGGTAGATTATTCTGCTAGATCTGTTATCGTCGTTGGTCCACATTTGAAGTTGCATGAATGTGGTCTTCCTAAAGATATGGCTGCAGAACTTTATAAGCCTTTTATTATACGTAAGTTAATTGAAAGAGGAATAGTGAAAACAGTAAAATCTTCTAAAAAAATTATTGATAAAAGAGATCCAATGATATGGGATATTTTAGAAAATGTTTTAAGAGGACATCCTATATTATTAAACAGAGCTCCTACTTTACATAGATTGGGAATTCAAGCTTTTCAACCAAAATTAATAGAAGGAAAAGCTATTCAATTGCATCCTTTAGTTTGTGCTGCTTTTAATGCAGATTTTGATGGAGATCAAATGGCTGTTCATTTACCATTGTCATATGGAGCTATTTTGGAAGCCCAACTTTTAATGTTAGCTTCTCAAAATATATTAAATCCTGCTAATGGATCTCCGATTACAGTCCCTTCTCAGGATATGGTATTAGGATTATATTATATGACGAAACCTTTATTATCAGATTCTAAAAATAAAGTTAAAGGAGAAGGACTTGTTTTTTATTCACCAGAAGAAGTTGAAATAGCATATAATCAAGGAGTAGTTGATTTACATGCTTTAGTTAAAGTGAAAGTCAATGTTCGTGAAGAAGATAAATTTTATAATAAATTGATAGAAACTACTGTAGGTAGAATTTTGTTTAACCAAGTAGTTCCCAGTCAAGTAGGATTTATTAATGAATCTCTTACAAAAAAATCATTAAGAGAAATTATAGGAAAAATATTGCATCTTACAGACGTTCCTACCACTGCCAATTTTTTAGATGATATTAAAGAATTAGGTTTTTATAATGCATTCAAAGGAGGTCTTTCTTTTGGATTAGGAGATATTATTATTCCTGATAATAAAAAAGATATGGTTGATCATGCTATTCAACAGGTTGACAATGTCAAAATAAATTACAATATGGGATTGATAACAAATAATGAGCGTTATAATCAAGTTATTGATATATGGACAAATACAAACGCTATACTTACAGAAAAAGTAATGAAATATATGCGGGAAGATAGACAAGGATTTAATCCTGTATATATGATGTTGGATTCTGGAGCAAGAGGTTCTAAAGAACAAATACGTCAACTTTCTGGAATGCGTGGATTAATGGCAAAACCTCAAAAAGCGGGATCTTCTGGAGGAGAAATTATTGAAAATCCTATCTTATCCAATTTTAGAGAAGGTCTTTCTATTTTGGAGTATTTTATATCCACTCATGGTGCTCGTAAAGGATTAGCTGATACAGCATTAAAAACAGCAGATGCTGGATATCTTACAAGACGTTTAGTTGATGCAGCGCAAGATGTAATTATTAAAATGGAAGATTGCAATACTTTACGTGGTTTGGAAATATCGGCATTGAAAAAAAATGAAGAAATAGTAGAGACTTTGTTTGATAGAATTTTAGGTCGTATATCTTTGAATGATGTTTATCATCCAAAATATGATCAATTGATAGTATCTTCTGGTGATATGATTGATGAGAAAATAGCAAAAATAATTGATCAATCTGGAATTGAAATGGTGGAAGTACGATCTCCTTTGACTTGTGAAGCAAAAATGGGTATTTGTTCTAAATGTTATGGTCGTAATTTATCAACAGGAGAAATCGTTCAAAAGGGAGAAGCTGTAGGTGTTATAGCCGCACAATCTATTGGAGAACCAGGAACTCAGTTAACATTACGGACTTTTCATGTTGGAGGTACAGCCGGAAATATTACGGAGTCTTCACAAATAAGAGCTAAATATGATGGAATCATAGAATTTGAAGACTTAAAATTTGTAAAAACAAAAAAAGATTCTGAAGAAATAAGAATAGTAGTTTCTAGATCTACAGAAATGAAACTTTTTAATCAAAAAAAATCATCCATTTTAATGGTTAATAATATTCCTTATGGAGCAGCTTTATATGTAAAGCATGGAGATCAATTAAAGTCAGGAGATATGATTTGCAAATGGGATTTATATAATGCAGTTATTGTTGCAGAATTTTCCGGAATTATATCTTATCAGCATTTAGAACAAGGTGTTACTTTTCAAGTAGAGATAGATGAACAAACTGGATTTCAAGAAAAAGTAATCACAGAGGTAAGAAATAAAAATTTAGTTCCAACATTAAAAATATTGAATGATAAAAACGAAGAATTGAAAGTATATAATCTACCGGTAGGAGCCCATTTAATGGTAGAAGATGAAGAAAAAATAGATGTAGGTAAAATTTTAGTTAAAGTACCTAGAAAATCTGCAAAATCAGGTGATATTACAGGGGGATTGCCTCGTTTATCTGAATTATTTGAAGCACGTAATCCTTCTAATCCTGCTGTAGTTTCAGAAATGGATGGAATAGTAAGCCATGGAAAAATTAAAAGAGGTAATAGAGAAATTATTGTAGAATCTAAAACAGGAGAAATCAGGAAATATCTTGTCAAATTATCTAATCAAATACTTGTTCAAGAAAATGATTATGTAAAAGCAGGAATGCCATTGTCTGATGGAGCTGTAACTCCTAATGATATCTTAAATATAAGAGGGCCTAGAGCTGTTCAAGAATATTTAGTTAAAGAAATACAAGAAGTATATCGTTTGCAAGGTGTGAAAATTAATGACAAACATTTTGAAGTTATTGTTCTACAAATGATGAGAAAAGTAGAAGTTATAGATGTTGGAGATACTAAATTTTTAGAAGGGAATATTGAGTATAAAGATGATTTTATAGAAGAAAATGATAGAATCTATCGGATGATAGTAGTTGAAGATTCTGGAGATTCCAAAATTTTTAAAAATGGAGATATTATTAATTATAGAGATTTAAGAAATGAAAATTCCGTTTTAAAATACAAAAATAAAAAGTTGATAAAAACTAGAAATGCGATTCCTGCTACGGCTAGACCTATATTACAAGGAATCACACGAGCTGCTTTACAGACCAAATCTTTCATATCTGCAGCTTCGTTTCAGGAGACAACAAAAGTTCTAAGTGAAGCAGCAATAAGTAGTAAGACTGATTATTTATATGGACTTAAGGAGAATGTTATAGTAGGACATAAAATTCCAGCAGGAACTGGATTAAGAGAGTATGAAAATATTTCTACAGGATTTTTTCAGTAAGAAAATATTTTTTTATTTTTTCCATTGATTTTTTATGTATGCTGTTTTATTGAAAATAATTTTATTAATGGTAGAATCTTCTACATAAAAATAACCAATTCTTTGGAACTGAAAATGGTCTCCTTTTTTCGCTTTTTTTAAAGAAGGTTCTGCATAACCTATGATTTTATCTTTTGATTTTGGGTTGATGCATGTATGAAAATCTATGTCCGGATTTCTTTTCAAAAAAAGAGGATTATACAAATTAATTTCTATGGGAAAAGAATGTTTTATGGATACCCAGTGTAAAGTGCTTTTTGTTCTTCCTTTTTCTTCTATTTTTTCTTTGTTTCCAGACTTGCTTTTTGGGTCGTAAGTGCAGTGTATTTCTTTGATTTCTCCTTTATAATTTTTGATTATGGAATTAGCCTTTATAATGTAAGCATTTTTAAGTCTTACTTCTTTTCCAATACTAAGACGAAAGAAATTTTTTCTTTTTTTTTCTAAAAAATCGTCTTTTTCAATATATAAAAATTTAGAAAAGGGTACTTTTCTATTCCCAAAATTAGGATTTTCCGGATTATTTTCGGATTCTATCCATTCAGTAGTATTCATGGAATAATTGTCAATAATTAATTTAATTGGATGAAATACTACCATTACTCTAGGGGCTATTTTATTTAAATGTTCTCTAATCCAAAATTCTAAAAGAGATATATCAATGATATTATTTCTTTTTGTAATTCCTATTTTATGAACAAAATTTTTTAAAGCGGTTGAAGTGTATCCTTTACGACGTAATCCAGATATTGTTAATATACGTGGATCATCCCAAGATTGGATAATTTTTTTTTCAATTAAATATTGAATTTTTCTTTTGCTAGTTATAGTATGACTTAAATTTAATCTTGAAAACTCTATTTGTTTAGGTCTTATTTTTTCATGATCACAAATTTGATCTAAATACCAATTATATAATGGTCGTCTATTTTCAAATTCTAATGAACATAAAGAATGTGATATTTGTTCAATGTAATCACATTGACCATGAGTCCAATCGTAAGTAGGATAAATACACCATTGGGATCCAGTTCTATGATGTTTTTTTTGCAAAATTCTATACATAATCGGATCTCGCATGTTCATATTTGGAGAACTCATATTAATTTTAGCTCTTAAAACGCAAGATCCTTCCTCAAAGAATCCATTTTTCATTCTTTCGAACAAATACAAATTTTCATCTATAGACCTGTTTCTATAATCACTATTGATTCCAGTTTCAAAAGTATTTTTTCTTTGAGATTGGATGATTTTTTGAGATTGATCATCTACATAAGCTTTATTTTTCTTAATTAATCTCACAGCCCATTTATAAAGTTGATAGAAATGATCTGAAGCATAACTTTCTATCTCCCATTTGAACCCTAAAAAAAGAATGTCTTTTTTTATGGATTCTATAAAATTCCTATTTTCTACTATAGGATTAGTATCATCAAATCTTAAATTGACTGGTGATTTGTATTTTTTTCCCAACTCAAAATTGAGGCATATAGCTTTTACATGTCCAATATGGAGATATCCATTTGGTTCAGGAGGAAAACGAAATCTTATTTTTTCAACAGGAAATCCATTTTTTATATCTTCCTCTATAATTCTCTCAATAAAATGTAGATGTGATTCTATCCCAATAAATAATTAGAAATCAATTCTAATGCGAATATAATTAATTTTTTGAAAAAAATATATTTTTGTCATGTTATTTTTAATAGTTGGAACTTGAATTATTTAGAAACTGTTCAATGGATTTTTAAACGTCTTCCAATTTATCAAACGTCAGGATTGAAATCATACAAACCAGGTTTAAAAAGAATACAAAACTTTTGTTCCCATTTAGGAAATCCTCAAAATTTTTTTAAAAGCATACATGTAGGAGGAACAAATGGAAAAGGATCTACAGTTCATATGTTATCTTCTATTCTTCAAGAAGAAAAATATAAAATCGGATTATTTACTTCTCCTCATTTAATGGACTTTAGAGAGAGGATCACCTGTAATGGAGTTTTAATAGAAAAAAACTTTATTATTGACTTCATTAGAGAAAATAAGAAATTTATAGAAAAAGAAAAAATTTCATTTTTTGAAATGAATACAGCTTTGGCTTTTCAATATTTTAAAGAAAGAGAAGTAAATATAGCAATTATTGAGGTAGGGATGGGTGGTCGATTAGATTCCACTAACCTTATAATTCCAGAAATATCTATCATAACCAATATTAGCATAGACCATACAGAAACTCTTGGAAATAGCCAATTAAAAATTGCTTTAGAAAAAGCAGGAATCATTAAAAAAAACGTATCAGTAATAGTAGGAAGTAAAATGTCGAAGGATATACAATTCCTTTTTATTAAAGAAGCTTTAAAAAAGAATTCCCCCATTTATTTTTCTGTAAAAAAAAAGGAGGATTTTAAATATAAAATTCCTTTTGAAGCAGATTATCAATATTTAAATAGAAGTGTTGTATTAAAAATTGTGAATATTCTACATCGTAGAAAAAATATATTTGTATCTAATCAATCTATAAAAAAAGGATTAAAAAATGTAATAAAAAACACAAATTTTAAAGGTCGTTGGCATATTTTACAAAAAAATCATCCAAAGATTGTTTGTGACATAGCTCATAATGAAGAAGGGATATATATGATTAATCATCAATTAAAAAAAGAATCTTATGATAAATTGCATTTGGTTTTAGGTTTTGTAAGAGAGAAAAAAGTAGAAAAATTATTAAAGCATTTTCCTATTGAATCGTTCTATTACTTTTGTCAACCTAAAATTGATAGAAAATTTCCTATTTATGATCTAAAAATATTGGTTGATCAAATATTCCAAGATCGCAGAAAAATAAATTTTTATCATTCTGTAGAAAAAGCTTTTTTATCTGCTAAAAGAAAAGCTGATAAAAATGATTTAATCCTAATAAGTGGAAGTACCTTTATTGTATCTGAAGTTTTATTATATTATAAAAATTTTTTTCTTACATTTGAGTAAGTGGATAGAAGGGCAATTAGCTCAGTTTGGTTTAGAGCATCTGTTTTACAAGCAGGGGGTCACTGGTTCAAATCCAGTATTGCCCACTATTTTTAAAATGAAATTAAAAATTTTTTCTTTTTCTTTTGGATTAAACCATTTTATAGAAGAATCTTTTCTATACCAAGTTAATTGTCTTTTTGCATATTTTCTAGTATTTGTTTTTATTTTTTCTATAGTTTCATTCAAACAATTTCTTTCTTTATTATGAAGAAATTCAAAAATTTCTTTATAACCTATAGTTTTCAAACTATTTAAATTTCTATAATGATAATAGTTTTTTGCTTCATCTAACAGACCTTTTTTGATCATATTTTCTACCCTATCATTTATTCTAGAATAGATTTCATATTTAGACATGATCAATCCTATTTTAAAAATCACAAAATTTCTTTTTTTTAGTCTTTTTTTCAAAAAAAAGGAAGGAGAATGTCCTGTAGATTTTACGATTTCCAAATACCTCATCAGACGTCTTGGATTATTAATATCTATTATTAATTTATCTTTTTTTTTGAATTTTTTAAATTCCTTTTGCAAAAAAGATATTCCCTTTTTTTTAAAATGAAAAATTAAATCATTTCTAATATTTAAGTCTATTTCAGGTAAATTAGACAACCCTTCTGTTATAGCTTTTTCATACAATCCAGATCCTCCTACCATAATTAGAATAGAATATTTTTCAAATAATTTATAAATTTTTTCTAAACAGTCTATTTCAAATAGTTTAGCATTGTAAATTTGGTGAATATTTAAATGTCCTATGAAATGATGAGGAATTCTAGAAAGTTCTTTTTCTGTAGGCATAGAAGTGCCTATTCTGAGTTCTTTATAAAATTGTCTAGAATCACAAGATAAGATTTCAGTTTTTAATTTTTCAGCTAAAAATAAGGATACGAAAGTTTTTCCAACACATGTTGGTCCCAAAATAAAAATAATAAATTTTTGATTCAATATTGAAGTGTATTTAATTTAGATAATTTAGTATACATCCAATAATCTGCTAAAACTAAAGCAATCATCGATTCAACAATGGGTATTGCACGTGGTAAAACACAAGGATCATGTCTTCCCTTCCCTTCTATCAAAACAAAATTACCATTTCTATCTATAGTTTTTTGTTTTTGCATTATTGTAGCTACAGGTTTGAAAGCTATTCTAAAATAAATGTCCATTCCATTTGATATCCCACCTTGTATTCCTCCAGATAAGTTTGTTTTAGTTTTTCCATTTTTATGAAATAGATCATTATGTTGAGAACCGGTTAGTTTAGTTCCATAAAATCCACTTCCATATTCGAACCCTTTCACAGCATTAATTGAAAGCATCGCTTTTCCAAGTTCAGCATGTAATTTATCAAAAACTGGTTCTCCCATTCCTATTGGAACATTTTGAATAACACAAGTAATAGTTCCTCCTATTGTATCTCCTTTATTTTTTATCTTTTTAATTTTACATATCATTTTTTTTGCGACAGATGGATCAGGACATCTTATAGGATTCCTTTCTATAGATCTTCTGGATAAATCCAATTCTTGATAAGATTTATTAATAGAAATATCTCCTACAGAAGAAACATAAGATGTAATTTTTATATCTTTTATTAATTGTTTGGCTATAGCTCCAGCTACCACTCTACATATTGTTTCTCTGGCAGAAGAGCGCCCTCCACCTCTGTAATCTCTAACTCCATATTTATTTTCATATGTAAAATCTGAATGAGATGGACGATAAACATCCTTAATATGTTTATAATCATCTGAATTATGATCTTTGTTATAAATAATAAAACCAATAGGAGTTCCTGTTGTTTTATTATCAAAAATTCCAGATAAAAAATTCACTTGATCAGGTTCATTTCTTTGAGTGACTATAGATGATTGACCTGGTTTTCTACGATTTAATTCATATTGAATTTCATCAAAATTTAATTCCAAACCTGCTGGACATCCATCTATTACACCTCCTAAAGCTGTTCCATGACTTTCTCCAAAAGTACTAATTCTAAATAATTTACCAAAAGTATTCCCTGCCATATCAATTTTAATTTTTAATCTCTACAGAAATAGGTCTTCCTAAATGGTTGATTCTACTCATTCCTATTAATATTTTATTTCTATAACGTTTTTCTACTTCGAATAATGAAGAATTTGATAAAATTTCTATATGTCCAATATGAATACGTGAATTTTTAACTGCTTGATTAATTAAATTGATTAACCCTAATTTTGTTAAATTGTCTTTAGATCCTCTATTCAAAAAAAGTTTGGAAAAAGATTCTTTTCTTGATTTTTTTGACCTTGACAAAAGTTTCTTTTTGAATTTATTATTGACAATAATATTATTATTGGGATTTATATCCTTAGAATTTTTATAATAATTTATAAAACGATTAAATTCAATCCAAGAAAAACGTTTTATCAATTCTTCTTTGTCAAAAAACTCTAAATTTTTTTGTATTTCAGGAAGAAATTTTTTCATTAATTGTTCATCTACAACTACTTTTTTGACTTTTCCTATAAAATAAAGCAGTTGCTTTTCGCATATTTCTTTTCCACTAGGAACCATGAATCGTTCAAAATTTTTTCCAATTTTCCTTTCAAACTCTTTTAAATTTCTGGTTTCTTTGGTGTGTATAATACAAACAGAAATTCCAGAATTTCCAGCTCTTCCAGTACGACCACTTCTATGTAGATAGATCTCACTTTCTTTTGGAAGATTATAATTTATGACATGAGTTATATTATTGATATCTAATCCACGAGCCGCTACATCCGTAGCAACGAGAAATTGCAAATTTTTGTTTCTAAATCGATTCATCACAGATTCACGTTGTGTTTGTGAAAGATCTCCATATAAAGCATCAGCATTATAACCATCTTTTATGAGATGTTCAGCTATTTCTTTAGTTTCTTTTTTTGTGCTACAAAATATAATTCCATAAATATCAGGATTAATGTCTACAATTCTTTTTAGAGCTAAATATTTTTTGTTTAAATGACCTACTATATAATAAATGTGCTTGATATCATCAGATCCAATATTTTTTTGACCTGTAATTATTTCCACTGGATCCGTTAAATAAGTATGAGCAATGATATTCATATATTTGGACATTGTTGCTGAAAAAAGAAGACTTTGTCTTTTTTTTGGTAACATATCTATTATGTAATCCAACTCTTCTTTAAATCCCATATTTAGCATTTCATCCGCTTCATCAAGAATCAAATATTTAATATTTGCAAGATGCAATTTCTTTCTTTTTATTAAATCAATAATTCGACCTGGAGTTCCTATTATAATGTGAGTCTTATTTTGCAATGATTTAATTTGAGAATCTATATTTACTCCTCCATACAAAGAAATAATTTTAATTGACGATAAGAATTTAGAAAAACGACAGAGATCACGAGTAATTTGTATACAAAGTTCTCTCGTAGGACATAAAATAAAAGCTTGAGGGATACTCAGATCAAAATTTATATTTTGAATGATTGGTAATCCAAAAGCGGCTGTTTTTCCAGTTCCTGTTTGAGCTAATGCTATAATATCTCTTTCTGAAGAAAGCAAGAATGGAATAACTTTTTCTTGTATAGGAGTAGGATATTTAAAACCAATATCTTCTAAAGCTTTAAGAATATTATTGTTAAAAAAATTGTATTCTTTAAATGTTTTTTTCATAAAAGAATGGTTAAAAAATTAAATTTTTTAATTTTTCACTTATTATATTAACAAATATAGATAATTATTATTAACTATGATTATTTAATTGAATATTAGTTATTTATTATATTTCCTTTCGTAAGTCTTTTAGTTATAGTTTCATATCTTATAAAAAGAAGTATAGCTGATACAGTAAGTCCTAATCCTAATCCAATCCAGACTCCATGTCCTCCTATTCTAATAGATAAAAACCAAGCTGTAGGTAAAGCAATAATCCAATAGGAAAAAAAACTGATCCACATAGGAATATGAACATCTTGCAATCCTCTTAAAGCTCCAAGAATAATTCCTTGTAACCCATCAGATAACTGAAAAAAACTAGCAATAATAATCATTTTTTCTGCAATTTGAACTACCTCATAATCATTTTTTATATAAATGTGAGGAATATATCTTCTAAAGAAAAAAAAGAATAAACTACAAATTAACATAAAAACAACTCCCATTAAAAAAATAGATTTTCCTATTTTTCTTAACTCAGAATAATTTTTTAAAGCAAACTGATTTCCTATTCTTATTGTGGCAGCTACAGAAAGACCTGTATTTAGAAGAAAGGTAGAAGAGACCAAACTGATAACAATTTGATGGGCAGCCAATACTTTAATCCCAAATTTTCCTGATATAAAAGAAGAAACAGCAAAAGCACTCATTTCAAATAACATATGTAATCCAGAAGGAATCCCTATTTGGAGTATTTTTTTTAAATATTTTTTTTTTAGAAAAAAATATTTAAAATGATTATAATAATTATGGACTTTTCTATGTTGGTACAATAAAATTAAAATTCCTATTAGCATAGTTATACGAGATACTAAGGTAGAATAAGCTACTCCCACAGTTCCTAATTTAGGAAATCCACAGATTCCGTTAAGAAATACATAATTTAATATGATGTTAATGAAAGCTGAAACCCAAGTAATAATAAGACCTGGAAAAACTAAGGATAATCCTTCCGAAAATTTTCTAAAAACTTCAAATATCATCCATGGAATAAAAGAAATAGCTATTATCTTTAGAAATGATATAGTTTCACTCAATATTTCTTTAGGTTGTCCTAAATAAGGTAGGATATAAGAAAAAACATGTATTAACCCATACATAAATATGGATAAAAAAAAATTAATAATCAATCCATGATAAAAAATAATAGCACCTTTTTTGTATTCTTGTTTTGCATCTATAGATGCTATTAGAGAAGAAATAGATGTAGATATTCCCAATCCAAAAATGACTGTAATAAAAAAAACAGCATTGGCTAATGAAACTGAAGATAAAGCTTTTTTACCCAAAAAACCAACCATAATATTATCAGATAAACCTATACATATAACTCCTAATTGAGTAAAAAATACAGGAATAGCTAACAAGAAATTTTTTTTAATATGTTTCGAATATGTTTCGTTTTTTTTGATAAAATTAATATTTGAAATGATTCATTTTTGAATTCTTAGTCTATTATGAATTGAATAAAAATTAATCATTTTTAATATTTATAAAGGGTAAATTTACCACTTTAATAGGAATCTTTTTTTTTCTTATTGAAAGAAAAACAGAATCTTTTTTTTGTTTTTGATTCAAAAAATATCCTAATCCAATTCCTTTTTTTAAAACTGGAGAAAAAATACCAGAAGTTACATTTCCAATAAGATTATCATCTTTATCTATTAAAAAGTATCCCTGTCTTGGAATTTTTCCTTTTTCTTCTACAAGAAAAGATATAAATTTTTTGTATTCTCCTTTCTTTTTTTGTTTTTGTAGTATTTCTCTTGCAATAAATTTTTTTTCAAATTTTATGATCCAAGATAATCCTGCTTCTATGGGAGTTATTTCTTCACAAAGATCTTGTCCATATAAACGATATCCCATTTCTAATCTTAATGAGTTTCTACTGGCTATTCCGCAAGGAATTATTTTATTTTTTTCTACTTCTAAAATATCATTCCATATTTTTTCAGCATATTCATTAGGAATATAAATTTCCACTCCTTTAGATCCCGTATATCCAGTACAAGAAATCAATACGTTTTTAATTCCTGAAAATTCTCCTATTTCAAAATTATAAAAAGGAATTTTTTGCAATGGTATATTAGTTAATTTTTGAATATAAAACAATGATAATGGTCCTTGAATAGCCAATAGAGAATATTTTTGAGAAAAATCTATAAATTCTATATTATAAGAATTTTTTTTTATATGATAATTTATCCATTTTTTATTTTTTTCAATATTAACTGCATTAACTATAAGTAATAACTTTTTTTCAGAAATCTTATAAATCACTAAATCATCTATAATTCCTCCATGATTATTAATGAAACAGCTATATTGAGCTTGTCCTATTTTTATTTTCGACAAATCATTTGTGGTTAAATACTGTACTAAATCCATGGAATGTTTTCCATTCAAAATGAACTTCCCCATATGACTAACATCAAAAATACCAGCTTTATTTCTTACAGACATATGTTCTATTAAAGAAGAAGTGTATTGAAGAGGCATACAAAATCCAGAATAATCAATCATTTTAGCGCCTAAACGTATATGATTTTCATATAAAATTGTTTTTTTCAAATTATTTTCCATCATATTCAACAAAATTATTTCCCGTTTCGTATAAAGTTATTTTCAAATCAAAATTAGAAGATATTCTTTTATTTATTTTATTCCACATGAAAATAACAATATTTTCCGCAGTAGGATTTACAGAAGAAAACTCTTTCAAATCTAAATTAATGTTTTTATGATCAAAAAGTTTTTCTATTTCTTCACGAAGAAGATCTCTTAATTTATGTAGACTAAGAACAAATCCTGTTTCTTTATCAACTTCACCTGTGACACTGGCTATATATTCATAATTATGTCCATGATAATTTAAATATGCACATTTTCCAAATATTTCTATATTTTTTTGATAATTCCAATGTCTATTATAAAGTCTGTGTGCTGCACTGAAATACCCTTTTCTACTTATGGTTGCTTTCATGATTTAATGAATGTTTAACTGATTTATATAATTCTTCAGGATAATTTTTAACCAGATTGTGTAAGAATCTGGATAAAGATGAACATTTTTAATTAATTCATTTAACGAAGTCCATTTCCAATTATCAACTTCTTTATAATTGATAATTGGAGATTTTTCATAATATCCAACAAAAACATGATCTAATTCATTTTCTATCAGTCCATTGTTTAAATATTCATAATAAGTAAAACAAAATCTTTTTTCTAAGAAACAATCAAATCCCATTTCCTCTATTAAACAACGATGAGCTGCTGTTAAAACAGATTCATTTTTTCTAGGATGGCTGCAACATGTATTAGTCCAAAGTAAAGAAGAATGATATTTTCTTGAAGATCTTTTTTGTAACATTAAATCATTTTTTGGATTAAAAATAAATACAGAAACAGCGCTATGAAAAAGTCCTTCTGAATGAATTTTTTCTTTTTTTTCAAATCCAATAATTTGATTTCCTTTTCCTATCAAAGGAATAAAGTCTTCATCTACTATTTTATTCATATTCGTTAATTTTAAATCTTAAGCAAACAAAATAATGTAATCTAGAAAATTAGACCAAAAGGTTATCTTTAATTTATTTTTTGTATGAAAAAAAGAATTAAAGAATTATTAAATGAATTAAATAATCTAAAAAAAAATACATTGATAAGTGAAATGCACATTCAGTTTATTTTTTTATCCACAGAATTAGATTTTTTGATAGCAAAAATGCCAATAAGTAATAAGATTTTACAACCTTTTGGTTATCTTCATGGAGGAGCTACAATCACTTTGGCTGAAACTGTAGGATGTTCTTTATCTTTTATTAATCTTGAAGAAGATAAAAGTGCAAAAAGTGCAGAAAAAAATAATTTCAATGTTTTTAACATTGAAATTTCTGCCAATCATATTCTATGTATAAAAAAAGGATTTTTATTTGCTAAAGCTAAAATTTTTCATAAAGGAAAAACTTTACATGTTATTCAAATTGATGTTTATAATGAAAAAGAAACTATCATTAGTTTTTGTAAAATGACTAATATTATAATTAAAAAATATGTTTAAAAAAATCAGTATTTTTTCTTTTTATAAAAAAGTTATAAAAAATTATTGGAACCAAAATCAATTTGTTATTTTCAGGAAACCTTACGGAAATAAAGTTTTTTTTTATTCTCATTATGGTTCTAAAGGAGATGTATTTTTTCTAATTCAAGATTTTGATCATAATTACACGATCAAAATCGTTCCAAAAAAAGTCTATTATGTAGATATACGGAAATCTTTTTTAAAAGAAACATCTGAAGCTGAAGAGAATTCTTTTCTTTTAACTTACTCTTCAGAATATAAAAATTTGATTCAAAAAGCAGTAGAAAAAATACGAAAAGGACACTTTAAAAAAGTAGTTTTATCCAGATCTATAAAAATTTCTTTTCACAGTTTTTATTTGAAAAAAACTTTTCAAAAATTAATTTTTTCTTATCCAAATGCTTTAATCAGTCTTTGGTATGATATCCATCATGGATTTTGGATAGGATGTTCTCCAGAGTTGCTCATTAAATCTCATAAAAATAAATTTCAAACCGTAGCTTTAGCAGGAACTGTTTGGAATCAAAAGAAATGGACGAAAAAAGAAATAGAAGAGCATAAAATTGTAATAAAATACATTATTCATTTATTGAAATCTTATAAAGGATCCATTTTCTTAAAAAAAACTAAAACGGTAAAAATGGGTCATTTAAAACATTTGAAAACTCCAATTTATTTTTCTTTTTTGGAAGAACCTGATTATTCTAAAGTATTAGATCAACTGCATCCTACTCCTTCTATATGTGGTTTTCCTAAAAAGGAATCTTTAGATTTTATTCAAAAATATGAAGGATATAAAAGAAATTTTTATACAGGATACATTGGTACAGTAAACAGAAAAGACATGGAATTATATCTTCATTTGAGATGTGCAAGAATCAAAGAAAATAAAAAAGAAATAACTTTGTATGCTGGCAGTGGAATCACTATGGATAGTAATATAGATCAAGAATATATAGAAACAGAAAAAAAAGTCAAAAATATTCTTTCTAAACTTGTTTTTAAATGATTTTTTTTTTTCTATGAAATGGTCTTATAATCAAACGTACGCTTTTATTATAATGGAAATATTGAATAATCCAATTTGTTAAGGCTATTGCTCTATTTCTAAATCCAACTAAACTGACTAGATGAACAAACATCCATACAATCCATGCTAAAAAACCTTTTAACTTAAAATAGGGAAAATCACATACAGCTTTGTTTCTTCCAATAGTAGCCATAGATCCTAAATTCTTGTAAATGAAAGGGTTAATTTTTCTTTTTTCTGAAAAAAGATTAAAATATTCAGCTAAATAATTACCTTGTTGAATAGCAGGTTGAGCGGTCATAGGATGACCATTAGGATAAGACTTCATATAAGCAACGTCTCCAATAGCAAAAATATTTTTATATTTTATAGTTTTGAGATAATTATCTACCAAAATCCTATGTCCTTTTATGTCTTCATTTAGAAATCCTTTTATTATAGATCCTTTTACTCCAGCGGCCCATATAACGTTAGCAGATTCTATCCTTTTATTTTTTTCTACAAAAACTACTTTTCCATCGTAATCTTTAACTAAACAATTTAACCAAATGATAACCCCTAATTCTTTCAAATTTTTATAAGCTTGTTTTGCTGATTTTTCAGACATTCCATCTAACAGTCTATGAGAAGCTTGTAACAAGTGAATATTCATAGATTGAATATTTAAATCAGGATAATCATGTGGAAGGACATATTTTTTCATTTCAGCTAAAGCTCCAGCAAGTTCTACTCCGGTAGGGCCTCCTCCTACAATAACAAAAGTCATAAGTCTTTCTCTTTCTTTAGCATCTTTTGTTAGCAAAGCAAATTCAAAATCTTGCAAAATAAGACTTCTAAGATTTAAAGCTTCTGGAATTGATTTCATTGGTAAGGAAAAAGACTCAATATTTTTATTTCCAAAATAATTAGTAACAGATCCTGTAGATATAATTAAATAGTCATAAGATAAATCACCTACATTTGTATAAATTTTCTGTTTTTCTGTATTGATATAATGAACATAAGCTAATCTGAAAAAAAAGTTTTTTGTTTTTTTGATAATGTTTCTAATGGAATGCGCTATAGAATCCGGTTCTAAACCAGCTGTAGCTACTTGATATAACAATGGTTGAAATGTATGATAATTATTCTTATCTATAAGAATAACCTGAAATTTATCTCTTCTTAGTTTTTTTGCGACTTGCAACCCCGCAAATCCTGCACCAATAATCACGACTCTTTTTAGATTATTTATTTTTGGAATATTCATAGTCAAAAATTTGACACATAAGCTAAATTTATATATATTTTCATTTTATATTGATAAATTAATATTTTTGTTTAAAAATAGATTCTAATGACTTACTATTTCATTATTGGCACTACTTTTTTAGTAAGTGTTATTGTTAATACAATCTTAAAAAATAAATTTAGAGAATATTCTAAATTTCATTTGCATTCTTATATGAGTGGAAAAGAAGTAGCGGAAAAAATGTTAAAAGATAATGGAATTACGGATGTTTATGTTCTTTCAGTTGAAGGAGAGATGACAGATCATTATAATCCTCTAAACAAAACAATAAATTTAAGCGAAAAAGTTTACAATGGTAGATCTGCAGCTTCTGTTGCGGTAGCTGCTCATGAATGTGGTCATGCATTACAACATAAGTTGGGTTATAATTTGTTGAAAATACGGAATCATTTAGTGTCTATTTTGAATTTTAGTTCCAAATTTACTAATCTAGCTATAGTGTCTGGATTAACAATTTTTTACAGTTCAGGAGGAAAAGATTCTTTTCTTCTTAAACTAGGAATAGGATTATTTTTTTTTGTTTTTCTTTTTTCTTTTATAACTTTGCCAATAGAATTTGATGCAAGTAACAGGGCCTTAACTTGGATGAGAAAAAAAAATGTAGTTAATTATCAAGAATACAATAAAGCGAAAGAATCTTTAAATTGGGCTGCTATGACTTATGTGGTTTCTGCTTTAGGCAGTTTATCTCAACTGATATATTTCTTATCTTTTTTCACAAGTGCAAGTAAAAAAGATGAACAACTTTAATTATTTTTTTTCTTTTTTCTAGCGTTTCTTGGATTTGGACGAAGATTTCCATAAGTTTTTTTTTTTATTTTTCCTCTTCTAGTTTTTTTATCTCCTTTTCCCATATTGATTTGTGTATAATTTTTCGAGTAATTCGTGTATTATATCCGCTTTTTTTTGTAAAAAAGTTGCAGATGAATAGTTATTAATAATAAAATGAGATTTTTTTTCTCTTTTTTTATTAGATATTTGATTTTTTAGACGATTTATAATTTGATTTTCACTTAGATGATCTCTTTTTATAATTCTTTCAATCATTTTTTCCATAGGTGAAGTTATAGTGATTATGATATCACATTCTTTATAACTTCCACTTTCAAATAAAATAGCAGATTCTTTTATAAAATATAGAGTTTTTTTTTGTACAGAATAAATCCAATTTTTAAAATCAATTGAAATCCATGGATGTACAATAGAACATAGTAATTTTAATGCAGAAGAATTTTTGAAAACAATTTCAGATAAATAGGTTCTATTAATTTTTTCTTTTTTATAAGAATCTTTTCCAAAATGTTTAATAACATTTTTTTTTATAATTTCTGTTTGATTCATTAATATTTTTCCCCTTTCATCTGAATGGTAAACAGGGATTCCTTTTTTTTTGAAAAAAGAAGAAAATAAACTTTTTCCAGATCCCATTTTTCCCGTTATTCCTATCAAAAAAAATTTCATTTTTTTTCCTGTTTTTCATTTTGTTGATTCAAAGTTTCACTATAACGTAATTGAGTTAGTTCCTTTGAAACTGTATTTTTTTCAAGTTTTATTTTTCCTGTAATAGTTTCTAGTACACAAACATTATCTGTAATATCTATGATTTTTCCGTGCATTCCTGAATTGGTTACTATATAATTTCCTTTTTTTAGATTATCCTGAAATTTTTTTTCAATTTTTTGTTTTCGTATTTGAGGACGTATCATAAAAAAATAGAATATAATAAAAATCAATGCAAACATCCAAATAGTATTTGCAATAGAATTTTGTTGCAATAAAAAAAACATAAAATAACATTTAAAGTTTAGAGAATAGATCATCAGATTTATAGAAGGCCTTTTCCTATTTTAAATATTTTATTCTTTTTACGCAAAAGTCTAAAGATTTGATCTAATATTCCATTAATAAAAATTTTACTTTTTTCCATACAAAATATTTTTGCAATTTCTATATATTCATTCATAGTTGCTTTCGGAGGTATGTTCGGAAAATATAAAAATTCACAAATAGCCATTTGCAATATAATTAAATCTATAATAGCTATTCTTTTTATATCCCAGTTTTTTGATATATTGTTGATTAAATTATTAAATTCATCTTTGTGAAAAATTGTATTCCTATACAAATCAATAATGAATTTTTTATTTTCATTATTTTTGTAAATGTTATATAATTTAAAATTTGGAGGTGTAGAATGTTTTATAAATCGTAAAGTTTTGCAAACCATGGTATGAGCTATACACAAATTTTCTTGTCCGTTAATATATAAATCTTCTATATATCCTATCAGTTTTTTATTTGGAATCACGATTTCTTTATAATATTTTATGAGAAATTTTTTCTCTTCTTCAAAAGAAGAGCTAGGTTTATTAAAATATTTATTGCAAAAAATTGATTTTTGCATTTCTTGCAATAAAAGAAAGATGTGTTTTTCTTGTTTTTTCCATAATATTTTTCCAGAATTTTCTGTAGAACTATATTCTTCAATTAAGTACTTATTATTAGACAGTATTTTGATTACGGAGTTGTATGCAAATTTTTTTATTGGATCTGTGTTTTTTATATTGTGTAGATTTATTTTTAGAGCATTTTCTCTAATTTTTAAGATTAAAAAAAGAAGAGAAATATATAAATTATGCAATTCTTCAATGCTTTGAAGCATGTTTTTTTCAACTTGATTTGAATCCATTTTAGATAAATGTTGAGCATATAAGAATTGCAAACTTTTTATTCTGAAGCGTCGTCTTATTGACATTTTTTATGATGTTGATTGTTTTACACAACAAGATCTTTTTTGCAATTATATAAATAAAAATCAAACTTAAAAAGTTTGTATTTTTGCATGTTATATGAGTGGTTTATTTGCTTTTAGCAAAAAATATTGTCAAAGATACAAATTACGTTTGTGTATAGGTTTTTTATTGATTCTAATATCAAATATTTTAACTCTACTTCCTATTCCTTATATAGGAAAATCTATTAACACAATTAAAAATTTATTTACCAGTTTTTCAACTGCATCAAATTCTTCCTATTTAAAAAAAGAAATCTGTATTTATACTAGCATCATACTGATAGTTCCAATCATTGGAGGATTTGTTAAATATCACATGAGACAATGTATTATAACAACATCTAGAATGATAGAATTTGATATAAAAAATGAAATTTTTTCACATTATCAAAAATTGAGTTTGTCTTTTTATAAGAAAAATTCAACAGGAGATTTGATGAATAGACTAACAGAAGATGTTTCTTTTATCAGACAATACATAGGTCCTGGAATAATGTATTTTGTGAACCTTGTTGTTCTTTTTTTCATGGTTTTTGTCCAAATGTTACGAATTAACGAAATTCTAACTTTTTATGTGATTTTGCCTATTCCTGTTCTTTTTATTTCCATTTATTATATAAGTATTTATATTACTAAAAAAAGTGAAAAAGTTCAAAGTTATCAATCACTTATATGTTCTTTTATTCAAGATACTTTTTCTGGAATTCATGTTATTAAATCATTTGTATCAGAACCTTTTTTTCAAAAGAAACATAAGAGAATCATATCTGATTACAAAAAAAAAAATATAGAATTAGCAAAAATAAATACTATTTTATCTTCTGTTATAATATTTTTTATAGGAACTAGTCATTTATTAATTCTTTTTTTTGGAGGAAAAAAATATTTTGAAGGAGAGATAAAAGAAATAGGAACCATTGCTGAATTTTTTACATACATTAATGTATTGATTTTTCCTTTCATTATGTTGGGATGGGTTGTTTCTATTGTAGAAAGGGCTAAAGTATCGCAAATTCGAATAAGTGAATTTTTGAAAGAGAAACCAGAAATTTTCAATAATAACTTGATAAAAACGAAAATTTTTGGAGAAGTTCAGTTCAAAGACGTTAGCTTCATTTATAAAAATAAAAATGATATAAAAAATAAAAATCATACAATTAGTAAAATATCTTTTAGTCTTATGAAAGGAGAAACTTTGATTCTAACGGGAGAAACAGGATCAGGAAAGACAACTATAGGAAGATTAATATCACGTTTATATGATCCTCATCAAGGAGAAATATTAATAGATAATTTATCTTTAAAAAATCATAATTTATATGATTTCAGAAATCATATAGGTTATGTTCCTCAAGAATCTTTTCTTTTTTCAGATTCGATTTACAATAATATTGCTTTAGGAAGTATAAAAAAAGTTACTCGATGTAAAGTGTATGAAGCGGCAAGAAAAGCTATGATAGAAGATGAGATTTTAAATTTTAAAAATGGATATGAAACAGTTATAGGAGAGAGAGGAATTACTTTATCTGGTGGACAAAAACAAAGAATATGTATAGCAAGAGCTCTTATAAGAAATCCGAAAATTCTTATATTTGATGATAGTTTTTCTGCTATAGATCAGAAAACTAGAAAGTTAATCATTAATTATATAAAAAAAGGAATGAAAAATAGTACCATTATTATTATCACTCATGATACTTCTTATGTTTCTGATTTTGACTTATTTATTAATTTAAAAAATGGGAAAATATCAAGAATAAAAAGTAATAATATTTTGTTGTAGAATTTTTAAAAAAAATTGATTTTGAATAATCATCCTATATTTTTTTTATTTAGATTTGCTTTATTAGGATTATAATATTTTTTGAAATGGACGAAAAAGAAAATATCAAAGAAAGAAATGAAATTTGTTCACGGACTCTAAAAACTGGTAGCCGAACATATTTTTTTGATGCGAGAGAAACAAGAGCTGGCGATTATTATTTGACCATCACTGAAAGTAAGAAAAGTTTTTCTGAAACAGGAGAAGTAACTTATAAAAAACACAAAATCTATTTGTATAAGGAGGATTTTTCAAAATTCCAAAGCATACTTGATGATATGATTCGGTTTATTATTAATGAAAAAGGGAGAGAAGTAATTTCTGAACGTCATCAGAAAGATTTTAAAAATCATACAACATATAATCAAAGTCAAGAGGTAAAAGAGGTTCAAAAAAAAACATCAGAAATAAAGGATTTCACAAATATTAATTTTGAGGATATTTAATAAGTTGGATGGAGGGGGGGATAAGTTTAAGGTTGTTTTTTAAGGAGATGAAAGAGATGGAGAACTATATGAATATAATGAATGATATTAATACTTTTGTATTTGACGTAGATGGAGTATTAACGAATTGTGCTTTGAATTTATTCCCAGATGGGAACATGGTTCGCCAAATGTTTGCTAAAGATGGATATGCAATGCAGTTAGCAAAAAAGAAAGGGTATAATTTGTGTGTTATTACAAGGGGATCAGATTTAATGGTTTTTAGACGTTTAAGAGGTTTGAATATCCGTTATATTTATCAAGGAGTTGATAACAAGAAAAAATATTTGGATGAATATTGTAATATTCAAAATATTACAAAGAATAAAATTCTTTATATGGGAGATGATATTCCGGATATTGAAATTATGAAATCTGTAGCATTGCCTTGTTCTCCAATAGATGCAGTTCAAGAAGTTAAAGATATATCTAAATATATTTCTCCGAAAAGAGGAGGAAGAGGCTGCGTGAGAGATGTAATTGAACAAACTTTGAAAGTTCAAAAAAATTGGTTTTAAAAATTAAAAAAATAGTGTCCTGAAAAAGACACTATTTTTTTATAGATATTATAGATCAGATTTACATCATTCCTCCCATTCCACCTCCTCCAGATCCTGGCATTGGAGGCGCTGCATTTGCCTCGTCTTTTTTGATTTCTGTTACAACACATTCAGTAGTTAACAACATTCCGGATACTGAAGCTGCATTTTCTAATGCTACTCTAGCAACCTTAGTAGGATCTATGATTCCTTCCACAATCATATTTTTATATTCTCCAATTTTAGCATCATACCCATAATCACCTTTTCCTTCAGCCACTTTAGCAACAACAACAGATCCTTCTCCACCCGCATTAGCTACAATTTGACGCAAAGGTTCTTCTAAAGATCTTCTGACTATTTGGATTCCAGTATCTTGATCTACATTTTCTCCTCTGAGATTATCCAAAGAATTAACAGCGCGAACTAAAGCCACACCTCCTCCTGCTACTATTCCCTCTTCTACAGCGGCTCTTGTAGCATTTAAAGCGTCATCGACACGATCTTTTTTCTCTTTCATTTCTACTTCAGAGGCTGCTCCAACATAAAGAACTGCAACTCCTCCTGCTAATTTTGCGAGACGTTCCTGCAATTTCTCTTTATCATAATCTGATGTAGTTGATTCTATTTGTGCCTTTATTTGATCTACACGTGCTCTTATATCTCTTTTATTTCCTCCTCCATTAACAATAGTCGTATTATCTTTATCTATAATAACTCTTTCCGCCTTTCCTAGCATATTTAATTTTACATCTTCTAATTTGCTCCCTGTTTCTTCAGAAATAACTGTCCCTCCTGTCAAAATAGCTATATCTTCTAACATGGATTTTCTTCTATCTCCAAATCCAGGAGCTTTAATAGCAGCCACTTTTAGAGTTCCACGTATTTTATTTACTACTAATGTAGCTAAAGCCTCTCCTTCAACTTCTTCAGAAATAATAAGCAGTGGTCTACCAGATTGTGCTACAGGCTCTAATATAGGCAACAAATCTTTCATTGCTGCTATTTTCTTATCAGATAATAAAATTTGAGGTTGATCAAATTCAGTGATCATCTTTTCGGTATTTGTAACAAAATATGGAGACTGATAACCTCTATCAAATTGCATACCTTCAACAACATCAACTGATGTATCTGTTCCTTTTGCTTCTTCTACAGTAATGACTCCTTCTTTTCCTACTTTTTCAAAAGCATCAGCTATTAAAGAACCAGTTTTTTCGTCGTTGTTTGCAGAAATAGAAGCTACTTGCTTTATTTTCTCTGTATTTCCTCCAACTTCTCTAGATTGTTTTCTTAAATCTAGAATTACAGCTTCTAAAGCTTTGTCTATTCCTCTTTTTAAATCCATAGGATTAGCTCCAGCAGCAACATTTTTCAATCCTTCTCTAACAATAGCTTGTGCCAAAACAGTTGCAGTTGTAGTTCCATCTCCAGCTACATCATTTGTTTTAGAAGCAACTTCTTTCACCATTTGAGCCCCCAAATTCTCTATAGGATCTTCTAATTCAATTTCTTTAGCTACAGTAACACCGTCTTTTGTGACTTGAGGCCCTCCAAATGATTTTTGCAATACAACATTACGACCTTTTGGTCCTAAAGTCACCTTGACTGCATTAGCTAATGCATCCACTCCTTTTTTTAGTTTATCTCTTGCTTCAATATCAAATTTTATATCTTTTGCCATAATTTTTTAATTTTTTAAGTTATATGATCATATGATAGCTATTACATCGGATTCTCGCATAATGAGATATTCTTCTCCTTCCCATTTTAATTCTGTTCCAGAATATTTTCCGTACAAAATTCTATCTCCTTTTTTTAGAATCATAGGTTCATCCTTTTTTCCTTTCCCTACTGCTATTATGGTCCCTTTTTGTGGTTTTTCTTTTGCAGTATCAGGAATAATTATACCTGAAGCTGTTTTTGTTTCAGCAGGGTCAGGTTGTACGAGAACACGATCTGCTAAAGGTTTAATCTTTACTTCCACCATATTTTAAATAATTTTTAGAGTTTACGATACTAATCGTCCAAAGCCAAAAACATGCCAAATGAAAAATTATTGAATTTTTTTCATTTAAGCAATATTAAATGTCATTATGACATACATATTTAATGTTTTGATTTTAGAAAAAAATTGAAAAACAGAGTTAATAAGAATATAATAATGGATAAAAACCAAGTAACATTTTCTAAAAATGTATTTGTTCTTTTAACCCCAAAAAATCTAAAGTTTTTTTCCATAAAAGTTTGATTAATACTTTCTTTTTTAGGATTTTGTATTAGAATAAACAAGATAAGTAGAAGACACATTGTGATAATAAAAAATCCAACTATAGTTATAGTAGGTGTTATTTCCATTTACCAATTATTATTTTCATTAAATATTTTTTTATACACTTGAATAGTAAGTTTTTCTATGATTTTATCAATGGGTTTTTCTAAAAAGAGTTCTTTTTTGTGATAAAAATCTTCTGATATCACAAAACATTTCTCCCAGTTTTTTTCTGGTTCAAAATTATCCTTATAATATATCTTTACTGTTACTTGAATTTTTCTTAATGGATAATTTTTCCTTGAAAGAATTATATAATCTAAAAATTTTCCTTCTAAAATAGCATCTCCGTCTTTTAATACTAAATTAGAAGGATTATGTATCATAATATAATCTTCAAGATATTTCTTGAAATCAAAAGCAATAGATCTTCTAGGTATATTTATTTTTTCTGAAAATTCTCCTATTTCTATTGTTTTTTTTGGATTAAAAAATGAATAAATAGAAGGATGATAACAACTAGTAAAAACAAAAAACATAAGAATAAAAACAATTTTATTATAAGCCATATTGTTTAATTTTTCTATATAGTGTTCTTTCTGAAATTCCTAATTCTTTAGCTGTTTTTCTTCTTTTACCATTATTTTTTTTTAGAGTTTTTTGAATAAACTCTATTTCCTTTTTTTGTAAAGAAAAAGAAGATAATTCATTTTTTGATGAGTCTTCTTCTACTTCTTCATAATCAAAATCCTCCTCCGAAGAAGGTTTAGATGAATCTTCCAATTGAAAAATTGAATTATCACTGTTATGAATCATTTTTCCAAAAACTTTTTCCATAATTTGTTGATTATCTTTAATAAATCTGGGGTTTGGATGATTTTTAATCAATTGAAAAGTAATATTTTTCAAATCATTAAAATTTTTTTTTATATCAAACAAAATTTTATACAGCAAATCTCTTTCCCTAGAAAAGCCTTGAAAGAAAGTTTCATTGTGAGAAAATGATATTGAAGGAATATTCTCTGGAATGTATTCTTTTAATTTTTCTATAGAAATTTCACGTTTTGTTTCCACCACAGAAATTTGTTCTGTAAGATTTTTTAATTGTCTGATATTTCCTGGCCAAGAATAATTTTCTAAATATTTCAAAGACTCTTCAGTAAGAATAACCGGAGGCATATGATATTTTTCAGAAAAATCATTGGAGAATTTCTTGAACAAAAATTTGATATCATTTTTACGAAATCGTAAAGGAGGAACATTAATTTGTACTGTATTAAGACGATAATACAAATCCTCTCTAAATTTCCCTCTTTGTATAGATTCTATCATATTTAAATTAGTAGCAGCAACAATTCGTATATTAGTTTTTTGAATCTTAGAAGAACCTACTTTAATAAATTCTCCTGATTCTAATATTCTAAGAAGACGTACTTGTGTCGTTAAAGGAAGTTCTCCTACTTCATCTAAAAATATAGTTCCTCCATTAGCTCCTTCAAAATAACCCTTTCTCATACTTGTAGCACCTGTAAAAGATCCTTTTTCATGTCCAAAAAGTTCACTATCAATAGTTCCTTCTGGAATGGCTCCACAATTTACCGCAATATAAGAATTATGTTTTCTGGAAGAGAATTGATGAATAATTTTTGGGATAAATTCTTTTCCTACTCCACTTTCTCCAAGAACCAATACCGAAATATCGGTAGGAGCGACTTGTACTGTTTTTTCTAAAGCTCGATGTAAAGCATAATCATATCCAATGATTCCAAATTTTTGTTTTATATTTTGGATGGATTCCATTTTTTTACATCTTTATAAATTTTTCCAATTAAAGTTGCAGGGGTACAATCATTGATTTTCACAGATACGATATTTCCAATTTTATAGGATTCTTTCGGAAAGACCACAATTAAATTTTGTGTATTTCTTCCATACCAATATTGATTATTTTTTTTTGATTCACCTTCTATCAAAACTTCTTGGACTTTTCCTAAGTATTCTTTCATTCGAAATGATGAGTGTTTTTTTTGTAAATCAATAATCTCTTTCAATCGTTCTATTTTAACATTTTGAGGAACATTATCTTTTAATTTTTTATATGCATAAGTACCAGGTCTAGGAGAATAAGAAAACATATAACCGTAATTATATTGAATTTTATTCATTAAATCAAGAGTATCTTGATGATCTTTTTCTTCTTCATTACAGAAACCAGTCATGATATCATGTGAAATAGAACATTCAGGAATTATAGCTCTGATTCTATTAACTAAAGAAAGATACTTTTCACGAGTGTATTTTCTGTTCATTAATTTCAGTATTTTGTTGCTTCCAGATTGAACGGGTAAATGAATATGCTTACAGATATTTGAATGTTTAGAAATTATTTTCAGAACTTTATCCGACATATCATGAGGGTTAGATGTAGAAAATCTTATTCTTATTGAGGGAATTTCTATAGCTAAAAAATTCAATAATTCTGAAAAATCTATAGTAATTAACCCTTGAGTCCATCTATAAGAATCAACATTTTGTCCTAAAAGAGTAATTTCCTTATATCCATTTTGATACAAACGTTTACATTCATCAATGATATAATATGGATTACTACTTATTTCTCTTCCTCTGGTAAAAGGGACTATACAAAATGTACACATATTATCACATCCTCTGGTTATACTTAAAAAAGTTGTTATTTTGTCTCTTTTTAGAAATGGACTTATGTCTGCATATGTTTCGTTTTTTTGATGATTAATACTTAAGTTTTTTTGACCAATCATAGCATAACGAATAAAATTAGACATTTCTTTATAAGAATTTGGATTTACAAAAAAATCTATTTTTTTTTCCTTTAAAAGAATATCTCTTACTTGTTTTGACAAACATCCTATAACGCCAAATAAGGTTTTTTTCTTTTTTTTGATAAATTGTAATTGATCCAATCTTTTTTTTAGGGTTAATTCTGCTTTTTCTCGAACAGAACAAGAATTGAATAATATAATGTTCGCTTCCTCTAAATATTCGGACAAAGAATAACCATCGTTGCACAAAATAGAAGTCACTATTTCGCTATCAGCGATATTCATTTGACAACCATAGGTTTCTATATAAAAACTTTTATTCAATTTTCTTTGATTTTTTTCCATCACATATAATTTATTAGTAAATAAAGGTAAAAACAAAATGACATTATGTCATAAATGAAGAATTTTTTTAGCAAAAAAAATCATTTTTTTTTTTCCAGTTGATTTTTCCTCTACATTAGAGAGTTTTACTACTGAAATCCACTTATTTTCTGGAATAGCTTTAACCATTTTTATTACAATGTTCATAGAAGGGAGCCCAACATCATTAGTAAAATTGGTTCCTATCCCAAAAAAAGGATTAATTTTTTTTTTGCAAAAAGAAGAAATAGAAGCCACTTTGCATGGATCAAGATTATCCGAAAATATAATTTTTTTTTTGATAGGATTTATTTGAAAATTTTTGTAATGTTTTATAGTTTCTTGAGCAAAAGAAATCGGATCTCCACTATCATGTCTAACTCCTTTAAAAGTGTCAGAAAGTTTTTTATTAAAGTTTTTGAAAAAAACTGAAGATGTGTATGTATCAGATAAAGCAATTCCTAAATTTCCTCTATAAATATTTAACCAATTTTCCATAGCAATACGATCTGCTTTGTTGAATCCATATTTTGCGGCATGAAACATAATCCATTCATGTCCTTGGGTTCCTATCGGTTTAATTGAGAAAATATGAGATAAATGAACGTTACTACTCCCCATAAAAAATGGATAACCTTCTTCTATGAGTATTTTCAAAACCAATTTATGAACTTGATAAGAATATCTTCTTCTTGTTCCATATTCTCCAATTTTAACCTTTAGTTTTTTATATTTTTTCAATTTTTCTTTAGTGAGAATTATAATTTTTTTATCAGATATCCGTTTAGCACCTGTTAGTTTATAATATAATTCAGATATAATAGCCATTAAAGGAACTTCCCATAATATAGTTCTACTCCATAATCCTTCTATATTCATTCTTATATTTTTTCCCTTTTGACATATATTTACTTCTTTTGGATTATATTGATATTTATTTAAATAATCTAAATAAGAAGAATCTAAATAAGGGCAATATTTTTTCAAATAGTTTTTTTCTTCATTTGAAAGTTTCAAATAAGCCATTTTTTTTAGGTTTTCTTTTAATATTTCATCAAAATCTTTTGGAAAAGAATGTTTTCCTCTATTAATAAATTCATACTTAGCTTTTGCAGATGGAAATAATTTAATAACAGCATTTTGCATAGTAAACTTATAAAAATCATTGTCCAATAATGATGATATAATAGAAAAATTATTCAATTTGTTTATTAAAAGCATTCTTGATAATTCAGATCATAAAAAAATTTTCAATTTAAGATAAAAAAATGGAAAATTTTTATTTTGATAAATAAATCATAATTTGTTAAGTAGTATATTTTTCTTTTTTAGAAAAAATATTTCTCTAAATTTGCTTTTAAAACAATTTATTTTTAATATGGACAATACGAAATTATACGTAGGTAACTTATCTTATGATATGACAGAACAAGAATTGAAGGAATATTTTGAATCTATAGGGGAAGTAACTCATGCTAAGATAATTTTTGACGAATCTACATCTAACAAAAGAAGTAAAGGATTCGGATTTATAGAAATGTCTAATGAAGAAAATGCAAAACAAGCTATAGAAAAATTAAATGGAACAGAATTTATGGGAAGAAATATTATTGTATCTGCAGCTAGACCAAGAACAAGAAAAGATTATTAGTCATTACTTTTCTATGCATGTACGCTTACATCTGTTTTTTTGTTTTTTTTAAAAAAATAACGATTAATGATATCTCAATATGAAATAACAACGATATTTAATATCACATATTTATGAAAAAATTATATGGAACAGGTGTAGCGTTAGTTACTCCTTTTAAAAAGGATGGAAAAATCGACTTCAATGGACTTGAAAGACTCGTAAAATATGTTTTAGATAATGAAGTTGATTATTTGGTAGCATTGGGGACTACAGCTGAAACAGCTACTTTAAATAAAGAAGAAAAACAAGATATTGTTGAATGCATTCAAAGTACAAATTATAAAAAACTTCCTTTAATACTAGGAGTGGGAGGAAACAATACAAAAGATGTTGTTGATCAAATCAATAGCATAAAAAATTTGTCAATTTTTTATGCTATTCTTTCAGTATCTCCTTATTATAATAGACCTTCTCAAGAAGGAATATATGAACATTTTAAATCTATTGTGAATTGTACTGAAGCTAATATAATTGTTTATAATGTTCCTAAAAGAACAGGTTCTAATGTCATGCCAGATACTGTATTACGTTTAGCTAATAATTTTAATAACATAATAGGAATAAAAGAAGCTTCTGGAAATGTTTTACAAACTTATAAAGTTATTGAAAAAAAACCAAAAAATTTTAGTGTGATATCAGGAGATGATTTTATCACTTTACCTGTTATATTGGGAGGTGGAGAAAGTGTTATTTCTGTAATTGCTCAAGGTTTTCCTGATAAGGTTTCTGAAATGGTTTCTTTAGCTAGGAAAAATCAGGTTGAAAAAGCTTTTTCTATCTTTTATAAAATTATTAAAATGATAGATCTCATTTATGAAGAAGGAAATCCGACAGGGATTAAGACTTTTTTAAATATAATAGGAATATGTAATCCATATGTTAGATTACCTCTGATAATTGGTAGTCCTTCTTTAAAAAAGAAAATGATAAATTTATTAAAACAAATCAACTCATAGAAATTTATATGCTTAGCGAAAAAATACAAATAGGATTAACAAAACAATTAAATAGAGAATCTGAATCCTCTCAATTGTATTTGTCTATGGCTTCATGGGTAGAAAAGAAAGGTTTTGAAGGAATATGCGAATTTTTATATGATCATTCACATGAAGAAAGAATGCATATGTTAAAGTTGATAAGGTATATTAATAAGAGAGGAGGTCATGCTATTTTAGATAACATTTTCATCAGAAAAGTAACATATGGATCTTTGAAAGAATTATTTCAAATATTATTTGAACATGAAAAGAAAATTTCTAATGAGATTAATCTTTTAGTAGAATTATCTTTACAAGAAAAAGATTATTTTACATATAATTTTTTGCAATGGTATGTTGAAGAACAGATAGAAGAAGAAACTTTAAGTAAAATGATTTTAGATAAGATTGAACTAGTAGGAGAAGATAAAGGAGGATTATATTTATTTGATAAAGACATAAGAAATTTTCATAAACAATAAAAATAGTGAATATCAAAACTATTTTTTTGATGGTAGTATTCATAACTTTTTTTGAAAGTTGTTTTATTTTTTCAGAAAAAAAACCTGTTCTTTCATGGAAAGAAGATGAATCAGGAGAAAAAGGTTTATTTGAAAGTGGAAAACATCATTATTTTTCTTCTTTAAATTTTGATTTAGATCAAACAAAAACTAACATTGCAATTAACAAATTGAATCAATTTGTCAGAGAATATCCTGATAGTTCAAAAATAAAAGAAGCTTATAGGTTGATTAACAATTTGTTAATGAAAATAGAAAAAAAAAATTATTGCATAGCTGATTCTTATTTCTTGATGCGTAGGTATCAAGCTTCTTTAATTTATTTTCAAGATTTTATAAGAGATTTTCCAGAAAGTCATTTAAAGGAAAAAGTTTTGTATAAAATTTGTGTATCTCAATATCAACTTTCTAGAAAAAAAGATTTTTTTAAGTCATATTATGAATATATGAAATGTTTTCCACACCATTCTAATGCAAAAAAATTAAAAGTTTTGTATAAAAGACTTACAAATTTATGAATTTTTTGAGAGATATAAATCATGTTCCAATAAATACTGAAACAATAGATCGTGTAAAATTAGAAAAAAAATCAGGAAAAAACATATATGAAACTATATGCATTTTGGAAAAAATAAGTCATAAAATCAGCAACGATATTAAGGTAGATATGGATAAAAAATTGGAAGAATTTAATATGATGAACAAAAATAATTTGGAAGAAATTTTCGAGAATAAAGAACAAATAGAACTATCAAGATTTTATGAAAATCTTCCAAAAGCTACATCTATCTCTATTCAATATTTATTGGATGAAAAAATAAAAACTTAATTGATTTTCTTTTTATAATCTGTTAAAAATTTTTCCAATCCTATATTTGTCAATGGATGATTCAGTAGAGAATAAATAACTTTCATAGGAGAGGTGACTGCGTATATTCCAATCTTTGAACACTCTATGATATGCAAAGGATGACGTATAGATGCTGCCAAAATTTTGGTACCAAAATGGTAATTGTTATATATATTTTTAATTTCTCGTATCAAATACAATCCATCATAAGATACATCATCTACTCTTCCTATGAACGGAGAAACATAAGTTGCTCCAACTTTAGCAGCTAAAATGGCTTGTCCTGTAGAAAAAACAAGAGTACAATTAGTTCTAATTTTTTTATTAGAAAAATATTTAATTGCTTTGATCCCATCATGAGTCATTGGAATTTTTACAACAATTCTTGGATGTATAAGAGAAAGTTTTTCTCCTTCTTGAATCATCTCTATATAATCAGTACTAATAACTTCTGCACTAACATCTTCTTCATTTCTCAGAAGACTGCATATAGACATATAATGATCATGAATTTCTTTTTGACTAGAAACAGATTCCTTGGAAATTAAGGATGGATTTGTCGTAACTCCATCTAATATTCCAAGTGATCTTGCTTCATTAATTTCTTTTAAACTTGCTGTATCTACAAAAAATTTCATAATCCATATATCATTTTAAATGCAAATTTAAAATATTTTTTGAAAACGAATTTTATTGTTTTTCTATTGTAAAAAATTTTTGAGTAGAAAAATCTGTAAATTTATAAAATAACGTTTCACACATACAACATACATATTAGTCTATGCATTTTGATGTTATTATTTTGGGAAGTGGACCAGCGGGTTATGTAGCTTCCATACGATCAGCGCAACTTGGAATGAAAACAGCTCTGATTGAAAAAGAATCTCTTGGAGGTGTTTGTTTAAATTGGGGATGTATTCCTACTAAATCTCTTTTGAACAGTGCAAAAATTTTGCAATCCATAAAAAAAAATGGGGAACTTTTTGGAATAAAAAAAGATCAAATCAAAATAGATTATTCCCAAATTATTACTAAAAGTAGAAATGTAGTAGAAAAAATGAAAAAAGGAATTTCATTTTTAATGAAGAAGAATGAAATCTATGTCATTCATGGAAATGCAATATTGAAAAAAGAAAAAAAAATTGAAATTTTTCAAAATGAAAAAAATATAGGAGAATATTCTGCTTCGCATATTATTATTTCTACTGGTGCAATTCCTAAAATTGAAAATAAATTTCAATATGATGGAAAAAAAATCATAACATATAAAGAAGCTCTTTCTTTATCTTCTTTACCAAAAAAAATGATCATTATAGGATCTGGTTCTATAGGATTAGAATTTGCTTATTTTTATCATTCTATGGGAACACATGTTACCATCATAGAAATTTGTACAAAACTTTTTCCAAATGGAGATGATGAAATATCTGATCATTTGAAATATTCTTTTGAAAAAATGGGAATTAAAAGCTATACATCTTCTTCTATAAATAAAATTACTTCTAATAATGGAATAGTTCTTGTAGAAATCAAATCTTCTGTAGAAAATATTGTTTTAGAAGCAGATATAGTTCTTTACGCTATTGGAATTATTCCTAATATCAAACATATTGGATTGGAAGAGATAGGGATTCAAATTGATAAAGGATTTATTATTGTAGATGAAAATTATCGTACAAACATAGATGGATATTATGCTATTGGAGATGTCATTCAGACTCCTTCTTTGGCTCATGTTGCGTCACATGAAGCAGTAAACTGTATTGAAAATATAAAAGGATTAAATTGTCAAAAAATAGATTATAACAATGTTCCAAAATGTGTTTATTCTTTTCCTGAGATCGCTTCAGTAGGATATACTGAAAAAGAATCCAAAGAAAAAGGATTTCAGATTAAAGTAGCTAAATTCCCATTTAGTGCTCTTGGAAGAGCTATTTCCGATGAAAATACCAATGGTTTTGTTAAAGTAATTTTTGATGCTAAATATGATGAATGGTTAGGGTGTCATATGATTGGAAACAATGTAACAGACTTAATTTCAGAAGTAGTAGTTGCAAGAAAGTTGGAAGCTACCAGTTATGAAATTATGGGAAGTATACATCCTCATCCTTCATTGAGTGAATCTATTTTAGAGTCTGTAGCTAACGCTTATGGTAGAGCTATTCATTTGTAAATTTCTTTTCATTACATGTATTTTTGTTCCCACAATCATATATTCATTTCACATTACCAATAAATTACCTTTTTACATCTACTCTTTGCATAAAATTATGAATTTTATTATTTTATGATACATATTATATTGTTTGGACCACCGGGATGTGGAAAAGGAACTCAAGCTAAAATTATTGCAAACAAATTTGGTTTTTCCCACTTATCTACTGGAATGATATTCAGAAATCATATGAAGAGAAAAACGGATTTAGGAAAACTTGCTAGTTTTTATATTAATAAAGGAATATTGGTTCCTGATATGATTACTACAAATATGTTAAATATAGAAATTCAAAAAAATTTTTATTCCAAAGGCATTATTTTTGATGGATATCCTAGAACTAGAAATCAAATTTTTTCTTTAGAAAAAACTTTAAAAAAGTTTTGTTTGGGAACAGTCAATATAATTTTCTATTTTTCTATTCAAAAAAATTTGATAATAGATAGATTATTAAAAAGAGGAAAAACAAGTCATCGTAACGATGACACAAATATCATGACGGTTCAAAAAAGAATAGAAGAATATAACAAAGAAACTTCTTTGATTTGGAATAGTGATCCTAAATGGAAAAATAATATAATCAAATTAAATGCTTCTCTATCTGTAGAAAAAATTTCTCTTTTCATAGAAGAAAAAATAAAAAATTTTTTAAAAAAAAATTAAACTCATGGAAAATTGTTTTGTTGATTTCATAAAAATTTACTGTAAAAGTGGAGATGGTGGATCTGGATGCATTCATTTTTATAGGGATAAATCTATAACTAGAGGAGGTCCCGATGGAGGAACAGGGGGAAAAGGCGGGAATATTATTATTCAAGGAAATTCTCATATTCATACTTTTTTTCATTTAAGATATAATAAACATTGGATAGCAAAATCAGGATCCCCTGGAAAAAATAATAATATTACTGGATCCAATGGAAAAGATCTATTAATAGAAGTTCCGATAGGAACTGTGGTAAAAAATGAAAAAAAAAATGTAATAACAGAAATTACTAGAAACCAAGAAAAAAAAATTTTATTTGAAGGAGGAAAGGGAGGAAAAGGAAACGCTTTTTTTAAAAATTCAATACATCAATCTCCTTATTGTGCACAAAAAGGTATAAAGACAAAAGGTTGTTGGATTTTTTTGGAATTAAAAATTTTAGCAGATGTAGGATTAATAGGATTTCCAAACACTGGAAAATCAACTTTACTTTCTGTTATCACAAAAGCAAAACCTAAGATAGGTAATTTTTCTTTTACAACTAAGATTCCAAATTTAGGAGTAGTCAAGATTAATTTTGATTCTTTTTTAGTTGCAGATATTCCTGGTATTATAGAAAAAGCATCTGAAGGAAAAGGATTGGGTCATCATTTTCTTAGACATGCAGAACGAAATTCTGTTTTATTGTTTTTAATTTCTTCAGAAACAAAAAATAGAAGACAAGAGTATTTCATTTTGTTAAATGAACTCAATAAATTTAACTCAAATCTTTTAAAGAAAAAACGTTTGTTAGCAATTTCCAAATCAGATTTAATTGATGATAAAGAAAAGGATAAAATAAGAAAAATATTTTTAAAAGAAGACATTACTTTTATTTCTTCTTTTACGAAAGAAGGATTAATAAAATTGAAAATAAAATTATGGAAATTAATTAAAAGTTAATATTCATTGATAATTCAGTTTATTCATTACAATGTCTTTATCTATATTCAAAACAGAACGAATATTTTCTATATCATACATATAATCCAAGAATATTTTCTCACAAAAAGTCCGTAACCCTCTTGCACCGATCCCAACTTGAAAAGTTTTATCTACTATAATATCTAAAGCTTCATCTGTTATATTCATAGATATATTATCCATATTAAATAATTTTTGATATTGCTTGATTAAGGAATTTTTGGGTTCCAACAAAATTTTTTTCAACATCTTTTTATTCAATGGATTTAAATAAGTGGTGACAGGAAATCTTCCTATCAATTCGGGGATTAATCCAAAATTTTTTAAATCTGTAGCAATAATATTTTTTATATAATTTTTATAGTTATTTTTTTTTCTTTTCTCTTGAGTTAAAAAACCTATCGAAATTTGTTCTATTCTATCAGAAACAATTTTTTCTATTCCATCAAATGTTCCTCCAGCTATAAATAATATGTTTTCAGTATTAATTTGTATCATTTTTTGGTCTGGATGTTTTCTTCCTCCTTGGGGAGGAACATTGATCACTGATCCCTCTAATATTTTAAGTAATGCTTGTTGTACTCCTTCTCCAGAAACATCTCTAGTAATAGAAGGATTATTCCTTTTTCTAGATATTTTATCTATTTCGTCTAGAAAAATAATTCCTTTTTCAGCAGAATTTATATCATAATTGACTGATTGTAATAATTTTGTCAATATGGATTCTACATCTTCTCCAACATATCCTGCTTCAGTTAAAGTAGTTGCGTCAGCTATAGCAAAAGGAACTTTCAAAAGTTTTGATATGGTTTTCGCTAGCAAAGTTTTTCCTGTTCCGGTTTTTCCAATTAATAATATATTGGATTTTTCTATTTCTATATCTTGATTTTCTGAATTTGAAAAATTATGATGTATTCTTTTATAATGATTGTACACAGCGACGGAAATAATTTTTTTGGCTTCATTTTGTCCAACAACATATTTATCTAAAAAAAGTTTGATTTCTTTAGGTTTTTTTAATTTTTGTAAATCCGTTTTTTTTTTTTTTTCAATATTTTTATCTAAAAATTCTCTATGAATTATGGAATAAGTTTTTTCTATGCAAAAATTACAGATATGTCCGTTAATTCCCGATACAAGAAAAGTAATATCATTTTTTTTTCTTCCACAAAAATTACATTTCAATAAGTTTTCCATAAATTTTTATTCCATCTTCCATATAAATTGGAGCAAGCTTGACTACATCACATCGCTACAACCTTATTACCTTTGCTGTGTTCCCACCCTGGAGGATTCATAGGGAGCTGATTGTGTAGAACTTGCTCCAAATCTTGGTAAATATAAAAAAAAAATCATAAATTCTCATTTTTTTAAATAAAAATTCACATTCTGTGAAATAAAAATTTTTCGTAATTATTATCATAATTAAAATTGTTGATTTCTTCGTATTATTTCATTTTGATTTTTGATGGAAATAAAATATATTTTTGTTACAGGAGGAGTAACCTCTTCTTTGGGAAAAGGAATCGTTTCAGCTTCATTAGGAATGCTGTTAAAATCTAGAGGATATAAAGTTTCAATTTTGAAGCTAGATCCTTATTTCAATATAGATCCAGGAACTTTAAATCCTTATGAACATGGAGAGTGTTTTGTTAC
Organism: Blattabacterium cuenoti; assembly: GCF_014251575.1. Taxonomy (NCBI): domain Bacteria; kingdom Pseudomonadati; phylum Bacteroidota; class Flavobacteriia; order Flavobacteriales; family Blattabacteriaceae; genus Blattabacterium; species Blattabacterium cuenoti. The sequence goes on along the minus strand of NZ_CP059191.1, from coordinate 429,990 downwards.
TAAAGATGGAGCAGAAACAGATTTGGATTTAGGACATTATGAACGATTTTTAAACCAACCTACTACTAAAGAGAATAATGTAACATCTGGATTAATATATAAAACAGTTATAGATAACGAAAGAAAAGGAAATTATTTGGGGAAAACGGTTCAGGTTATTCCTCATATTACTAATGAAATTAAAAGACGTATTAAAATTCTCGGAGAATCAAATAATTACGATATTATTATTACTGAAATAGGAGGAACAGTTGGAGATATAGAAAGTTTACCATATATTGAATCAGTACGTCAATTAAAGTGGGAATTAGGAAAGTTCAATGGATTAGTAATTCATTTAACATTGCTACCATATATAACAGTTACTGGAGAAATCAAAACAAAACCAACACAACACTCTGTTCGTAATTTAATGGAAAATGGAATACAAGCAGATATTATTGTCTGTCGAACAGAAAAACAAATTTCTAAAGAAATTAGAGAAAAATTAGCTTTGTTTTGCAATGTAAAGCCGAAACATGTAATAGAATCAATTGATACTAAAATTATATATGAAATACCTTGTTTATTGCATTTGCAAAATTTTGATGAAGTAGTATTAAATCATTTAAATTTATCCACTATTATTTCTCCTAATTTAAAAAAATGGAATATTTTTATTAAGAAATATAAAAAACCAAAATATGAAACGAAAATAGCATTAGTTGGAAAATATGTTTCTTTACACGATTCTTATAAATCAATTACTGAAGCATTAATTCATGCAGGGACTGAAAACGAAACTTACGTTAATATAAAATGGATTTATTCGGAAATGATAAAAGAAAAAAACATAAAGAAATATTTTGAGGGAATTTCAGGAATTTTAGTCGCTCCAGGATTTGGAAATAGAGGAATAGAAGGAAAAATTCTTGCAGCAAAATATGCAAGAGAGAATAAAATACCATTTTTAGGGATATGTTTAGGGATGCAAATAGCTGTAATAGAATTTGCTAGAAATGTTTTGGGGTTAAAAAAAGCAGAAAGTTATGAAACGAATCCATATACTTCTCATCCAGTAATCTGTTTAATGGAAAAACAAAAAAAAATAACTCACAAAGGAGGAACTATGCGTTTAGGAAACTGGAAGTGTTCTTTTGTAGAAGGATCAAAAATATTCTCTATTTATGGAGAAAAAAAAGAGGTCTTAGAAAGACATCGTCATAGATATGAATTTAATAATAATTATTTAGAATATTTTTCTAATGCTGGAATGAAAGCAGTCGGAATAAATCCAGATACAGGTTTAGTAGAAGCTATTGAGTTAGAAAATCATGTATTCTTCTTGGGAGTTCAATATCACCCAGAGTATCAGAGCACAGTAACTAATCCACATCCTTTGTTCACTTATTTTGTAAAAGTTTCCAAAATTTACAAATCTTTTGATTATCAGAATTCTTCTTATATATGAAGGATAAAAATTTAGATTATAGTTCTATGATAGGACTATTTCTTATATTGTTGATTTTAACGATTTTCACATATTTTAATAATGAACAAGAAAAAAAATATAAAATAAATAATAAAGAATTTTTCGATCGAAAAAAAGTTATCCTTTTTGAAAAGGAACAAAAAGAAAAAAATAATTTTTTTTTATTGGAAAATAATGTATTAAGACTAAAAATATCTAATGTAGGAGGAATAATAAGTGAAGTTTTTTTAAAAAAATATAAGGCATATGATCCTTCATTATCATATCATGCAAAAAATCTTTATTTGGTAAAAAATTCTAGTTTTTTATACAATATGTCCTTTTCTAACAAAAAAGAATTAAATATTGATACAAAAAATTTACTTTTTCAACCTTTTTCATTGGAAAACAAAAAAAAAGGAATTAAAATTCTTATAATGAGAGCGAAAAATCCTTATGGAAAAGGATTTTTCGATTACATATATACAATTGGAAAAGAAAATCAATATGACATTGGCTTTTCTGTAAAAACAATAAATATTTATCCTTTTAGTAAATTAGTTTCCATCAATTTGGAACAAAAAATTTTATCCATGGAAAAGGATAGAAATTGGGAAAATTCTTATACTCAGGCATATTATTCTGTTTTTAATAAAAATTCTGAAACTGTAAAATATTTATCCGAAAAAAAAACAGAAGAAAAAAATATATCCAATATAAATTGGATAGCTTATAAACAACAATTTTTTGCTTCTATATTCATTCCGGAAAAAATATTAAAAAATACTTTTGTTCAATCAGAAAATTTTTCTTCAGGAAATTTTCTGAAGAAAATTCAATTTAAAACATCTATAAATAGAAAAGAAAATAAAGAATTTCATTTTTCTTTTCGTTTCTATTTTGGTCCTTTAGATTTTAATTTATTAAAAGAATATAAGAGCGGATTTGAAAATATTATTCCATTTGGATGGGGTTTTTTAAAGTGGATTAATAAATATTTTTTTCTGATAATTTTTCAATTTCTGGAAAAAACAAATTTAAATTATGGTGTTATTATTATTTTGATGACCATAGTAGTGAAACTTATATTATCTCCAATTACTTATAAACAATATAAATTAAGCGCTATAATGAAATTAATTCGTCCGGAAATAGAAGAATTAAACAATAGATATAAAAATAACGAAGATGCTTTAAAAAAACAAAGAGTTATGATGGAATTATATCGAAAAGTAGGCGTAAATCCAATGTCTGGATGTATTTCTACACTATTTCAAATTCCTATTTTTTATTCATTATTTAAATTTTTTCCTACTATAATCAATTTAAGAGGAAAATCTTTTTTATGGGTAGAAGACCTCACTTCATATGATTCAATTCTTGAACTTCCTTTTTTTATTCCTTTTTACGGTAATCACGTGAGTTTACTTACTTTATTGTATTCATTTGCATTGTTGGTTTATACTAAATTAAGTAATAATGGAAAAAAAGACTTTTCTCAAGATGAGAATAGTTCTCTCCCCGATATGAACTTCATATTATATTTGATGCCTATTATCATGTTATTTTTTATAAATAGTTATGCTTCTGCTTTATCTCTATATTATTTTACTTCTAATATGATCAATATTGGTTTTTTCTTTTTCATCAAAGAGTTTATGTTGGATGAGAAGAAAATTCTTATGAAAATTCAAGAAAAAAAACTAAGAAAATATAGTCAAAAAACGATTCAATAATTATTCAAGAAATTTAATTTCTTTTTGATAAAAAGAATAGAATTTTTTATTAAATTCAATTATTAGAAAACCTTGATCTGTTATAGATCGTATTGTTCCTTGAATAAAACTATTTATTTTGTGAATATAAAAAAGAGAAGTTTTATCTTTCAAATAAAGATGATTAATATAATATTCTCGTACAAAATTTTCTCCGTAAATTGTGAAAAGAAAATATTCTTTTTGAATAGAATATATAATTTTATAAAAAATATCGTCTAATTCAAAATTTATGTTAAAAAATTTTTTTAAAGAAGAAGCATTCCATTCTTTTTTAAATTCCGTTTGATGAACATTCAAACCAATTCCAATAATGGAAGAATAAATTTTTTTTAGATAAATACTATTTTCTATTAAAATTCCTCCTATTTTTTTACTGTATAAAATAATATCGTTAGGCCATTTAATCCAAATTTTTTTCTTATTATAGTCTAATAAAGCTTTATGAATAGCATTACTTGTGATAACGTTGATCAAATATTTTTTTTTGATAGGAAAAGGATTCATAGGTCTAAAAATAATACTGAAAGTTAAGTTTTTTTCTTTTTCAGAATGCCATAAATTATCACCCACTCCTATTCCTTTAGTTTGATTCATGGACCAGATCACTATCCAATTTTTTTTTTATAAGTATATTTCCTTGCATATTGGTTTGTGGAATTTACTTTTTGTAATAGAACTAAATCTATAGGCCAAATAAATTTTTTCAAAATGTTTTATATTGGAAAATTTAACTTCTTTAAAGTGAAAACCTTATTTTTGTTTTTTGAAATTTAAAAAAAAATACTTATTTAACAATATTAAAAAACAATTCTCGTTTTGTTGCTAAAAAAAATCATAGAAGGGATTCAAATGGTTAAAGGAAAAGATATATCTGTTATAAACTTAAAAAACAGGGAAAATTTTATTTGTGATTATTTTGTTATTTGTAACGGTGATTCTCATAATCAAGTTTATGCTATTTCCCAATCTATAGAAAAAACTACAATTAAACAATTACAGAAAAAACCTTGGCATATAGAAGGATTAAAAAAAAGAGAGTGGATATTGGTAGATTATGTTTCTATTGTTGTCCATATTTTTCAAAAAGAAGTGAGATCGCATTATAATATAGAAACTCTTTGGAATCAAAATTAATAAAAAAAAATTTGGTTTTTATTTAAATTCAATAATGAAGAAACCTAATATGATAGATAAAAAAGCCAAAAGCAAAAATAATTTTTTTTGGGTATATGCAGTCATATTTGCTATATTTATTGGGATATTTTTTTTTAAATCTTCTTTTTCTAATCCTAGAAAAATAGATCAGGATACTTTTTTTGATATCCTATTAAAAGGAGAAGTTCAAAAAATTATAGTGAAACATAGAGAAATAGTGCATGTTTATTTAAAGAAAAAATTTTTATCTTCTGACGGAATCAATAGAAATACTACTACATTTCCTAGAAATGGAAATGAAAAAAGATTTATTACGCAACCGTTACAGTACGAATTTGAAATAGGAGATTTGCAATTTTTTCAGAAAAAATTTGAAGAATATAAAAAAAAGTATAATCTGAATACCATCATTGATTTTAAGAATCAGCCAGAATATACAATAACAAAATTTTTCTTTGACTATGGTATATTTTTTATATTATTAGTAATTTTTTGGATTTTTCTTTTTAGAAGAATAGGTTCTACAGGAGGAGGCCCTGGAGGTCAGATATTTAATATAGGAAAATCTAGAGCCAAATTATTTGATGAAAATGATAATGTAAAAATTACATTTAAAGATGTAGCTGGATTAGAAGGAGCAAAAGAAGAAGTTCAAGAAATAGTAGAATTTTTAAGAAGTCCTCAAAAATATACTAAGCTTGGAGGAAAAATACCTAAGGGAGCCTTATTGATAGGTCCCCCAGGAACAGGAAAAACCTTATTGGCAAAAGCAGTAGCTGGAGAAGCTAGAGTCCCATTTTTTTCTTTATCAGGTTCAGATTTTGTAGAAATGTTTGTAGGAGTTGGGGCTTCTCGAGTAAGAGATCTGTTTGAGAAAGCTAAAGAAAAATCTCCATGTATAATATTTATTGATGAAATAGATGCTATAGGAAGAGCTAGAGGAAAAAGTAGTATAGCTGGATCAAATGATGAAAGAGAAAATACTTTGAATCAATTATTAACAGAAATGGATGGATTTGGAACTCATACAAATGTAATTGTATTGGCAGCAACAAATAGATCAGATATTTTGGATAAAGCACTACTTCGTCCTGGACGTTTTGATCGTACTATATTAGTTGATCCTCCTGAATTAAATGAAAGAAAAGAAATATTTAGAGTTCATCTTCAAAGATTAGTATTATCTAATAATGTAGATATAGATTTCTTAGCCAGGCAAACTCCAGGTTTCAGTGGTGCAGATATAGCAAATGTTTGCAATGAATCTGCTCTTATTGCAGCAAGAAAAGACAGATCTAAAATAGAAAACCAAGATTTTCTGGATGCAATAGATCGTATAATAGGAGGGTTAGAAAAAAAGAATAAGATAATCAAACCAAATGAAAAAAAACGAATAGCCTATCATGAAGCAGGACATGCTACAATAAGTTGGTTACTAGAACACGCATCTCCTTTAGTAAAGGTTACTATAGTTCCAAGAGGAAGATCTTTGGGGTCTGCATGGTATCTTCCAGAAGAAAGACAATTGACTACTCCAGAACAAATGAAAGATGAAATTTGCGCATTATTAGCAGGAAGATCAGCAGAAGAAATCATTTTTAGTAGCATTTCTACCGGAGCTTTGAATGATTTAGAAAGAGTGACTAAGCAAGCGCAATCTATGGTGGCTATTTTCGGGTTAAATGAAAGAATTGGAAATGTTTCTTATTATGATTCTGAAGGACAAAATGAATTTTCTTTTTCAAAACCTTATAGTGAAAAAACAGCTCAAATTATAGATGAAGAAATATCGAAAATTATAACGGAACAATATCAAAGAGCTAAGGAAATATTGAAAAATAATGAAAAAAAATTATCTATGTTAGCTAATGAATTATTGGAAAAAGAAGTTATCTTTAGAGAAGATTTGAAAAAGATATTTGGGGAAAGGCCTTATCCTGATGAAATTGGAGATATGTTAGGGAATATTTCCTCTTCTTAATTAATTATTTCCATTTAAGAAAAAACTTAGATATATGAAATGAAAAAAAAGAAAGACTTAGATCTTTTAATAAGATTCTTTACTGGTTTTATTTATGTTGTTTTGATTATTTTTTCTATCGAGAAAGGAGATAAAATTTTCAGAATCGTAATGATGATGTTATCTTTTCTTTGTCTATTCGAATTTTTGATTATATCAGGTACTGATATAATTTTAATTAAAGTAACTTCTTTGTTTTTTTTGTTTTCCATTTTAATGGATATTTTCATAAAAAAAGGACTTATTTCATATATCATATGTTTTATTCCTTATTCTATAATTTTTTTTGTTATTCAACTGTTCTCTAAAAAATATTCTCATCTAGAAAAGATAACACAAATCAGTCATTTAACTTTTGGATTGGTCTATATTATAATTCCTTTTTATTTAGCTTCTTACATGTATACCACCATACATCATGGAAAAGAATTAATTTTAGGTATTTTTATTTTAATCTGGACAAATGATTCTTTATCCTATTTAATTGGAAGAAAATGGGGAAAAAGAAAAATAGCTATGTCTATTTCTCCAAAAAAATCTGTAGAAGGTTTTATTGGAGGTTTATTATTTTGTTTAATATTGGGGTTTTTTCTGTATAAAATATGGGGGAAAAAATATTGGTTTATTTTATCTTTTACGGTCCCTGTCTTCTCTACTATTGGAGATCTTGTTGAATCTGCTATTAAAAGATCTTATAACGTAAAAAATTCTGGTATTTTGTTTCCTGGACATGGTGGATTTTTAGATAGATTAGATAGTTTTATTTTTGTAATTCCAGTTATAGCTACAATAGTAGCTAGTTTGGTTTATTTATTTTAAAAGAATATTCAAAGTGATTCATAGAGAAGGGATTTTATTTTTAGTTTATGCTTTTATAATAATATTATCATTAATATTTATTTCTTTTTTTTTATTTTCCAATCTAATTTCTTTTTTAACATTTATTTTTTTGATGATTTTTTATATTTTTTTGATCTTTTTTTTTAGAAATCCAAAAAAAAGTTTTCATGAAAAAAATTTTGACAAAGAAAAAGAAATAGTAATTTCTCCCGCTGATGGGAAAATTGTGGAAATAAAAAATATTTTTGAGACTGAATTTTTAAAGAAAAATTGTATATGCATTTCTATTTTTATGTCTCCTTTTAATGTGCATGTTAATAGATTTCCTGTATCTGGAAAAGTGATTTATACCAAATACCATCCAGGTAAATACTTAATAGCATGGTTCAAAAAATCATCATTGAATAATGAACGTACAACTATCGTTGTAGAAACAAATAAGGGGAAAAAAGTATTATTTAGGCAAATAGCTGGATTTTTGGCTAGACGTATTATTCTTTATGCAAGAAAAAATTCTATAGCGAAAAAAGGTGAAGAATTTGGATTTATCAAATTTGGATCTAGAATTGATGTTTTTTTACCTTTAAATTCTGTGATTTTAGTGAAAAAGGGAGAAAAGGTTTCTGGAGGGGAAACTAAAATTTCCATTATCCAATCATAATCAACTCCCTTTATCAATTTTTATTTCACTTCTTCATAATCTACATCTTGTACATTTTCATTTCCTTTACTATTGTCACTTTTTTCATCATTTTCTTTTTTGTTTGACTGATTATTATTTTTTTTTGCATAAAGTTCTTGAGAAGCGTTAGTCCAAGCTTCATTCAGTTTTTTTATGCTGCTATCAATAGAAGAAAAATCTTTTTTGGAATGAGCTTTTTTTAATTCTTCTAACGAAACTTCTATATTTTTTCTATTATTTTCTGATAATTTATTTCCATAGTCTTTCAACTGTTTTTCGGTTTGAAAAATCTGATTATCAGCATGATTTAATTTTTCTATTTCTTTTTTTATTTTATCATCTTTTTGAGCATTTTCTTCCGCTTCTCTTTTCATTTTTTCTATTTCTTCTTGATTCAACCCTGAAGAAGTTTCAATACGTATAGATTGTTCTTTTCCAGTTCCTTTATCTTTTGCAGATACATTAAGTATACCGTTAGCATCTATATCAAAAGTTACTTCTATTTGAGGAATTCCTCTAGGAGCTGGTGGAATATCTACTAAATCAAATCGACCTATCTCTTTATTATCATTGAACATTGGTCTTTCTCCTTGTCCAACTCGTATAGTTACTGCTGATTGATTGTCAGATGCTGTAGAAAAAGTTTCAGATTTTTTAGTTGGAATTGTAGTATTAGATTCAATAAGTTTTGTAAAAACTCCTCCTAAGGTTTCAATTCCTAAAGACAAAGGAGTGACATCTAATAACAATACATTTTGTACATCTCCAGTTAAAACTCCTCCTTGTATAGCTGCTCCAATAGCAACCACTTCATCTGGATTTACTCCTTTAGATGGTTTTTTTTTGAAAAATTTTTCTACTTCTTCCTGTACTTTAGGTATACGTGTAGATCCTCCTACTAAAATAACTTCGTCTATATCTTTAGTGGTTAAACTTGCAGCTTTTAAAGCTTTAGAACAAGGATTGATAGAACGTTGTATTAATTTTTCTGATAATTGCTCAAATTTTGCACGAGTTAAAAGAATAACTAAATGTTTTGGACCAGACCCTGTTGCTGTAATATATGGAAGATTAATTTCTGTTTGGTTAGAAGAAGATAATTCTATTTTTGCTTTTTCAGAAGCTTCTTTTAAACGTTGTAAAGCCATAGGATCTTTTCTAAGATCTAATCCTTCTTTAGATTTAAATTCGTTTGCAAGATAATCAATTATTACTTGATCAAAATCATCTCCACCTAAATGAGTGTCTCCATTTGTAGAAAGAACTTCAAAAACTCCATCTCCTAATTCCAAAATAGAAACATCAAAAGTTCCTCCTCCTAAATCATATACGACTATTTTTTTATTTTGATTGCTTTTGTCTAATCCATAAGCTAATGCTGCTGCAGTAGGTTCATTAATAATTCGTTCCACTTTTAATCCTGCTATTTCTCCTGCTTCTTTAGTAGCTTGTCTTTGTGCATCATTGAAATAAGCAGGAACTGTGATTACAGCTCTATTAACTTCTTCTCCAAGATAATCTTCAGCTGTTTTTTTCATTTTTTGCAAAATCATTGCTGATATTTCCTGAGGGGCATACAATCTTTTTTCTATATCTACACGGGGTGTATTATTTCCTCCTTTTATAACTTTGTAGGGAATATGTTTTAATTCTTCTGTTACTTCCGAATACATTCTTCCCATAAATCGTTTAATTGAAAAAATAGTTTTTTGTGGATTAGTGACCGCTTGTCTTTTTGCTGGATCTCCTATTTTTCTTTCTCCTCCTTCTACAAAAGCAACTATAGATGGAGTAGTTCTTTTCCCTTCAGAATTAGGGATAACAAGGGGATCATTAATTTCCATGACAGCAACACAAGAATTTGTTGTTCCTAAATCTATTCCTATAATTTTACTCATTTTTATTACGTTTTTTCATATTAATTAGTCAATCAATAGCTCTCCAATCATTATGCCATAATGAAAATAAAACCCTTTACAAATAAAGGGGGAAGAATGTATGACAATAAAAAGCTTTTGAAAAAAATTTTTTTTATGACAAAAAGTCATTTTATGAATATTTTTAAAATTTCTTATATTACAGTTAAAGAAAATAAAAAAATATGGATCCGTTAAGTTTAAAGACTGCTTCATCCAAAAGAAGTTCAATAGTGAAGTCATGGGTAATAATGGACGCAACTAATCAAATTCTTGGTAGATTTTCTTCTAGAATAGCTTCTATTATAATAGGAAAACATAAACCTTTTTTTTCTCCACATGTAGACTGTGGAGATTATGTTATTGTTATCAATTCTAACAGTATTAGACTCACTGGAAAAAAATGGAATCATAAAAAATATATCCGTTATACTGGATATCCTGGAGGAAGAAAAGTAACTCTTGTTAAAAATTTGTTTAATAAAGACTCTAGAATATTGATATACAAAGCAGTAAAAGGAATGCTTCCTAAAAATCGTTTAGGACGTTCAGTTTTGAAAAATCTTCATGTATATCAAAAATCCAATCACAAACATAAAGCTCAAAAACCTATTTTATTCAAGTCTAATTAAAAAAATCATGATACATACTATAGGAAGAAGGAAAAGGTCTCTTGCCCGTGTTTATTTAAAACTGGGAAATGGATTAATAACTATTAATTCCAAAAAATTGAATCAGTATTTTCCAAGATATGTTCATCAAAAAGTTTTATATCCTATTAAGATGATCGATAAATTAAATCAATTTGATATGAATATAAAAGTGGTTGGAGGAGGATTTAACGGACAGGCAGAAGCGATTTGCCTTGCTATATCTCGTGCCCTTTGTCAATTTGATTTAAAACATAGAAGTAAATTAAAATCTGAGGGATTATTAACTAGAGATTCTAGAGAAGTTGAAAGAAAAAAGTTTGGTCAAAAAAAAGCTAGAAAAAAATACCAATTTTCAAAACGTTAGTACAAATAAAAAAACTGAAAAAATAAAAATGAAAATTAATACTCAAGATTTGTTGAAAGCTGGTGTTCATTTTGGGCATATTACACGAAAATGGAATCCAAATATGCGTCCTTTTATTTTTATGAAAAAAGGAGGAATTCATATTATTGATTTATCAAAAACAATTTATAAGCTGGAAGAGGCTTGTAATGGATTAAAAAAAATAGCAATAACTGGAAAAAAAATATTGTTGGTTGGAACTAAAGCTCAAGCTAAGGAAAAGGTTTCTTTTTATGCAAAAAGTATAAATATGCCTTGTGTAACAGAAAGATGGTTAGGTGGATTATTGACAAACTTTACAACTATTCGAAAATCTGTTAAAAAGATGAATAGTATAGAAAAAATGAAAAAAAATGGAACTTTCAATACTTTATCCAAAAAAGAAAGACTATTAATTAGTCGATTGTATGAAAAATTACATAAGAACTTAGGAAGTATTTCAAACATGAGTCATATACCAGGTGGTATTTTTTTAGTGGATCCAAATAAGGAGAAAATAGCATTAACAGAAGCTCAAAAATTGAGAATACCTATATTTGCTATGGTTGATACTAATACTGATCCTAATGGAATTCAATATCCTATTCCTTCTAATGACGATTCATCAAAATCTATAAATATTATTTTAAAATTTGTTACAGAAGCCATTCAAAATGGAATTGAAATCAGCAAAGAAGAAAAAAATTATACAAATAAAAAATTATGAAAATTTCTGCATTTCAAATCAAAAAACTTAGAAAAATGACAGGGGTTGGAGTAATGGATTGCAAAAAAGCTTTGATTGATTCCAAAGGAAATATAGATGAAGCTATTCTTATTTTAAGAAAAAAGGGAGAAGAAATAGCAATTAATCGATCTCACTTTCAAATAAAAGATGGAGCACTTATTTCTTCTATAAATTCTGATTATTCTTCTGGAACAATTATAGGTCTTAGTTGTGAAACTGATTTTTTATCTAAGAGTTATGAATTTTTAAGTTTTTTATCTATACTATCTAAGAAGTCTTTAACATGTCATACTAAAGAAGATTTTTTATCCAGTTTTTTCCATGAAAAAAAAACTGTTAAGGAAATGATTATTAGTCATATGGGTGTATCGGGAGAAAGATTAGAATTAAAAATTTTTGAAAAAATAGATTCTCCATTTGTCATAGATTATACTCACAACAATCATAAAATTGCAACATTAGTTGGATTTTCTTCTGAAATAAATATATCTGTAGCTAGAAATATAGCAATGCATATTACTGCTATGAATCCTATAGCTATAAATGAGTCTGAAATACCAGATTTACTAATGAAAAAAGAAATAGATATCATCAAAAATCAAGTGAAAAAAAAAGGGAAATCAGAAAATATGGAGAAAAAGATCATCCAAGGAAAAATTAAAAAATTTATTTTAAACAATACTCTTATGAGTCAGAAATTTATAAAGGATAATAAAATAAATATTCAGGAGTATTTGAATAAATTTAATAAAAATATAAAAATAAATCTCTTCAAAAGAGTAAGTATTTAATTTAATGATAAAATAATTTGGATGAAAAAACTAATGTTGATAATTTTGGATGGTTGGGGAATTTCTTCTTCTATAAATTTATCTTCTTCTGCTATAGAACAAGCTAACACACCATTTATTAATTATTGTTGTAATAATTATCCTTTTAGCAAATTGGAAGCTTCAGGATCTTATGTAGGGTTACCAAAAGGACAAATGGGAAATTCTGAAGTAGGTCATATAAGTTTAGGATCTGGAAGAAAAGTTATTCAAAGTTTAGAAAAAATAAATGCATCTATTGAAAGTGGATTTTTCAAAAAAAAGGTAAGCACTATTTTTGATAAAATTTATTTATCCAGAAAAAAAATCCACTTTATTGGATTATTATCTGATGGAGGAGTCCATTCACACATGAATCATCTTTTTGCTTTACTTAAAATAGCTTATGAAAAAGGAATAAAAGATGTTTTTATACATGTGTTCACAGATGGTAGAGATTCTTCACCAAAAAATAGTATTTCTTACATTGAAGAACTTCTAAAAAAAACTAGAAAATACGTTGGAAAATTATCTTCTGTTATTGGAAGATATTATTCAATGGATCGAGATCATAGATGGGAAAGAACTAAAAAAGCATATAATGCAATGGTTTATTCAAAAGGTTTTTATACTAAAAATGTCTTTTCTTCTATAGAAGAATTATATAAAAATGGAGTGACAGATGAGTTTTTACCTCCTTTAATAATTACTGATAATCAAGAAAATCCTGTTTCAAGAATAGAAGATGGAGATGTTGTTTTTTGTTTTAACTTCCGACCAGACCGTTCTAGACAAATCACAGAACTTTTTATTGGATATAATTCTTTTTCAGATATAAAAAAGTTAAATTTATCTGATTACATTACTATGACCTGTTTTAATTCAAAATATAAAGATATTTATGTTCTTTTTGAAAAAGAGTGTTTGACAGAAACATTAGGCGAAATTTTGGAAAAAGAAGGGAAAAAACAGATTCGTATAGCAGAAACAGAAAAATATCCACATGTTACTTTTTTTTTCTCGGGAGGAAGAGAAATCCCTTTTGATAAAGAAACTAGAATTCTATGTGAGTCTCCTAAAGTCTCTACTTATGATTTAAAACCTGAAATGAGCGCAAAAAATATTGTAAAAAAAATTATTCCCGAATTAAAAAGAAAAAACTCAGATTTTATTTGTTTAAATTTTGCGAATCCAGACATGGTAGGCCATACTGGAAAAATGAAAGAGACAATAAAAGCTTGTGAATATGTTGATCAATATACAAAATTTTGTTCTGAAGAAGCAATAAAAAATTCATACACAGTTATTATAGTGGGAGATCATGGAAATGCAGATTACATGATTAATCCCGATGGAAGTCCTAATACTGCTCATACGACATCTTTAGTCCCTTTTATTCTTTTAGATCAAGACATCAAAAAACAAAATATATTGCTAAAAAATAAAGGTTCTTTACCCGATTTAGCCCCTACCATACTTCAATTAATGGAATTACCTATTCCTCATGTTATGAGTGGAACTTCTATTATTAGAAAATATCGAAAAAAATAATTGTGTTTTGATACAGTTAAAAACTATTGAAGAAATAATATTAATCAAAAAAAGTGCTTTTTTAGCTTCTAGAACATTAGGAATGTTAGCTAAAGAAGTTAAACCTGGGGTAAATACTCTTTATTTAGATAAACTTGCAGAAGGTTTTATTCGTGATCACGGAGGAAAACCAGCTTTTTTAGGATTATATGATTTTCCAAATACTTTATGTGTTTCTCCAAATCATCAAGTAGTCCATGGAATTCCTAATGAATCTCCTTTGTGTGAAGGAGACATCTTGTCTATAGATTGTGGTGTTTATATGAATGGGTTCTATGGAGAACATGCTTACACTTTTGAAGTTGGAACTGTTTCTAACGATATAAAAAAATTTCTCAATTGTTCCAAAAAATCTCTTTATATTGGAATTTCCAAATGTTTAATCGGAAATCATATTGGAGATATAGGTTATTCTATACAATCTTATATTGAAAAGAATGGATACAATGTTGTAAAAGATCTTGTAGGTCATGGGTTAGGTAAAGAAATGCATGAAGAACCTCAAGTTCCTAACTTCGGAAAAAAAGGAAAAGGATTTCCATTAAAAAATGGATTGGTGCTTTCTGTAGAACCCATGGTTAATTTAGGTTCTTCAGAAATTTCTTTTCACAAAGATGAATGGACAATTACTACTTTAGATAATAAAATATCTGCTCATTATGAACATAACATAGCTATTGTAGATGGATTTCCTTGTTTACTTTCTACTTTTCGTTATATTTACAAAGAACTTAATATTCAATCATTCGAAGAGGATCCTTTTCAAAACAAAAAAATTAATATTGACAATTTTTGATGTTAATTTATTGATTTAGTTGTATTTTTTTATTAAATAGCATAATTTGCGTTCTAAATATAGAATATGCCTACTATACAACAATTAATTAGAAAAGGTCGTACTTCTGTTTCTAAAAAAAGGAAATCTATTGCATTGGAATTTTGTCCTCAAAGAAGAGGAGTTTGTACTAGGGTTTATACTACGACACCCAAAAAACCAAATTCAGCTATGAGAAAAGTAGCTCGTGTTAGATTTACAAATGGAAGAGAAGTTATTAGTTATATAACAGGAGAAGGTCATAATCTTCAAGAACATTCAATAGTATTGGTTAAAGGAGGGAGAGTGAAAGATTTGCCAGGAGTAAAGTACAAAATTGTGCGAGGTGCTCGTGATACAGCAGGAGTCAGTGGAAGAAAAAAAAGCAGAAGTAAATATGGAGCTAAATTACCTAAAAAAGGTTGAATTAATGAGAAAAGTAAAAAATAAAGAGAAAATATATTTGCCAGATCCAAAATTCAATGATCCACTTGTTACACGTTTTGTCAATCATTTGATGAAAAATGGAAAAAAAAACGTGGCATATAAAATATTTTATAATGCTATGAAAAAAATAGATTTAATAAAAGAAAGAGAAGAAAAATCAGCATTAGAAATATGGAAAGATGGATTAAAAAATGTAATGCCTCATGTAGAAGTGAGAACTCGTCGGATGGGAGGATCTAATATTCAAGTTCCTGTTCCTATTTCCTCTAATAGCAAAATGACAAAAGCAATGAAATTGTTGATATCTTGCGCATCTATTAGAAAAGAAAAAACTATGGCAAATAAGTTAGCTTCTGAAATATGGGATGCTTTTAAAGAACAAGGAGAAGCTATTAAAAGAAAAGAAAATATTCACAAAATGGCTGAATCCAATAAAGCCTTTTCGCATTTTAGATTTTAGTTATTTATTATGGAAAAAGACTTAAATTATACAAGAAATATAGGAATTGCAGCACATATTGATGCAGGAAAGACAACTACCACAGAAAGGATTTTGTTTTATACGGGAATTAATCACAAAATAGGAGAAGTTCATGATGGAGCTGCCACTATGGATTGGATGCAGCAAGAGCAAGAACGTGGAATAACTATAACATCTGCAGCTACATGTTGCGAATGGATGTATAATAATAAAAAATATCAGATTAATATTATAGATACTCCAGGGCATGTAGATTTTACTGTGGAAGTAGAACGATCAATGAGAGTTTTAGATGGGATGGTCGTTTTATTTAGCGCAGTTGATGGTGTTGAACCTCAATCAGAAACTGTATGGAGACAAGCGGATAAATACGGAATACCTAGGATAGCTTTTGTCAATAAGATGGATAGACAAGGTTCTGATTTTTTTAATGTTTGTTCTCAAATAAAAAAAATTTTAGGAGCTAATTCAATTCCGTTGCAACTTCCTATTGGAAGTGGAGATAACTTTATAGGAGTGGTAGATTTAATAGGAAGTAAGGCTATAATATGGGATGATAAAAATTATGGAATGACTTATCAAATTCATCCTATTCCGGAGGATATGAAAAGTATAGTTGATGATTATCACAATCAACTTATTGAAACTCTATCCGAACATGATGATGTTATAATGGAAAAGTTTTTATACAATAATTATCCTATATCAGAGGATGATATTATTCATTCTTTACAAAAGAATACAATAAAAATGAAAGTGATTCCTATCCTATGTGGTTCTTCTTTTAAAAACAAAGGAGTGCAATCTATATTAGATGCTATATGCAGATATTTACCTTCTCCTCTAGAAGTTAAGGATATAGTGGGAATCAATCCTATTAGTCAAAAAAAAGAAATAAGAAGACCCAATGAAAATGAACCTTTTTCTGCTTTAGCTTTCAAAATAGCAAGTGATCCTTTTGTAGGTCGTTTAGCTTTTTTCAGAGTTTATTCTGGAAAAATAGAATCCGGATCTTACAGTTTTAATGCAAGATCTGGTAATAAAGAACGTATTTCTAGAATATATCAAATGCATGCAAATAAACAAAATCCAATAGAAAAAATAGGAGCTGGAGATATAGCAGCTGTAGTTGGATTTAAAGATATTAAAACAGGAGATACTTTATGTGATGAAAAACATCCAATTTTATTAGAAAATATATTGTTTCCTGATCCAGTTATTGGTTTAGCCATTGAACCTAAATTCAAATCTGATATTGATAAAATGACTTTTGCTTTATCTAAATTAATGGAAGAAGATCCTACTTTTCAAGTTAGAACAGATGATTATACAGGTCAAACTATTATTTCTGGAATGGGAGAACTCCATTTGGAAATCATTTTAGATCGTATGAAAAGAGAATTCAAAGTTGAAGTTAATCAAGGGAAGCCTCAAGTAGAGTATAAAGAGGCTTTAACAGATTGTGTCGAACATAGAGAAATTTATAAGAAACAAACAGGTGGTAGAGGAAAGTATGCAGATGTATTGTTTAGATTAGAACCTGGAAATATAGGAAAATCTGGATTGGTATTTATTAATAAGATAAAAGGAGGAAACATTCCAAAAGAATATATTCCTTCTATAGAAAAAGGATGTAAAGAAATGATGAAAAATGGACCTTTATCTGGATATGAAATAGATAGTGCTAAAGTAACTATTCTAGATGGGTCTTATCATTCTGTTGATTCTGATCAGCTCTCTTTCGAAATAGCAGGAAAATTAGGGTTTAAAGAAGCAGCTAAAAAAACTAATCCTGTTTTATTAGAACCAATTATGAAATTAGAAGTAATTGTTCCAGAAGAAAACATGGGTGAAGTAATAGGAGATTTAAATCGTAGAAGAGGAATAGTTCAAGATATGAGTACCCGAAATAATATAAAGATAATTCAAGCTTTAGTTCCATTATCTGAAATGTTTGGATATGTAACAGTTTTACGAACCCTTTCTTCCGGAAGGGGAACATCTGTTATGGAATTTTCTCATTATGACACGGTTCCTACTAATGTAATAGATAGGATTATTATAGAAAACCGTAATAAAAAACAAAAAAATAAGTGATATGGGTCATGATATAAAAATTAAATTAAAATCTTATGATTATAATTTGTTAGATAAATCAGCTGAAAGAATTGTTAATTCAGTACTCCCTACGGGAGTTGTATTGAATGGACCTGTTCCTTTACCTACTGAAAAGAAAATATTTACAGTATTACGTTCTCCACATGTAAACAAAAAATCAAGAGAACAATTCTTTCTTCCTACTCATAAAAGACTTTTACAAATTCATAATGCCTCATCTAAAACAGTAGATGCATTGATGAAACTAGAGTTACCTAGTGGAGTTGAAGCTGAAATAAAAGTGTAAAAAAAATGTCCGGATTAATAGGAAAGAATATAGGAATGACAAGCATCTTCTTGGATGATGGAAGATGCGTACCTTGCACTGTTGTAAAAGTAGATCCTTGTTATGTAGTGCAAATAAAAACAATAGAAAATGATGGTTATTTTTCTGTTCAACTTGGAGTTGATGAAAAAAAAATTCAAAAAACAAATAAACCTTTGTTAGGTCATTTTAAGAAGTCTGGATTATCTCCGAAAAAAAAACTATTAGAATTCAAAGAAGATTCAGTTTCTCATTTTGACTTAGGAAAAAAAGTTAGTGTAGATTCTTTTCAAGAAGGAGATTTAGTTGATATTAAAGGAATTTCTAAAGGGAAAGGATTTCAAGGAGTGGTTAAAAGACATAATTTTTCAGGTGTGGGAGAAAGAAGTCATGGTCAACACAATCGATTAAGGGCTCCTGGATCAATAGGTGCTGGATCTGATCCTTCGCGTGTTTTTAAAGGAAAAAAAATGGCCGGAAAAATGGGAAAAAAAAATGTAACGATTAAAAACTTAAAAATATTAAAAATAGATACTCATCAAAATTTGATAATTTTGAAAGGATCAGTTCCAGGAAACAAAAATTCATATTTGATGATTAATAAAAAAAAATGAAATTAAGAGTTCTAGATATCAAGGGGAATTTGACTGACAAAAAAGTAGAATTTAACGAAAAAATTTTTTCAAAAAAATCTTATGATCATTCTATATATTTAGAAGTAAAAAGATATTTGTTTGCCCAACGTCAAGGAACACATAAATCCAAAGAAAAAGGAGAATTATCCGGTAGTAACAGGAAATTACATAGACAAAAGGGAACCGGTGGATCCAGAAAAGGAGACATTAAGAATCCTATTTTTAGAGGAGGAGGAAGAGTATTTGGTCCAAAACCAAGAAAATATTTAATCAAATTAAATAAACATACCAAAAATAGGGTTAAAAAGTTCATTATTGAACAAAAATTAATACAGAATAGAATCAAGATTGTAGAAAATATTGAATTAAATATTCCAAAAACTAAATTTGTTTTAGAATTATTAAAATCACTACAATTAAAAGGTAAAAAATTATTGATGGTACTTGGAGAAAAAAATAAAAATTTATATTTGTCATCTCGTAATTTAGAAAACTTTAAACTATTAAATGTGAATGAACTGGATTGTTTTTCTCTGTTAAATTTTCCATATGTAGTTTTCTCTGAAAATTCCATAAAAAAAATTAATGAGTTTTTATCTATATAAATTTATGGACTATGATTTTGATCAAGCCTTTTGTTACAGAAAAGTTTACCAAAGAAAATAAAAATAATTGTTATATTTTGTCTGTAGATGTGAAATCTAATAAAATTCAAATTAAGAAAGAAATTAAAAAAAAATTTGGGGTTTCTGTAAAAAATGTTAGAACCATGATTTATCCCAGAAAAGATAAATCAAAATATACTAAAAAAGGATTTCTTTATGGAAAAACTAATAAGATAAAAAAAGCTGTTCTTCAATTTGAAGAAAATCAGAAAATTGATTTTATCAATAAAAAAGAAGTCTAATGTCAATCAAAAAATTAAAACCTGTAACACCTGGTCAACGTTTCAGAATAGTAAATTGTTTTGATCAAGTAACAAATTATGATCCTGAAAAAACTTTAGTAAAAGGAAAATGTAAATCTGGAGGAAGAAATAATACTGGACGAATGACTATGCGTTATTTAGGAGGTGGTCATAAAAGAAACTATAGAATAATAGATTTTAAAAGAAGAAAATTTGGAATTCCTGCTGTTATAAAATCTATAGAATATGATCCAAATAGATCTTCTTTCATTGCTTTGCTTCATTACAAAGATGGAGAAAAGAGATATATTGTAGCCATAGATGGATTTAAAATAGGTCAAAAAGTTATTTCTGGTAAAAATATACCTTTTCATATGGGAAATTCTACTTTTTTGAGTGAAATTCCGTTAGGAACTAATGTATCTTGTATAGAACTTAGACCTGGTCAGGGTGCAAAAATAGCGAGAAGTGCAGGCTCTTTTGCTCAATTATTCGCAAAAGATGAAAAATATGTTACAATTAAACTTCCATCTGGAGAAATGAGAATGATTATGAAAAGTTGTATGGCAACAATTGGAGTTGTTTCTAATCTTGATCACCAATTGGAAACATATGGAAAAGCAGGAAAAAGAAGACATTTTGGAAGAAGACCTAGAACTAGAGGTGTGGCAATGAACCCTGTAGATCATCCAATGGGAGGAGGAGAAGGAAAAGCATCTGGAGGAATACCTAGAAGTAGAAAAGGGAAACCTTCTAAAGGTTTTAGAACTCGTTCTAAAAAAAGATATTCTAATAAATATATTTTACAAAGAAGAAAAAAATAAATTTTTATCATGGCAAGATCTTTAAAGAAAGGTCCATATGTATCAATAAAATTGCAAAAAAAAGTATTAAACAATCTAAAATCAGAAAAAAAAACTGTTATTAAAACTTGGTCTAGACCTTCTACTATTTTACCAGATTTTGTTGGACAAACATTTGCTGTTCATAATGGAAAGCAATTTGTCAATGTATATGTTACTGAAAATATGATTGGACATAAATTGGGAGAATTTGCTCCTACTCGCACTTTTAGAGGACATTCTGGTTCCAAGAATAAATTGAAAGCGAAAAATTAAAAATACAATGAAACAAGAAACTAATGTAGTTTCAGCTTCTTTGAATGGAGTGAGAACATCTCCAAGAAAAATGAGATTGGTAGCAAATTTAATTCGAAATAAAGAAATTCAAAGAGCTTTGGATATATTAACATATAGCCATAAAAAAAGAATATCTCTTTTTTTTAAGAAATTGCTTCTTTCTTTATTGTCTAATTGGGAAAAAAAGTATGATGAATCTTATTCTAATGCTAATAGGGAATATTTATTGTATATAAAGGAAATTAGAGTTAATCAAGGAAAAACCTTAAAAAGGCTACGTCCTGTTCCTCAAGGTAGAGGTCATAGAATCAGAAAAAGGTCAAGTAATGTTCTAGTTTTTTTAGAAAAAAGAAAATAATTTTTATATGGGACAAAAAACAAATCCAATTGTTAACCGTCTTGGAATCATTATGGGATGGCAATCCAGCTGGTGTAATAATTATAAAGATAGAATAAAGGAAGATTTTAAAGTGAGGAGATATATAGAAGCTAGATTACCAAAAGGTATAGTTTCTCGTATTTTCATTGAAAGAACTTTAAAATTTATTACTATTACTATTCGTACATCACGACCAGCTCTTGTTATAGGAAAAAGAGGAGATGAAGTAGATACAATTAGAAAAGAATTAAAAAAACTTACTAAAAAAGAAGTTCAAATTAATATATCTGAAGTTAAACGTCCTGAATTAGATGCACCATTAGTGGCTAAAGGTTTAGTTAGACAATTAGAAAATCGAATTTCTTATAAAAAAGCAATTAAATTATCTATTTTTTCTGCTATGAGAATGAATGCTCAAGGAATAAGAATTCAGATTTCAGGTAGATTAAATGGATCAGAAATGGCTAGATGTGAAATCTATAAAGAAGGTAGAATCTCTCTAGGAACTTTTCGTGCTGATGTGGATTATCATATGGCTGTCGCTCATACTGTTTATGGAAGTATAGGGATTAAAGTATGGATTATGAAAGGAGAGGTTTATGGAAAAAGAGAATTGTCTCCTTTTTTAGGAGGAATGCAAAAAAAACAAAGAGGAAATAAAACCTATCATAGAAAAAAGAAATAGGATATTGTATTTATGTTACAACCAAAAAAAACAAAATATAAAAAAAAACAAAAAGGAAGGATTCGTGGAAATTCCAAAAAAGGAATTCTTCTTTCTAGAGGATTATATGGAATAAAAGCCCTAGAAGGAGGTTGGATTACTTCAAAGCAATTGGAAGCAGCACGAGTAGCTGCTACTAGATATATGAAAAGAGAAGGTAGACTATGGATTAATATATTTCCAGACAAACCTGCTACTAAGAAACCACAAGAAGTACGTATGGGAAAAGGAAAAGGACCTGTTGAATTTTGGGTATCTGTAGTTAAACCTGGAAGAATTTTGTTCGAAATCGATGGAGTTGAAATAAATGAAGCAAAAGAAGCTTTAAGATTAGCGGCTCAAAAGCTTCCTATTAAGATGAAATTCATTTTTTCTAATGAAGTTAAATTATGAAAGATTCAGATATTAAAACTTTATCAATTGATAATTTGATTCAAGAAATCGAAATTTATGAAAATAATTATCAAAATATAAAATTTTCTCATTCTGTAAGAATAAATAAAAATCCTATGATCATTAGATTTATGAGAAAGAAAATTGCTAGATTGAAAACAGAGTTAAATAAAAAAATAAATGATAGTAGAACATAAAAAATCCATTGTTCGTAATAGAAGGAAACAGAAACAAGGAACTGTCATAAGTGATAAAATGAATAAAACTGTTGTAGTTTCTGAAGTTAAAAAAATAAAACACAGATATTATGGTAAAAGTGTTATAAAGAAAAAAAAATATATGGTTCATGATGAAAAAAATATTTCTAAAAATGGAGATAAAGTTAGTATTATGGAAATACGTCCTATAAGTAGGAAAAAATGTTGGAGATTAGTATCCATATTAGAAAAATCTAAATGATTATGTTGCAACAAGAGTCTATTTGTAAAGTATCGGATAATACAGGAGCTAAAGAAGCTTTGATTATTAGAGTATTAGGAGGAACAAAAAGAAGATATGCTTCTCTAGGAGATTCCATAGTTGTTACTATAAAAGTATCTGTTTCTGGAGGAAGTACAGTAAAAAAAGGTCAAGTATCTAAAGCTGTGATTATTAGAACAAAAAATAGAACGAGAAGAAAAGATGGATCTTATATAAGTTTTGATGATAATGCTTGTGTATTAATTAATGCTTCTGGAGAAATGATAGGAACAAGAGTTTTTGGTCCTGTGGCAAGAGAACTTAGAGAAAAAGAATATATGAAAATTATATCTTTAGCACAAGAAGTATTGTGATATTGTTTATTATGACAAGAATCAAAAAAGAAGATAAAGTATTAGTTTTGTCAGGAAATTATAAAGGGAGTAAAGGAGTCGTTTTGAAAGTTTTTCCTAGAAAAAATAAAGCTATTGTACATAATTTAAATATGGTAAAGAGACATTTAAAACCTAGTTTGAAAAATCCTAAAGGAGGAATTATAAAAAAAGAATCTCCCATTCATATATCTAACTTAAAAAAAGTGAAAGAAAAAGAATGATTTATCTATCTAGATTGCAAAAATTGTATAATAAAGAAATAGTTCCTAATTTAATCAAAAAATTTGGATATAGATCTATTATGGAAGTTCCCAAATTAAAAAAAATAGTGGTTCATCAAGGAATTGGTTTATCTGTTATAGATAAAAAAATAATAGATTTTTCTATAAAAGAAATAACAGACATAACAGGACAAAAAGCTATTTTTTGTTATTCTAAACATGATGAGTCTGGGTTTAAACTAAGAAAAGGAATGCCTATAGGAGTAAAAGTTACTTTACGAAGAATAAAAATGTTTGAGTTCTTAGAAAGACTTATTGTAGTCTCTCTACCTAGAGTAAGGGATTTTAATGGTGTAAAAGAAAGTAGTTTCGATGGTCGTGGAAATTATAATATGGGAATTACAGAACAAGTGATTTATCCTGAAATAAATATTGATAAGATTAAAAAAAATATGGGAATGAATATTACATTTGTCACTTCTGCTAAAAATGATGCAGAAGCTAAAAGTCTTTTATCTTTTTTTGGAATACCTTTTAATAATAAAAACAAAAATGGCTAAAGAATCAGTCAAAGCAAGACAAAGAAAAAGAGAGAAAATGGTAATGAAATATGCAAATAAAAGAAAAAATCTAAAAAAATCAAAAAGTTATGAACTTTTGCAAAAGTTACCTAAAGATGCATCTCCTGTTCGTTTAAGAAATAGATGTTCTATTACTGGAAGGTGTAGGGGGTATATGCGTCAATTTGGTGTTTCTCGTATTGTTTTTAGAAATTTAGTTTCTCAGGGACTAATCCCTGGTGTTAAAAAAGCTAGTTGGTAGAAAAAAATCTATTTTGTATGGATCCAATTGCTGATTTTTTAACTAGAATTAGAAATGCTAGTTTAGCAAAACATAGATTTTTAGAAGTTACTTCTTCTAAGATAAAAAAAGAAATTGCTAATGTTTTGTTAGAAGATGGGTATATTTTGAGTTATAAGATAGAAAAGGATAAAAAAACTATTAAAATAGCTTTAAAATACTATCAAGAAAAAATTTCTGTTATTCAACAAATAATCAGAATAAGTAAACCAGGACTTAGGATATATTGTAAGTATAAAAATTTACCTCGTGTTTTAAATGGATTAGGAATAGCTATAATTTCTACTTCTAATGGAGTAATAACAGATAAACAAGCAAGAAAAAAAAGAATAGGTGGAGAAATTCTGTGTTATGTGTATTGAGATGATAAATAATTTTTTTTAAGATGTCTAGAATTGGGAAAAAACCTATTTTTATTCCTGAAAATGTGAATGTAAAAATATTTGATAATAAAATATTAGTGAAAGGAATTTTAGGATCTTTGAGTCAAAAAATTTCTAAAAAACTGAAATTTATTTTTCATGAAAATCAATTAATAATTACTAGAAATCAAAAAGATAAGGAATCTAAATCTTTGCATGGATTGTATCGTGTTTTAATTAACAATATGATTGTAGGAGTGACAAAAGGATTTATGAAAGAATTAGAATTAGTAGGAATTGGATATAGAGCTTCTTATAAAGAAAACATTTTGGATCTGAATTTAGGTTTTTCTCATAATATTATGATGCAGATTCCTGAGGAAGTTCATATAGAGATAGAATCTGAAAAAGGAAAAAATACTATTCTAATTTTGAAATCTCATGATAAACAACTTTTGGGGATGATAAGTGCTAAAATTAGATCTTTGAGAGTTCCTGAGCCTTATAAAGGTAAAGGAATAAGGTATTTAAAAGAAGAAGTTCGTAGAAAATCAGGAAAATCAGCTTAATTTTTAACAAAAATGAAAAAGAAAAAATCAAAAAGAATTTTTGGAAAATCAGGACGACCTAGAATTTCTATCTTTAGAAGTAACAAAGGAATTTATGCACAAATTATAGATGATGAAACCGGAAAAACTTTGGTTTCATCATCATCAAGAGAAAAAATATTTTCTCATTATAAAGAAACAAAAATAGAGTTATCTAATGAAGTAGGTAAATTACTGGGAAATAGAGCTAAAAAATTGAAAATAAAAAAATTAGTTTTTGACAAAGGAAGATATTTATATCATGGGAGAGTGAAATCTTTAGCTGAAGGAATTAGAGAAGTTGGATTAGAATTTTAGATAATATGGCATCGGATAAAAGAATAAAATATACAGGATTAGAATTAAAAGAAAAATTAGTTGGAGTAACGAGAGTCTGTAAGGTTACTAAAGGAAGAAGATATTTTAGTTTTAGTGCTATTGTTGTTAAAGGGAATGAAAATGGGATAGTAGGTTATGGTTTTGGAAAATCCAAAGAGGCTCCTGATGCAATTCACAAAGCTGGAGAACAAGCTAAAAGGAACCTTTGTAAGGTTTGCATTTCTAATGGAACTATTCCTCATGATCAAGAAGCTAAATATGGAGGGGCTCATATTCTCATTCGACCAGCATCTGATGGAACTGGAATTATAGCAGGCGGACCTTTGAAGGCTGTTCTTGAAGCTGCAGGATTAAGAAACGTTTTGTCAAAATCTAAAGGATCTTCTAATCACCATAATGTTATTAAAGCTACTATTAAAGCATTGAGTAATATGAGAGATGTTCATATTATTGCAAAACAGAGAGGAATTACCATTAAAAAAGTATATAATGGATGAAAAAATTACTTCAAGAAATATTAATCAATTGTCTCCAAAAAATGGATCTAATAAAAAAAAATTAAGATTGGGAAGAGGGCAAGGATCTGGAAAAGGTGGGACTTGTGGAAGAGGACATAAAGGAGCGAAATCTAGGTCTGGATTTTCCAAAAAAAGAGGTTTTGAAGGAGGACAAATGCCTCTTCAAAGAAGAATTCCTAAATTTGGATTTAGAAGACATTTTTTGAGAAAAAAATTTTCTTTGATTAATTTGGATACAATTCAAAATTATGTGAATCAAGGAAAAATTCAAGATCTTATTGATCAAAAAGTTTTATTAAAAAATAATTTATCAAAAAAGAATAATCCGGTTAAAATATTGGGAAGGGGTGAATTGTGTGCTTCATTAAAGATATATGCATCTAAGTTTAGTAAAAAAGCCTTGTTATCTATCCAAAAAACAGGTGGGGAAGCTTTATCTATATCATGAAAAAATTATTATGGATAATTTTTTAACATCTTTTCATCATATTTGGAACATTAAAGAATTGCGAAGAAAAATAGTAATAACTCTAAGTTTATTGTTGGTATATCGTTTTGGTGCTTATATCCCTCTTCCAGGAATTAATCCTTTGGGAATTAGTGATTTTATGGAAAAATTTAATTCAGGATCTAAAGGATTAATGCAAATTTTATCCTCTTTTACTGGAGGAGCTTTTAATCGTGCTTCAGTTTTAGCTTTAGGAATTATGCCTTATATATCTGCTTCTATCATTATTCAATTAATGTGTATAATTATTCCCTACTTACAAAAATTGCAAAGAGATGGAGAAAGTGGTAGAAAACAAATTAATTTTATTACAAGATGGTTAACAGTCGGGATATGTTTAATACAAGCCCCTGTTTATCTCATTTCTTTAACCCAAAAATTCATTCCTTTTTCATCAAATTCTTTTTCTAAAACTTATTTAATTGATATAAATACTTTTTATGGAAAAAGTATGTTTTGGGTTATAGGAATAATAATTTTGACATCTGGAACTTTATTTACTATGTGGTTAGGAGATAAAATTACAGATAAAGGGATAGGGAACGGAATTTCCTTAATAATTATGTCTGGAATAATAGCACGTTTTCCTGATGCTATAGCTAAAGAAATTTTTAGCAAACTGGAAATTGGAAATGGAGGATTAATAGTATTATTTCTTGAATTTTTATTATGGTTATTAGTTATTTTATTTTCTATTGTAATTATTCAAGCCATTAGGAAGATTCCAGTTCAATATGTTTCCCATTATAAATCTTTGGGGTTGGGTTCTCAATTAATTCACAAAAAACATCAGTATCTTCCTCTTAAGATGACTGCTGCTGGAGTTATGCCTATTATATTTTCTCAATCTATTATGCTTTTTCCTTTAACTTTTTCTGATTATGTAAGAAATGTAAAAATTAAAAATTTTTTTCATCTTTTTCAAGATATTTATGGATTATGGTACAATTTGACTATTTCTTTGTTGGTAATAGTATTTACTTTTTTTTATACAGCTATTACAATTCCAGTAAATCAAATGGCTGATGATTTGAAAAGAAATGGAGGTCATATACCAAGAATTAAACCAGGGAAAGAAACTGCTGAATACATAGATGATGTTTTATCTAAAATTACGTTTCCTGGAGCTTTTTTGTTGGCTATAATAGCTATTTTTCCATCTATAGTTTTTCGGATAGGAGTAACTCAAAATTTTGCATTATTTTATGGAGGAACTTCATTGTTAATTGTAGTAGGAGTTATTTTGGATGTTTCACAACAAGTGAATATTCATTTACTAAATTATCATTATGATGGGTTGATGATGATGAAAAATCGTAGTGGAAGATATACTAGATTATAATTTTTTTTGTATATTATTTCTCATATTTATATAAATTAAGTATAACTTACTTGAATACATTTAATTGTTATTATGGCTAAACAAAAGCATATTGAAGTAGATGGAACCATTGTAGAATCGTCTCCAAATGCAATGTTTCGTGTTGAATTGGAAAACGGATGTATTGTTAAAGCTCATATATCCGGAAAAATGAGAATGCATTATATAAAAATATTGCCAGGAGATAAAGTGAGGTTAGAGATGTCTTCTTATGATTTAGAAAGAGGGAGGATAACTTATAGATATTAATAAAATTTATTATATTATGAAAGTCAGAGCTTCTTTAAAAAAAAGAACTGGAAATTGTAAAATTGTCAGTCGAAAAGGACGTTTGCGAATTATTAACAAAAAAAATCCTAGATTTAAACAGAAACAGGGTTAAATGGCTGTTCGAATTTCAGGGGTAGATATTCCTAGATCTAAAAGAGGTGTTATAGGTCTTACCTATTTATATGGAATAGGGGTAAGTTTGTCAAAACTAATTTTGTGTTCTGTTGGAATAGATGAAAATAAAAAAGTAGAGAATTGGTCTGATGATGATATTAGCAAAATCAGAAAATATATATCTAATAATATAAAGATTGAAGGAGAATTAAGATCTGATATACAATTTAATATCAAAAGATTGATGGATATAGGTTGTTATATAGGAACAAGACATAGAAAAGGGTTACCTCTAAGGGGTCAAAAAACAAAAAACAATTGTAGGACTAGAAAAGGAAGAAAAAAAACTGTAGCAAATAAAAAAAAGGTTACAAAGTAATAAAAAATAATCTTTATGGCAAAATCATCATTGGGGAAAAAAAGATCTGTAGTTGTAGATTCTTTAGGGGAAGCTCATATTCAATCCACTTTTAATAATATTATTATAACGTTAACAAATAAAAAAGGGGAAGTCATAGCATGGTCTTCTGCTGGTAAAATGAATTTTAAAGGATCTAAAAAAAATACACCGTATGCAGCACAAATGGCCGCAGAAAATGTAGCAAAAGAAGGGATAAATGCTGGAATCAAAAAAGTTGAAGTAAAAGTCAAGGGACCTGGAGCAGGGAGAGATGCAGCTATACGAGCTTTAAGTAATTCTGGAATTATAGTAACAATGATAAAAGATATAACTCCATTGCCGCATAATGGATGTCGTCCTCCTAAAAGAAGAAGAGTTTAACATTTATTAGAAAATTATGGCAAAATACATAGGACCTAAAACTAAAATTTCTAGAAGATTTGGAGAATGTATTTATGGAGAAGATAAATATTTTGAAAGAAGAAAGTATCCATCTGGACAACATGGAAATAATCGTCGTAGAGGAAAACGTTCAGAATATTTTATACAGTTGATAGAAAAACAAAAAGCAAAATATACTTACGGAATATTAGAAAATCAGTTTGAAAGGTTATTTTTTGAAGCTGCAAGAAAAAAAGGAATTACTGGAGAATTGTTATTGCAAGCATGTGAAAGCCGTCTCGACAATATAGTTTTTAGATTAAAACTTGCTCCATCTAGATCTTCTGCACGTCAAATTGTTTCACATAGGCATATTGTTGTGAATAATCATATAGTTAATATTCCATCTTTTAGATTAAAACCAGGAGATAAAATAGGAGTAAAAGAAAAATCTAAAAAACATCCAGTTATATTGGATTGTATACAAAAAAAAGCAGGATCATTAGTTGAATGGTTAATTTTTGATGAAAAAAATATGTTTGGTATATTTAGAGTGATGCCGAAGAGGACACAAATTCCTGAAAATATTAAAGAACAACTTATTGTTGAATTATATTCAAAATAGTTAATCATACATTACATCATCATATGGCTATTCTAGATTTTGTTAAACCTGATAGAATTGCAATGTCTGAGTTTTCAGATAACAAAGGTGTTTTTCATTTAAAACCGTTAGAACCTGGATATGGAATTACTTTAGGAAATGCATTGAGAAGAGTTTTATTAGGATCTTTAAAAGGTTTTGCAGTTACTTCTATTCGAATTAAAGGAGTTAAATATGAATTTTCTACTATAGAAGGTGTAGTTGAGGATGTGACTGAAATAATTTTAAATTTTAAAAAAATTCGTTTAAAAAGAAAAGTAACAGGAATTCATAAAGAAGTAGTTAATGCATCTATTCATCATGGGAAACAGGTAACGGGAGGGATTCTGAATAAATTTATTTCTGGATTTCAAATTTTAAACGATGATTTGATTATTTGTAATAAAGAAGAATCTGTGAGTCTAGAAATTAGTTTCACAATTGAAGAAGGAAGAGGTTATGTTCCTGCAGAAGAAAATAAGAGGAATAATGATGATTTGATTGGAACAATTCCTATAGATTCTATTTATACTCCTATTAGAAATGTAAAATATACAATAGAAAATTGTCGAGTTGGTCAAAAGATTGATTTTGAGAATCTTTCATTAGAAATTAAAACGGATGGTTCTATTTGTCCAAAATCAGCTTTAATGGAAGCATCTAAAATATTAATTCAATATTTTTCTATTTTTTCTTATGATAAAATAGGAAAAAAGAAACAAGAAGAAATCAAAAAAGATAAAAAATATGATGAAGAATTTTTACGAATGCGTACTTTGTTAAAATCTAGGTTAATCGATATGGATTTATCTGTTCGTACAAAAAATTGTTTAAAATCTGCATCTGTAGAAACTATTGCAGATTTGGTCAGTTGTAATCGAAATAAT
Organism: Blattabacterium cuenoti; assembly: GCF_014251575.1. Taxonomy (NCBI): domain Bacteria; kingdom Pseudomonadati; phylum Bacteroidota; class Flavobacteriia; order Flavobacteriales; family Blattabacteriaceae; genus Blattabacterium; species Blattabacterium cuenoti. The sequence goes on along the minus strand of NZ_CP059191.1, from coordinate 399,300 downwards.
ATGTTGAAGATGAGGAATTTTGGGAAAAAATCCTTAGACGAGTTGGAAAGTAAAATGAAGGAAAAAGGATTATATTTTGGAATGGATATCTTAGAATATAGATTATTAAATAATAAAGAATAAAAATAGATGAATCATAGGAATAAGAATAATCATTTAGGAAGAAAATATGGACATCGAAAATCTATTCTTTCTAATCTTGCTTCTTCTTTAATTAAGAAAAAAAGAATTTTTACAACTTTAGCCAAAGCTAAAGCTCTAAAAAAATATGTTGAACCTATTATTAGAAAATCTAAAATCCACACAACTCATTCTAAAAGAAATATTTTTTCGTCTCTAAGAGATAAGACAGCAGTTTCAGAATTGTTTAAAAATGTTTTTGATAAAGTTCGTGTCCGTCCTGGTGGATATACTAGAATTATAAAGACTGGATTTCGTATTGGAGATCAAGCCTCTCTTTCTTTTATTGAATTAGTAGATTTTAATAAGATTTATACATCTAAGAAAATAATAAAATCTGTAAGACGCAGTAGAAAAAAAAATGAATAATGAGTAAAATAAAAAAAATTAAGGCAAGACAAATATTAGATTCAAGAGGAAATCCTACTGTTGAAGTGGATGTAATAACAGAAAAAAATGTGTTTGGACGTGCTTCTGTTCCGTCTGGAGCTTCAAAAGGAGAACATGAGGCCTTTGAATTACGTGATAATCAAAAAGATGTTTTTTTTGGAAAAGGAGTATTGAAAGCTGTTCAGAATGTTAATAATATTATTTATCCTGAATTAATTGGAAAATCTATATTTGATCAAGTTTATATTGATAAACTGATGTTAGAATTAGATGGGACAGTTAATAAAAAAAGATTGGGTTCTAATTCAATTTTAGCTATCTCATTAGCAGTGGCGAGAGCTGCATCTAATGAACTAAAAATTCCTCTTTATAAATATTTAGGAGGAGTTTATACGAATAAACTGCCTACTCCTTTAATTAATATTGTAAACGGAGGAAGACATTCCAATTCTCCTATAGCTTTTCAAGAATTTATGATAGTTCCTGTTAAGTCTAATAGTTTTATGGAAGCACTTCAAATGGGACATAAGGTTTTTTATCAATTAAAAAATCTTTTACATAAAAAAGGTTTTTCAACAAGTGTTGGTGATGAAGGAGGTTTTTCTCCTAATTTTGATGGAATAGAAGATGTTTTGGATCATATATTAGAAGCTATACATATGGCGAATTATGAACCTTATGATCAAATAGGAATAGCTATAGATTGTGCTGCATCTGAATTTTATAAAGATAATCAATATGACTATTCTAAATTTGAAAAAAAAACAGAAACTTCAGAAAAGTCTAAAGAAGAACATGTTCATTATTTATCCTATTTAATTAAAAGATATCCAATTATATCTATTGAAGATGGAATGGATCAAAATGATTGGGAAGGGTGGAAATTATTAACGGATGAAATGGGAGACAAGATTCAATTAGTAGGAGATGATCTTTTTGTTACTCAAGTTTGCAAACTAAATGAAGGAATCAAAAAGAAAATAGCAAATTCTATTCTTATAAAAGTTAATCAAGTAGGAACATTAACAGAAACAATTGAAACAATTAATTTGGCTAAAAAGAACAAGTATAAGAATATTATATCTCATCGTTCTGGAGAAACAGAGGATTCTTTCATAGCAGATTTTTCTGTTGCATTAAATATTGAACAAATCAAAACAGGTTCTATTTGTCGTTCTGAAAGAATTTCAAAATACAATCAATTATTACGCATTGAAGAAACGCTTGGTCAATATTCTTTTTATTCAGGATGGAATCAAACATAAAAAAAATATTCCATCAATGATGAATTAAGAATCAATGGTAATTTTAATTTTTATACTTGGATATTTATTTATTACTCTTGAAAACTTATTTTCTTTAAATAAAGTTATTCCAGCCATTCTGATGGCTACCACTTGTTGGTCATTTATTATGTTATTTAATCTTCCTGTTTATGAATTTGACCAACATTTAATAATTAAAAAGGATCCCAAATATTTGTTATTACTTCATTTAGGTAAAGCTTCTGAAATTGTTTTTTTTCTTATTGGAGCTATGTCTATTATTTCTGTAATTGAAAAGTATTCCGGATTTGAAGCTTTGAGAGAATTATTTTACACGAATACTAAACGTAGATTTTTGTGGATAATAAGTTTAGTTTCTTTTTTATTATCTGCAATAATAGATAATCTAACAGCAACTATAGTTTTAATTTCTCTTCTTAGAAAAACAGTTTCTAATTATAAAGAACGTTTATATTATTTGGGATCAGTTGTGATATCTGCTAATGCAGGAGGAGTTTGGTCCCCAATTGGGGATATAACTACAACAATGTTGTGGATTTCTAATAAAGTAACGACTATACATCTTCTTAAAAAGATACTTGTTCCATCTATATTATGCATGTTTATTTCCACTTTGATAGCATCTTTTATGCCTGTATTTAATGGAACTTTTCAAGTTAAAAAAAATAAATTATCAAAAGATAATCTCAATAGAGGTTTTTTTATGTTGAAAGTAGGTCTTTTTTTAATGTTGCTTGTTCCTATTTTCAAAACTATAACTGGGGTTCCTCCATACATGGGTATGATGTTTTCTCTTGGAATTATTCTTTGTATCGTTAAAAAATATAAATCAGAGTCTATTTTATCTATAGACGATATTTTTAAAAAATTGGATTTTTCTAGTATTTTGTTTTTTTTGGGTATTTTACTTTCAGTTTCTTCTTTGGAATCCTTGGGAAAATTATATAGTTTATCTCATTGGATAAATGAGACTGTTTATACATGGAAAATTACAACTTTTATATTTGGATTGATTTCTTCTATTATAGATAATGTCCCTTTGGTCGCCGCTACTATAGCCATGTTTTCTTCTTATCCAATTGATCATGATTTATGGCATTTTATAGCTTATGTTTCTGGAACAGGAGGAAGCATTTTTCTTATAGGTTCTGCTGCAGGAGTAGCTGCTATGGGAATGGAAAAAATAGATTTTTTTTGGTACTTGAAAAAAATTAGTTGGATAGCTTTGATTGGATACATCTCCGGATTTGTTTATTTATTAATTTATCCATTTTTTTCTTTGTAAGAATTCTATAAAGTTTCCTCCTAAATACGAAAAAGGAAAAAAAAGTGGAAGTATTACTATTTTAAACCATAAAGGAAATGGATAGAAAAATCCATGAAATAATGCTATAAAAAATAAAATAAATCCCGTCAACATAGCATAAGCTTTTTTTGCGTTTCGTGCAAAAAAAGCAGTTATTGTCCCTCCTAACAAAGCACTAAAAGCATAGAAAAAAATCATAACCAAAAAAAATTCAGTTGGAGCTTCAACAAGAACGTTTTTTAATTTTTTTATCGGGATGGATTGTGTTTGTATAAACCATTTTTTTATAAATTTGATAGAAAATAGTATTTCTATGATGCTTATTATTACTCCTGTAGATACTGATAATATATTACGAAACATAGCATAATTGAAGTATTTTTTTGTTATTTTGTAAAAATGTAAAAATAAACATCAATTTTTAATTTATTTTTTTATGAATTCTACCTTGGAGATAGATTGGATCCCAATCAAAAAATATGAAGATATTTTATTTCTTTTTTGGAAAGGAGTTTCTAAAATAGAAATAAACAGACCATGGTGTCATAATGCATTTCGTGTAGAAACAGTAAATGAAATGATGGATGCTGTGGATATATGTAGCAATAGAATTGATATAGATATATTAATTATAACGGGGGCTGGAGATAAATCTTTTTGTTCTGGAGGGGATCAAACAACAAGGGGGTTGGGTGGTTATTTGGGAAAAGATGGAACCACAAGATTGAATATTTTAGATTTTTATAAGAGAATAAGAGAAATACCTAAACCTGTTATAGCTATGGTAAATGGTTATGCTATAGGAGGAGGGCACGTATTACATGTAGTTTGCGATCTGACTATTGCATCTGATAATGCTATTTTTAGTCAAGTTGGTCCTAAAGTAGGTTCTTTTGATGGAGGATTTGGATGTTCTTATTTAGCTCGTCATATTGGTCAAAAAAAGACACGAGAAATGTGGTTTTTGTGTAAAAAATACACGGCTAAAGAAGCATTGAAAATGGGATTGATCAATAAAGTTGTAAGTCAAGAAAAATTAGAGGAAGAAACTATAAAATGGTGTAAAACAATACAGAAAAAAAGCCCTATGTCTTTAAGGATGATCAAGCGTTGTTTAAATGCGGAATTAGATGGACAACATGGATTAATGCAGTTGGCAGGAGATGCCACTTTAATGTTTTATTTGATGGAAGAGTCTCAGGAAGGAAAAAAAGCTTTTTTAGAAAAAAGAGATCCTAATTTTAAAAAATTTACAAGATTTTTATGAAATTAAAATATTGGATCCATGCAGCTCGTTTACATACTTTACCTTTATCCTTTTCTGGAATAACTTTAAGTTATCTTATATCTAAGTCTAGAGTTTCTGTAAATTTACACACATACATTTTATGTGTTATTACAGCTTTATTATTGCAAATACTGGCTAATTTTTCAAATGATTATGGAGATAGTATAACAGGAGTTGATAATTTTAAACGTATAGGTCCTAAAAGAACAATTCAATGTGGGTTTCTTTCCTTATTAGATATGAAGAAAGCTATTTATTTATTTTCCGTATTATCTTTTTTATCAGGATTTTTATTACTTTATCAAAGTATTTTGTATAAAAATATTTTTGTTTTTTTATTCTATTTTATAGGAATTTTTGTTTGTATTTATGGTTCTATAAAATATTCTATTGGATCTTCTCCTTATGGATACGTGGTAGGAATGGGAGATTTATTTGTTTTCATTTTTTTTGGTCTTTTTTCGGTAGAAGGAAGTTATTTTTTATATACAAATGCTTTACATATGGATATGTTTTTATTATCTTCATCTATGGGATTATTAAATGTAGCTGTTCTAAATATAAATAATATGAGAGATATAGATAATGATTATGAAAACGGTAAATATACTATGGCAGTATGGTTGGGAATAAAACGTGCAAAATTATATCATGTAATTTCCTTATTTATTTCAGTTCTTTTAGGAATTTTTTTTATTCTTTTGAATCAAAAAACGATTTTTCAGTGTATTTTTTTTATACTAGTCGTTATTTTTTTGATTTTTCATGTTAAAAGAATCCTTTTTTTAAAGAAGAATAATTTATTCAATTTAGAACTAAAAAGATTAATTTTAATTGTTTTTTTGTATGGATTAAGTATAGGTATCAGCAATTTTTTATAAATATTATGAAAATAACTTTTTTTTCTCATAGCACATTTTCATTAGAAATACATGATAAATATTTATTAATAGATCCTTTTTTTTCTGGTAATCCTGTTTTTCAAAATAAAAATTTTTTGAAATATTTTGATCATTTAAAAAAAGTAGATTATATATTATTAACTCATGCACATTATGACCACGTATGTGATGTAGAATTTTTTTCACAAAAATTCAATAATGTTTTAGTTATTTCTAATTATGAAATTTCTAATTATTTTGAAAAAAAAGGAATCAAAACATATGGTATGAATTATGGATCTTTTATTTCTTTTTCTTTTGGTAAATTAAAATATGTTTGGGCATCTCATTCTAGTGTTTTTAATGATGGAACTTATGGTGGAAATGCTGGCGGTTTTTTGTTACATACAGATGAGGGTAATTTATATATATCGGGAGATACTTCTTTGACGAGTGAAATGCATATTATTCCTAATTTTGGAAAACTAAAACTTTCTATTTTACCGATAGGAGGTAGATATACAATGGATATAGAAGAAGCAATTATTGCTTCAGATTTTCTGAAATGCAAAAAAATATTAGGAGTTCATTATGATACTTTTGAAGAAATTCAAATTAATAAAAATGAAGCTAAAAAAAGATTTTCTAAAAAAGGAAAAGAACTAATTCTGTTAGAAATGGGAGAAACTATATTTCTTTAAATAATGGATAAAATAAATTTTTTTTTAAAAAAAAAACTTTCTTTTTCAGAAGAAAAATATTTAACTCCAATAGAATATTTAATCATAATACTATTTGGTTTATTATATTGAAACAAAATAATAGAATAGGGATAGGAGAATGTAATCCAATATTGGAAGTTTCAAAAAATTTAAATCACTTTAAAAATGAATTAGAGAGTCTTTCCAAAAAGGTGATTTATTTAAAAAAAACAGAAATACATTATTATCGTAAATATATTTCATATTCATCCATTTTTTTTGGATTAGAACAAGCTTTTTTAAGTTTAAAAAACAAATTCCCTATATTATATGATTCTGAATTTACTCATGGAGAAAAAGGTATATCTATAAATGCTTTGATATGGCTTAATTCTTTTAAAAAAAAGAAGGGTGTAAAAAACGATATAATAAAAGAAATAGAAAAAAAAATTATTAAAGGTTTTTCATTTATAAAAATGAAAACGAGTGTGGATTCTTTTGAAGATCAGTATTTAATTTTAAAAAAAATTAAAAAAAAATATCCATATATAAAAATACGTTTAGATGCAAATGGTTGTTTTGAAAATTTTCAAAAAGTTTTGTATTGTTTAAATAAACTTTATGATTTAAATATAGTTCATTCAATGGAACAGCCTATTTTATCCGGAAATTGGAAAAAAATGTCAGAAATTTGTAAAAAATCAAAATTACCTATAGCATTAGATGAAGAATTAGTAGGAATTCATGAATTGAAAGATAAAAAAAGATTATTGGATGTTATTTGTCCTAAATATGTTGTATTGAAGCCTAGCATAAATGGAGGTTTTTATGGATCTAAAGAATGGATATTAGAAGCTGATAAAAGAAAAATTAAATGGTGGATTAGTTCTTCTTTAGAAAGTAATATTGGGATTAATGCTGCCGCTCAATGGACTTTTATGATGAAAAAAAAATATCAAAACTCTAATGTTCATGGATTAAATACAGGAGTTTTATATGTGAATAACTGGAGGTCTCCTTTAGAAATTAATAAAGGTTCTATTTGGTATAATCCATCTATGAAATGGAAAATATTTTAATAAATGAAAATATGTGGATAGATTTTTCTTCTAAAAAAACATTGACTGATTCTTATTATAATTCTTGCAAAAAAGATTTTCATTGGAGAAACGCTATTTTTTCATTTTTAAAAAAGTGGTATGATAATGAATCTGTATTATCTGTTTCAACTTCTGGAACAACAGGTTCTCCAAAAATAATATTTTTGAAAAAAAAGCATATGTTTGAAAGAGCTATAAAAACTGTAGAATTTTTAAAACTAGAAAAAAGAGGAATCAGAGGATTATTATGTTTATCTCCAGACTTTATAGCAGCTAAAATGTTTTTAGTTCGTGCTATTATTTTTAAGTGGAAAATCTATTGTGTTCCTCCATCATCTAATCCTTTGATAAATATCAAAGAATGTTTCGATATTATATCAATGGTCCCCATGCAAGTTTTTTTTAGCTTAAAATATTTAGAATATATTAAGATTATTTTAATAGGAGGATGTTCCATTTCCAATTTTTTAGAAAAAAAATTGCAAAATATTTCAACTATTTGTTATGAAACTTATGGAATGACAGAAACATTAGGTCATATAGCTCTAAGAAAAATTAATGGTTCAAATAAACTTACTTTTTATAAATCATTTCAAGATATACATTTGAGTGTAGATGAAAGAAATTGTTTAAAAATTTATTCTATGGATTCTTTTATACAAACAAATGATATAGTTCATATGATATCTAGTGATACATTTTACTGGATAGGAAGATATGATAATGTAATCAATAGTGGAGGAATAAAAATTATTCCTGAATTAATAGAAAAAAATATAAGTTCTTTTATCCCTTTTCATAAAAGATTTTTCATATCTTCAATTCCAGATAAAATTTTTGGGGAAAAAATAGTATTAATTATTGAGGGAGATCCTTTTCCATTCAAACTTCCAGAAGTTATTTTTAATGGAAAAAATAAATTTTACAAACCAAAAAATATTTTCTTTTTTCCTCATTTTATAGAAAATTCACTTGGGAAAGTGAGAAGAAAAGAGATTATGAAAAAATTAATTCAAAAAATAAAAACATGAAAATTTGTATTATATTCTTTTATCGAAAAAAATTTTTAATTCTTTTAGAAAGGTTTTGGTATCTAAATAATTTTTTTCATTGTTATATTCACTTCCATAAGCTAATTTAAACAAATCTTTGGTCATTTTTCCGGATTCTATAAAATCTATACATGCTTCTTCCATTTTTTCAGAAAAATATTTTAAATCCACATTTTTATCTAAAAAAGCACGATGTTTAAGACCTCTAGTCCAAGAAAAAATAGAAGCAATAGGATTTGTGGAAGTTTTTTGTCCTTTCTGATATAATCTATAATGTCTAGTTATAGTTCCATGAGCTGCTTCAGATTCTAAAGTTTTTCCATCTGGAGTAAGTAGAACTGAAGTCATCATTCCTAATGAACCAAATCCTTGAGCAATACAATCAGATTGTACATCTCCATCATAATTTTTACAAGCCCATATAAATCCTCCATTCGATTTGATAGCTTTTGCTATCATATCATCTATTAAACGATGTTCATAACTGATTTTTAGTTCTTCAAATTTTGATTGAAATTCATTTTCATATAAGTCTTTAAAAATTTTTTTATATTTTCCATCATATGATTTCAGAATGGTGTTTTTGGTAGAAAGAAAAAGAGGCAATTTTTTATGTATGGAATAATTAAAACAAGAACGAGCAAATCCACATATGGATTGATCAGTGTTGTACATTCCCATAGCAATTCCAGGTCCCATGAAATGATGGATTTCAAATTTTTTTAATTTATTTTTATTGTTATCTGGAAGAAAATAAATATACAATTTTCCTTTTTCCTCAATTATAAAATCTGTTGCTTTATATTGGTCTGCATAAGCATGCCGGGCGATACATATAGGCTTTTTCCAATTTTGGATTAAACGAGGAATGTTATTAACTATGATAGGTTCTCTGAAAACGGTTCCATTAATAATGTTCCGTATAGTTCCATTTGGAGATTTCCACATTTTTTTTAAATGAAATTCTTTCATTCTGTCTTCATCCGGTGTTATTGTCGCACATTTAATTCCAACATTATATTTTTTTATGGCATAAGCAGCCTTTATGGTAATTTGATCATTGGTAAGATTTCTATTTTCGATTCCTAGATCGAAATAAATGATATCTATATCTAAGTAAGGAAAAATAAAATATTTTTTAATATATTTCCATATAATTCTAGCCATTTCATCTCCATCTATTTCTACTATAGGATTATTTACTTTAATTTTTTTCATGAATTTGCAAAATTTTTTTAAACAAAATAATATTACATATTTTTGGCAAAATATTTAATAATAAAAGAAATTCTTATATTTGTGTAACAAGAATGTATTTGGTATCTATTTACCATCCCTTTGAATGATTCGAAGGGTTTTTTGTTTTTATGGTAATGAATGAAAAATATGAAATGGAAAATTTCATCACAAGAATGTTTATCTGATCTTTCAAAAGAAATCAAGTCCTCTTTTTCTGTAGAGGATAAATTAAGAGCTCTTTCAAATTTTTTTACAGGAAAAATCGTTTTTTCTACAATCTTGAATATTGAGGATCAATTAATTTCTCATTTTATTTTATCAAATGAAATTTCCATAAAAATATTCACTTTAGATACAGGAAGGTTGTTTGAAGAAACTTATAAAGTTTGGAAAGATACAAATAAATTTTATGAATATTCTATTTCTGCTTATTATCCTAATCAAGATAAATTAGAGGATTTTTTGTCAAAAAATGGACCAAATTCATTTTATGATAATGTAAAAAATAGAATAAAATGTTGTTTTTTACGCAAAGTAGAACCCCTAAAAAGAGCTTTACAAGGAAATTTTGTATGGGTCACTGGATTGCGTGCAGAACATTCTGTAGAAAGAAAAAAATTGAATGATTTGGAATGGGATTCAAAATATCATTTGATTAAATATCATCCAGTAGGTTTAAATGACGTAGACATGATTCCAATTAGTGCAAAAAATGGAGATAATGTAGTAGATAAATCATATCATATGAAATGGTATACTGGACCGAGTCTTTTTTCTTTATTGGAAAATGTTGTGATTCAAAGAAAAACTTATTTAGAAGCTTCTATATATACAGTTCAATATGTCATTCGTTCCAGTAATAAGTATGATACATCTCGTGGATATGCTGGAAAAATTATTAGTGGAATATATAAAGTTGGAGATGAAATTATCATTTATCCATATGAAAATCATACATTTATAAAAAAAATAGAAAAATGTGGATTAAGAGTAGAGGAAGGATTTTATCCACAGAGTATAGTTATGTATTTAGAAGATGAAATAGACGTTTCTCGTGGAAATCTTATAGTGAAAAAAGATGATGATCTTCCTATTTTTTCTCAAGAATTTGAGATGATTATTTTCTGGATGTCAAATAAACCATTAAAAATGGGAAATCAGTATTTATTTCAAATTCACTGTTTTCAAGTTACAGTTCGGATTAAAAATATTTTTTATCGTATAGATGTGAATACTCTAAAAAAAGAAAATACACCTGATCATGCTGTGTTGAATGATTTAGTTAAAGTGAAAGTAAAAACATCTGTACCAGTTCCACATGATCCTTATAAAAAAATAAAAGAAAATGGATCTTGCATTTTAATAGATGAAACAAGTTATTCTACAGTGGCTGCTTGTATGATTCAATAAATTAAATTAAATAAATGTTAGATTTTTTAAATATTATATTTGAAGATAACAAAAAAAGAAATCCTTTTCCTAATAAAAAAAAATCTGAGGAATTTATAGAAGCTTTATTTAATTTTCTATTTACTTCTGATCGATATACTTTACAAAATAAAGTTTTTCTCAAAAAGAATTATAAAAAACTCTTTAATTTTTTATATGAAATTTTTCTTGAATTAAATATTGATCAAAAAAATTCTAATAATCTTTCTAAAAAATTTTTTGAAGAACTTCCCAATATTTATCAAACATTGATAATAGACGCTTATGCTATCTTGGAATCTGATCCTGCTGCAACAGTTGTAGAAGAAATTTTTCTTTCTTACCCTGGTTTTTTCGCTACTGCATTATACAGAATAGCTCATCAATTTTGGATTCAGAAAATTCCAATTATTCCAAGATTGATTACAGAATATGCACACAGTAAAACAGGAGTAGATATTCATGCATCTGCAGAAATAGGGACATCTTTTGCAATTGATCATGGAACAGGAATAGTTATAGGTTCCAGTACAAAAATAGGAAATAAAGTTAAAATATATCAAGGAGTTACTTTGGGAGCTATTCATGTGGATAAAAAATTATCTAATCAAAAACGTCATCCTACTATAGAAGATCAAGTTACTATTTATGCGGGGGCTACGATTTTAGGAGGAAAAACTATAGTAGGTCATGATAGTGTAATTGGAGGAAATGTTTGGTTAACACGAAGTGTTCCTCCTTTTTCTATAGTATATCAAAAAAGCGAAATAAAAATGAGAAATAATAGTCCTTTTCCTGATCCTATTAATTTTATGATATAATAAAAAAAAGAAAAAAAATGAAATTTGATAGTATTTTAAAAACTATTGGAAATACACCTCATGTTCGTCTTAATAAATTATATCCGAATCACCAAATTTGGATGAAATTAGAAAAAAATAATCCAGGAGGAAGTATAAAAGATAGAATAGCACTATCTATGATAGAAGATGCTGAAAAAAAAGGAGCCCTCCATAAAGGAGATATTATCATAGAACCTACTTCTGGAAATACAGGAATAGGATTAGCTATGGTTTGTGCTGTGAAAGATTATCGTCTTATTTTAGTCATGCCAGAATCTATGAGTATTGAAAGAAGAAAATTATTTTCTATTTTTGGAGCAAAATTTGTTTTAACTCCAAGAGAAAAAGGAATGAATGGTGCTATTAAAAAAGCAGAAGAACTAATTGATACAATTTCTAATTCCTGGATGCCTAAACAATTTGATAATATATCTAATCCAAATATTCATAAAAATACAACAGCAAAAGAAATCATAGATGCTTTTCCTGAAGGAATAGATTATTTTATTACAGGAGTTGGAACTGGTGGACATATTACTGGTATAGGAGAAGTATTAAAAAATAAATATCCTAATCTAAAAATTTTTTCTGTGGAACCTGTGGAATCTCCAGTGATATTTGGAGGCGAATCAAATCCGCATTCTTTACAAGGATTAGGTGCAGGTTTTATCCCTTCCATTTTGAATGTAAAAATATTAGATGGATCTTTTTTAGTTTCAAAAGAAGATGCTTTTACTTTTGTTCGTAAAATAGCAAAAAAAGAAGGAATTCTTGTTGGAATCTCTACAGGAGCGGTTCTATCTGCTATAGATCAACAATTATCTAATTTTTCTGAAAAATCCATAATATTGACGTTTAATTATGATACTGGAGAAAGATATCTTTCAGTTGAAAATCTTTTTTTATGATAACAAAAAAAGTAATTTTTCAGCAGGACCAGGAGATCCTGATTTGATTACTATAAAAGCTTTGAATCATTTTATGTCTCCTTCTTTTTAGTCATTGTAGGTAAAATAGTGGTTTTACATCATTATTTCAAAGAGAAAAAAAATTATTTTGAGTGATATTTATTAATATTTTCTTTTATAAAATTGAATAAAATGTTATCTGAATCAAATAAAAAAACATTTTTTAATTTAATCAAAGAATCCTCTATAGAAGAGATTATTTGGATGTGTGGCTATATGTCTGGATTATTATCTTCTAATACTAAAAAATCTTCTAAAGAATTAAATAAAGAGGAAAAAATTACGTTAGTTTATGGGACAGAGACAGGAAATGCCAAAAATTTAGCTTTTGACATTTATCAAAAAGCAAAAAATAAAAAATTGCAAATGAAATTGATGAGTTTAGATCAATATCGTTTGCAAGATTTGGAAAAAGAAGATTATTTATTCGTAATAATTAGTACACATGGAGAAGGAGAACCACCTTCTTCCGCAAAAGATTTTTTTGATTTTATTCATGAAAATCAAAAAATTAATCTTAATCATTTAAAATACAGTGTATTAGCTTTAGGAGATAAATCTTATTCTTACTTTTGTAAAGCGGGGGTCGATGTAGATAAACGTTTGAATAACATAGGAGCAATCAGAATCGTTCCATTGCATAAATGTGATGTCGATTATGAAGAAAAAGCAAATAAATGGTTTTTAGAAATTTTGAATTTTTTTCAAAAAAAAAATATGAAAAAAATACAGAAAATAGAAGGGAAAAAATATGTGGAAAAGTTTTGAATAATATCCTTTTAAGTGATAAAAAAAGAGGGTCTAATAAAGAAATTTATCATGTTGAAATTTCTGTTCAAAATGAAGTTAAATATCTTCCGGGTGATTCTATAGGAGTGTTTCCTGAAAATTCTTCGAATGAAATACATGATATTATAGAATATATTTTAAGAAATAGAAAAAAAAAAGGATCTGAAATAAATATATTTAATCTTTTCAAGAAAGAATTTAATATTTTTAATTTATCAGATAATTTTTTAAAAAAATATTCTTTTTTATCTGAAAAAAAAAATATTCCTTCTAATCGAAAATGGAAACTGATTGATCTTTTAAAAGAATTTCCTATAAAAAAGGAATTTTCATTAAGAGATTTAATAAAAATAATGGAACCTATCAAACCAAGATTATATTCCATTTCTTCTTCTCCTAAAGCTCATTATAATGAAATACATATTACTGTATCTCGTCATAGTTTTCAATTGAATGGAGAAACTGTATATGGTCATTGCTCTGATTTTTTATCTAAGTTAAAGGAAGGAGAAAAATTATCATTTTTTATTTATAGAAATCAATTGTTTAGATTACCAAAAAATTCTGAAAAAGACATAATCCTTATTGGACCTGGAACCGGAATAGCTCCTTTTCGTTCTTTTTTATATGAAAGAGAAGCTATAGAAGCTACAGGGAAAAATTGGCTATTTTTTGGAGATCAACATTTTTATTCAGACTTTTTGTATCAAACAGAAATCCAAAATTGGAAAAAAAAAGGAGTTCTTAATCGAATCAGTCTCTCTTTCTCTAGAGATCAAGAAAAAAAAATATATGTACAAGATAAAATATGGGAAAATAGAATAGAATTTTTTTCATGGATAAAAAATGGAGCATATATCTATGTTTGTGGAAAAAAAAATCCTATGAGCATAGATGTTGAAAAAATGATCTTTCGTGTAATAGAGGAAGTAGGAGGATGTGATCCAGAATCTTTTATGAAAGAAATGAAAAAACATGGAAGATATTTAAAAGACGTATACTAAAAAAATTGATGAAAAATTCAATTTTGTAAACATGAAAATATCTCGTATAACAAAATAAGAAAAAATAAAAAAAGAAAGCATAGGACTTAGGGAGACTCTTATAGATAGTTTACAAAATGAATTATCTGGTGGTCTTTATGATGACGATCAAGTAATTATTAAATTTCATGGGTTCTATCAACAAGATGATAGAGATATAAGAAAAGAGAGATCTAAAAAAAAACTGGAAAGATTATATTCTTTTATGATACGTTTAAGAATTCCAGGAGGTCTTATCAATCATAAACAATGGGTATCTATTCATAATATTTCAGAATAAAATTCAACTGGAGTCATCAAAATAACGACTAGACAAATAATTCAATTACATGGATTGATAAAATCCAAAATAAAACCAACTATTCAATTTTTTGATATTCATCAATTGGATTCTATTGCTACATGTGGAGATGTTAACAGAAATGTGGTATGCAGTACCTATATAGACAGTAAATACTCTCGTGAAGAAATTTTGAATTATGCTACTAAAATTAGCAATATGTTACTTCCTAAAACAAAATATTACTATGAAATTTGGTTAGATAGAAATAAGATATATGAAAAAAAAGAAGAAAAAGATCCTCTTTACAAGGAAACTTATTTACCTAGTAAATTCAAAATTTCTATAGCAATCCCTCCTAATAATGATGTCGACGTTTTTGCTAATGATATAGGTTTAATTGCTATTATTGACAATAAATCTAAAATTTTAAAAGGGTTTAACATATCTGTTGGAGGAGGATTATCTACTACTCATGGTAATTATAAAACTTATTCTAGGTTAGGAACTGTAATTGGTTTTTCTGATTCTGAAGATCCATAAATTGGTTAATGTTCCTGATGCTCCTGATCTTTGTGATTTTTATATGGGGTCTATTGTACAAAAAGGAAATTTAAAGATAGCTATTTCTACTAACGGAAAGTCTCCTACAGTTTGAAAGAAATTTTTATAAATGTTTTACCACATGAATTAGATGACGTGTTGATAAATATGTGTAAAATACGAAAAAAACTAAAAGGAAATTTTGAATATAAAGTGAAAATTCTCAATTTAATAACTGAAAAATGGTTGATCAAAAAAACATCATTGAAAGAAAACAAATTACATAAAAATTTAATAAAGTATTTGTTTTTTATAATAGGACTTATTATTACTATCAGTTTTTTTCTACATTTTTTAACAAAAAGTATTTTTTTTCAAAAAATATTGGATCATTTTAATCAAAATTTTTTATATCTAATTTTTACTGGTTTTTTTGCACAACTCGTTGATGGAGCTATAGGAATGGGATATGGTCTAACTTGTACGACTATATTACTTTCTTTTGGAATTCCTCTTCCTTCAATCAGTGCTAGTATACATACTGCAGAGATATTCTCTAGCGGAATATCTGGATTGAGTCATTATAAGATGGGAAATGTAAACAAAAAATTATTTAAAATATTACTTATCCCAGGAGTTATAGGTTCTATTGTTGTAGCTTTTTTGCTTGCTAAATTTGGAGAGTCTTACGCTATTTTTAAACCAATGTTAGCTTCTTATACTTTTTTCTTTGGAGTTAAAATTTTGTTAAAGACATGGAAAAAGGATCACAAAAAAACTAGAAAAATAGGGTGTCTCGCAGGATGTGGAGGTTTTTTAGATTCTTTTGTAGGTGGAAGATGGGGCCCTTTTGTTACTAGCACTTTAATATCAAAGGGAAGAACTCCAAAATATGTTATAGGATCGGTAAGTTTATCTGAATTTTTTGTAACTCTTTCGAGTACTTTAACTTTTTTTTCTTTATTAGGAATTAACTACTGGAGAATAGTTTTTGGATTAGTTTTTGGAGGATTATTTGCTGCGCCTTTAGCAGCAAAAATATCCGGAAAACTTCCTATAAAAATAATGTTTCTATCTATAGGAATTTTGGTAATTATCTGGAGCGTGAGGATTTTGTATAATTGTTTTTTCAATTAATAGTTTGTTTAATAAAAGAATTTTTTCGACAATTTTTTTATCCATCTTGGATTTTGATTCTTGAGTCCATCCAGCAACATGTGGAGTTAATACAACTTTATTAGAATGAATAAGATCAAAAAAATTTTTTGAAAGTTTATGATAATGAAAAATATTTTCAAAAGAAAAATTTTCATACTCTAATACATCTAAACAAGCTCCATATATTTTTCCGTTTCTTAATGCTTTGACTAAATGATTTGTTAGAACACATCCCCCACGAGAAGTATTTATCAAATAAAAAGGCTTGTAAAATTTTTTTATAAAATTATAATTAATCATTCCTTTTGTTTCTTTTGTATAAGGGACATGCAAACTGATTACGTCTGATTTTTTAAAAATTGTATTCATGTCAACTTGCATTGCATAAGTATCACCGATTTTAGGTAAAATATCATAACATAATATTCTAGCATCAAATCCTGAAAGTTTTTTTGCAAAAGCTTTTCCAGTATTTCCATATCCAATAATCCCTATTGTTTTTCCCATGATTTCCATTCCTCTATTATTTTCTCTATCCCATTTTCCTTTTTTAATTTGTTGATGAGAAGGAATGATATGGTTCATGATACATAAAAGCATTCCTATTGCATGTTCTGCTACAGCATCTTTATTCCCTTCTGGAGAAGAAATTAAAGTGATTCCTTTTTTTGAAGCATAATCTTTGTCTATGTTTTCTATTCCAGATCCAATTCTAGCTATAAATTTTAAGTTTTTAGCTTTTTTAATAAATTTTTTATCTATTTTTAATCTGCTTCTTAAAATGACCCCATCATATACAGATATATCAATTTTATCGGTTGAGTCATAATAATTTTCATCACAAATAAATCCTTCTTTTTTTAGTTTGTATATAATAAAAGGATGATTTTTTTCTAAAACTAATATTCTTTTGATCATTTATCGTAATCTTTATTATTTTCATTATTTAAATTTTCATTAATATCTATAATTTCTTTCAAAGAATTTTTATTTTCTTTTTCTTCAATAATATTTTCTTCTTCTTTGAACAGATGATTTTCCTCACATTGATCCCAATGATATTGATAATTTTTAGGTTTATGAAAAAATAATTGATGATTATAAATCAGATTAATATCTTTATATAAATTTTTCATATAATAGGCCCATATAGGCAAAGCCATATTCGCTCCCTGCCCCAATTTAATATTCTCGAAATGAGAAAATCTATCTTCCCAACCAACCCAAACTCCAGTAGTTAAATTGGGGACCATTCCGATGAACCATCCATCTGAGTTTTCATTAGTTGTTCCAGTTTTTCCAGCTATATCTCCTATAATATTATATTTCTGTAATCTTTTAGCTGTTCCATATTTAACAACTCCTTGCATTAGTTTTAACATAATATATGCTACTTCTTCACTAAAAACTTGTCTTCTGCTAAGATCTATATTTTCTTTGATTAAATTTCCGTTTTCATCCTCTATTTTAACTAAAATACTGGGCTTTACGTAAAAACCATAATTGGTAAATGTATTGAATGCTCCTGTCATTTCATATAATGTTAGATCTGCAGAACCAAGAGCTATAGATGGATGTTCAGGAATCATAGATTTTATACCCATTTTTTTTGCTAAACTAATTACTGGACCTGGAGTAATTTGTGATATCAAGCGGGCTGAAATCGTATTTACAGATAAAGCTAAACCATCTTTTAATGTAAGGGATCCTCCATATTTTCCATTAGAATTCCTAGGACTCCATTTTCCTAAATGAAATTTTTCATTTGAAATTTTTGTACAAGGATTATAATGCAATTCATTAATAGCAGTAGCATACAAAATGGGTTTGAAAACAGAACCAACTTGACGTTGTGTTTGTGCCACATGATCATATTGAAAATAATTGAAATCTATTCCCCCTACCCATGCTTTTATAAACCCAGTAGATGGCTCTATAGATAACAAACCAGCTTGAATAATACTTTTTTGATAACGAAGAAAATTCCATGGAGAGATTAATACTTTTTTTGGTCCATTCCAAGTAAACAATTTTATTGATTGTGGCTTTTTAAATTTTTCTAAAATTTTTTCTTCTGTTAATCCTTTTTGTTTCAAATCTTGGTAAAGAGAAGTTCTATGCATAGCAGATATTAATATTCTTTTTGTTTTTTCTTGAGATATATTCAAAAATGGAGCATTTTTGTTTTTTTTTTGAAAATGATTGAATAAAATCTGTAATTTACTGAGGTGTGTTTTTACAGCTTTTTCTGCATAATCTTGCATTCTTGCATCAATAGATGTATATATTTTTAAACCACTAGAATAAAGATTTAGTTTTTGCCCAGTTTGATTTTCATGTTCGTCTAAAGCTTCTTGAATTTCTTTTTTTAAAAATTCACCATAATAAGTAAGCAATTCAAAATCTTTTTTTTGTATTTTAAAATTAATTTTTACAGGTTTTTCCAATTCTTTTTCATACCTATATGCATTTAAAAAATTATATTTTCTCATTTGATATAAAACTAAATTCCTTTGTTTTTTTGCTCTTTTAGGATAATTTTTAGGATTATATAAAGAAGGATTTTCTAACATTCCAACCAATGTAGCACATTCTCCTAAATTAAGTTCAGAAACTTTTTTATTGAAATAAGTGTGAGCGGCTGTTTCTATCCCTTTTGCATTATATAAAAAATCAAACTTATTATAATACATCGTAATAATTTCTTCTTTAGTATAACGTTTTTCCAATTCAATAGCCATGACCCATTCTAAAAGTTTCTGATGAATTCTTTGCAATTTATTTTTTGCAGATGGTCCTGTAAAAAGAAGTTTTGCTAATTGCTGAGATATAGTACTTCCACCACCTTTTTTACCAAGTGAAAGAATCGCTCTAAGAAGAGATTTAGCGTCAATACCAGAATGATATTTAAAACGAATATCTTCTTTTGCTATTAAAGCATTAACAAGATCTTTCGGAAGTTGTTTATAAGTGATTAAAGTTCTATTTTCTGAAAAAAATCTTCCCAAGAGTATTCCATTAGAGTCATACACCTCCGATCCTACTTCCATAGTAGGGGTTTCTATATCTTTAGTATTAGGCAAAGCTCCCAAATAACCTTTAGATGCTGCATAAAAAATTAAAAATATAATACTTATTCCTATAAAAAAGAAAAACCAAAAATAAAAAAGAAGCACACGAAAATAAGATTTTATACTTTTTTTATACACGTAAAAAATTTATTAGCATATAATAAATAATGTGAGAATTATATAGACAAATCTTTAAATGTTAATTCGGTTTTCTGAATGGCATCAATTGTTGATAACTCCTCTAGAGGAGGTGCTATTTGATTTTTTTTATTCTTTTCTAAAATATCTTTAATTTTTTTTACTTCTATTCTAAACCAAGTATTTGGATTCTTAATGTAAGAAAACCACATTTCTTTTTTGAAAACATCAATTTTCATACATTGAGCGATTCCTTTTTCTGTGTGGATTTTTTTGTTGAAATCCGGAAAATCTTTTAGAGAAGTTAAATAGGCATCTAATTCATAGTTAAGACAACATTTTAATTTACTACATTGTCCATTTAATTTTTGAATATTTATGGAAAGTTGTTGATATCTTGCAGAATTAGTTGTGACAATTTTAAAATTTTTTAACCAAGTTGAACAACAAAGTTCGCGACCACAAGAACCAATTCCTCCAATTTTTGCTGCTTCTTGTCTATATCCTATTTGACGCATTTCTATACGTGTGTGAAAATGTAAAGCTAATTCTTTGATTAATTTTCTAAAATCAACTCTATTTTCAGCTGTATAATAGAAAATAGCTTTTTCTCCATCCCCTTGATACTCAACATCGCAAATTTTCATAGAAAGATTTAAAGTTTTTGCAATTTTTTTAGCCTTTGAAAGAGTTGAAAATTCTTTTTTTCTGAAAGATTTCCAAATATTGATTTCTTTATATGTTGATTTTTTGTATATTTTTTTTAAAAAGTTTATATTTTCATTTCTTATTTGTAAATTGACCAATTCTCCAGTTAAAATTACTGTTCCTACATCATATCCCATTCCTGATTTAGATTCTACAGTAACAATGTCTCCTTTGCAAAGAGATATTTTTTCTTGATTTACAAAAAATTCTTTTCTATCATTTTTAAATTGCACTTCTACAACATCATGTTTTTGATATTCAAAAGGAGATTGAATGTTAGATAACCAGTCTAATACATTCAGTTTATTGCATTGTTTTTTTTTATAATTATTTTGAAAAAAGGATAAATCCTTTTTTTCACATTTATTTTTTAAACAATTAGAACATGATTTGTTCATTATCCTAATAACTTTTTTTAATAAAAAATTAAATTATATATAAATATATATGATCTAAAAAAATTATTATGAATAACAATGAAAAAATAGCTGTATTTCCTGGATCATTTGATCCCATAACTTTGGGGCATTATGATATTATTATTAGGTCTTTGAATTTATTTGATAAAATTATTATAGCTATTGGAAAAAATTTTGAAAAAAAAAATATGTTTTCTCTTAAAAAGAGAAAAGAATGGATTAGAAAAACTTTTCTTGATTTTTCCCATAAACATAAAATAGAAATAGAATCATTTAATGGATTAACCATTTCTTTTTGTATAAAAAAAAAAGCTAAATTTTTGTTAAGAGGAATTAGAAATCAATTTGATTTTGAATTTGAAAAAGATATATTGTTTGCTAATAAAAAATTAGACAAAAAAGATATTATTGAAACTGTCTATTTTCTTTCTTCTTATGAAAATTCTCATATTTCTTCTTACATTGTGAGAGATATTATGAAAAATGGAGGAGACTATTCCATATTTGTTCCTTCTACTGTGAGAATAGAATAATAGAGTTATTTATTATCAATCCAATCAAGGATAATTTGTTTTTTTTCCATATTTACATCTATTAGTTTTACTTTTACTTTGTCTCCTAAATGATAAACTTTTCTTTTTTTTTTTCCAATTATGCTATAATTATTTGAATTCAGAATATAAGAATCTTCTTTAATATCACATAATCTTACCATTCCTTCTGTTTGAAATAATAGTAGATCAATATAAACACTCCAATCAGTGAATCCAGTAATAATGCCATAAAACTCTTTTCCTAAAAATTTTTTGATATATTTCACTTGTATATATTTTAGGAATTCTCTTTCTAAATCTATAGCTATACGTTCTTTATAACTGCAATATTGGGATTGTTTTTCATAAAATTCAATTTTTTTTAGTTTGTACGCATTTTCATTATTATGATTTTTTGTTAGATAATAGTGCAGTAATCGATGAGCTATTATATCTGAATATCTTCTTATAGGAGAAGTAAAATGAGTATAATAAAAAAAAGATAATCCATAATGTCCTATATTTTTGGTGGAATATTTTGCTTTACTCATAGCACGAAGAATCAAATTTTCAATCATATTTTGTTCTGGTCTTCCTTTAATTTTTTTTAATAAACAATTAATGGAAGTTTTTAAATTTTTAAAATTTAAAAAATAACCTAAAGGCTCTATAATTTTTTTTAGAAAAAAAATTTTTTGAAAATCTGGTTTATCGTGAACTCTGTAAATAAAGAGTTTATTAGAAGGATTTTCATTAAAATTTAAACTAACAAACTCTGAAATTTTTTGATTGGTTAACAACATAAATTCTTCTATTAACCGATGAGCATCATTGTTTTTTTCTAAATGTAAAGAAATTGGATTATTTTTTTTATCTAAATTGAATTTAACCTCAACTTTTTCAAGATAAATAGATCCATTTTTTAATCTTTTTTTTGTTAATATTTTAGAAAATAAGAATAAGGTATAAATCTCTTCGTGAAAATCTCCTTTTTTTTTATCTATAATTTTTTGAACTTCTTCATATGTAAATCTTCTATCAGATCGTATAATTGTTTTTCCAAACCAACTTTTTAATATTTTTCCTTGACTGTCCATATTAAAAATATAGGAAAAACTTAATTTGTCTTCCATAGGCTGTAAGGAACAAAGATCATTCGATAATGTTTTTGGAAGCATAGGAATGACTTCTCCTATAAAATAAATAGATGTAGCACGTGAATATGCTTCTTTATCTAACAAGCTTCCTTCTTTTATATAATGAGAAACATCGGATATATGGACCCCTATTTCCCAAGTGTCATCATTTAGCTTTCTAATTGATAGTGCATCATCAAAGTCTTTTGCATCTAAAGGATCTATAGTAAAAGTATTAATATTTCGCAGATCTTTTCTAATTTCTGTATCTGAAATTCTTTTTGAAAAAATTTTTTTAGCTTCATTTTCTACTTCTTTGGAAAATTCGTAGTGAATTCCATATTCTTCTAATAATGAATAAATTTCAGCTTTATATTCTCCAGTTTTTCCAAATATTTTGATAATTTTTCCAAGAGGATTTTTGATCTCTTTGGGCCATGATATGATTTGAACTAAAACTTTATCATTGTGATGATATTTTTCATTATCTATTGAAACAAAGATATCTACATGAATACTATTATTGTAGACTATAACCGTTCCATATTTAGAGTGAGATTGAAAATTCATTTTTAATATTCCAATAAATTTTTTGTTTTTTCTTTTTATTATTTTCAATACTTCTCCTTCTATTTTTATTCCTTTACTATTTTTTCTATTCAATCTTATTTTTACTAAATCTCCATTTAAAGCTCTGTTTGTCTTATTTTTTGGAATAAAAATATCTTTCTTAAATCCTTCTATATTAACAAAAGCATATCCATGGTTAGTAATATTAATGAATCCAGTAAAAAAATTCTTACAATGTTTTTTTTTTATTTTTTTTTCTGATTTCATGATAATATGTCTATCTATAAATAAAGCTAAAAAACCTACAATCTACAAGATTTTATCTAAAAAAATCGTTTTTCATTTTTATTATGAAATTTAGTAATTGGATATTATTTATTATATTTGCAATGATCCGTTTTTTTACTATATATATATCAAAATAAAAAATAACTCTAATCTAAGATGACAGGTAAACGTATATTATATGTTTCTTCAGACTTATTTCCTTTTTCTTCAGAGAATCCAATCTCTTTATCGGTTTTAAAAGCCACTAAGTTTATGCAATCAATAGGAAACGATGTACGTATATTTATGCCTCGTTTTGGAGTGATAAATGAAAGAAGACATCAATTACATGAAGTCATTCGTTTGTCAGGCATGAATTTAGTTATTAATGATATAGATCAACCATTATTGATAAAAGTTGCTTCTATTCCTGATGCAAGATTACAAGTTTATTTCATAGATAATGAAGAATATTTTAAAAGGAAAGCTATATATGAAGATGAAAAAGGAATTTTTTTTCAAGATAATGACGAAAGAGCTTTATTTTTTACAAAAGGGGTTTTAGAAACTGTAAAAAAATTAAATTGGAAACCTGATATTATCCATATATATGGATGGATTAGTTCTTTTATTCCTTTGTATATTAAAAATTTTTATAAAAATGATCCTGTATATCAAAACGCAAAAATAGTAGTATCTATTTATAACAAACCTTTTCAAGGTAACCTAAATAAAGAGATTATTAAAAAAGTAAGATTTGATGGAATTAAATCTAAAAAATTAAAATTGTTAGAAAATCCGAATTATTTTAATTTGATCAAATTATGTATGTATTTTTCGGATGCTATAATAAAAGGAGATCTTTACTTTCCTGAAGAAATAGAGGATTATATAAAAATAAACAAATTATTAGTATTAAAATATTATCCTGTAGAAAAAATAGAAACTGTTTATCAACAATTTTATAAAGAAACTGTTTCAGAACAAATAAATTAATATTTTTCATAGATAAAAACTTCTAATTCTATCAGTTAGAATGTGTGGTATAATTGGTTATTTGGGTTACAGAGAAGCTTATCCTATTCTTATTAACGGATTAAAAAAATTGGAATACCGAGGATATGATAGTTCCGGGATTGCTCTTTTTTATGAAGGGGGATATAGTTTGTGTAAAACAAAAGGAAGAGTTTATGAATTGGAAAAAAAAATATCTTCTTGCAAAATAAAAATAAGTGGAACAACTGGAATCGGTCATACTAGATGGGCTACACATGGAATTCCAGATGATATTAATGCTCATCCTCATGTTTCTAATTCCAATAATTTGATTATAATTCATAACGGAATCATAGAAAACTATCATGCAATTAAAATCATTTTGTCAAAAAATGGTTTTACTTTTAAAAGTGAGACAGATACAGAGGTTCTTGTAAATTTTATTGAGTATATCAAGAAAGAAAACAAATTATCTTTAGAAGAAGCTGTAAGAATTTCTTTGAATGAGATTGTAGGTGCCTATTCTATTGCTGTTGTGGATCAGTCTCATCCAGAAACAATTATTATTGCGAAATTAGGAAGTCCTATTGCGTTGGGAATTAATAAGAAGGAATTTTTTATTGCATCTGATCCTATTCCTTTCATAGATTATACGAAAAATGCTATTTATTTAAAAGATGGAGAAATGGCTATTCTTAGAAAAGGAAAAGAATTAGATTTGAGAAAAATTGTAGATAATCATAGGCTAAATCCAATTATTAAAAGACTTCAAATAAATTTGAAACAAATAGAAAAAGGAGAGTATAAGTATTTTATGTTAAAAGAAATATATGAGCAACCAAAAACAATTTTGGATACATTACGTGGAAGATTATTAATTTCAGAAGGAATAATTTGTATTGATGGAATTGAATCTAATAAAGATATTTTTATTAATGCTAAATGTATAACTATAGTAGCATGTGGAACTTCATGGCATGCTAGTTTAATTGGGGAATATCTATTAGAAGAACTTGCTCGTATTCCAGTAGAGGTAGAATATGCTTCAGAATTTAGATATAGGAATCCTATTATAGAAAAAAAAGATGTAATTATTGTAATTTCTCAATCTGGAGAAACAGCCGATACTTTAGCTGCTTTAAAATTGGCAAAAAGTAAAGGGGCTTTTGTTTTTGGTATTTGTAATGTAGTAGGATCATCCATTGCGCGAAATGTAGATGCAGGAGCTTATACTCATGCAGGTCCTGAAATTGGAGTAGCGTCTACAAAATCTTTTACTACACAAATTACAGTTCTTGTTTTATTAGCTTTGAAAATAGGAAAGCATAGATCGTCTATAAATGACAATCGTTATAAATATTTATGTCAAGAACTTGGATTAATTCCAGAAAAAATTAATCATTTTTTAAAAAAAGATAATTCTATAAGAAAAATTTCCAAAATCTATCATAATGTAAATAATTTTCTTTATTTAGGAAGAGGAATAAACTTTCCAGTTGCTTTAGAGGGAGCTTTAAAACTAAAAGAAATATCCTATATTCATGCAGAAGGTTATCCTGCAGCAGAAATGAAACATGGACCTATAGCCTTGATTGATGAAAATATGCCAGTGGTTATTATCGCAACAAAAAAAGGATGTTATGACAAAATAGTAGGAAATATTCAAGAGATTAAAGCTAGAAAAGGTCAAATAATAGCTATAGTTAATGAAGGAGATCTTCAAGTAAGTATGTTAGCTGATTATGTAATTAAAGTTCCAGAAAGTTCAGAGGAACTTAGTCCATTATTAACTGTTATTCCTCTTCAATTATTGGCTTATCAAATAGCTTATATACGAGGAGAAAATGTTGATCAACCAAGAAATTTAGCGAAATCAGTAACAGTAGAGTAAAAGTGAGTGAAAAATATTTTTTGAATCTATCAATTTTTTAAAAGGAAGAATATTTCATTAGTTAAAAGCAAAAAAAATATTTAATATTTTATTGTGTTTAGTTTTTTGATATACTTTTCTAAAGCCATAGCCATAGAAGGAAATTCTGGAGTCGGGACTTTTATATCTATTTTTAATCCTGCCTTAGCAGCAGCATCCAAAGTATTTTTTCCAAAAGTAGCAATTTTTATACCTTTTTGATCAAATTTAGGAAAATTTTCAAACAAAGATTTGATTTCTGCTGGACTGAAAAAAACCAAAATATCATAACATATGTGTTTTAAATCAGATAAATCACTAGAATTGGTTTTGTATAATATGGCTCTCTTCCAAAAAACATTTAGTTTATTTAACATATTTGGAATATCGGGTTTTAAAATATCTGAAGAAGGCAATAGAAATTTTTCTTTTGGATGTTTCTTTATATAAGGTAATATGTCTTGAAATGATTTATTTCCAATATGAATTTTTCTTTTTCTATAGACAATGTACTTTTGCAAGTAATAAGCAATTGTTTCTGTTTGACAGACATATTTCATAGAAATTGGAACTTTAAAACGCATAGAATCTGCCAATCTGAAATAATGATCTACAGATTTTTTACTTATAAAAAGAACTACGGTAAAATCAGAAAAATTGATTTTTTGTTTTCTTACATCACTAGATGATGCTCCTTTAACTTCTATAAAAGATCTAAAATCGATCTTTACATTTTTATTTTTACTGAGCTTTAAGTATGGATAATCAGATCCTCCTGTCAGAGGTTGTGAAATAAGAATATTATTTATCTTCATCTCTATCTTTATTTCTTCAAATATTTTTATGATTTTAAATTCGCAAATTTATGCAGAAAATTAATATAAAAAAAAGGCACAGAGCGGAATCGAACCGCTATAAAAGGTTTTGCAGACCTCTGCCTTTCCATTCGGCCACAGTGCCAAAATACGTCAAAAAATTTTAATCATCTAAAATAACACACACTCTATCTACGTCTCCTTGTAATGGGGGGTTTTCTTTACAAATTTTTACTTTTATATGTTTAATCAAAAATTCTTTATATCTTTTTCTAATTCTTTGAATTATTCTTTTTGCTAAATGTTCTATCAATTTAGAATTAATCTTCATTTCTTCTTCCACAAGAGAGTATAAATGTACATAATCAACAGTTTTTGATAAATCATCATGAATAGCAGCTTCATTAATATTTAATTCAATTTCTATGTTAGTGGTATAATGAGAACCTATACGTCCTTCTTCCTGCATACATCCATGATATCCAAATAATCTGATATTTTCTAGGATTATTTTACCCATGAAAATTAGTTTACTATTTTATTGTAATTTTCTTCTACTTTTTTCCAATTAATAATATTCCAAAAAGAAGATATGTAGTCTAAACGACGATTCTGATATTTTAGATAGTAAGCATGTTCCCAAACATCTAATCCTAATATTGGAATTCCTTCACAACCTATTCCAGACATAATAGGATTATCTTGATTTGCTGTAGAACAAATTGTCAATTTGTTTTCTTTTACACATAACCAGGCCCATCCTGAACCAAAACGATTAGATGCAGCAGTAGAAAATTGATTTTTAAAAGAATCAAAAGAACCGAAATTTTTCGAAAAAATTTCATTTAGAAATATACTTGGACTTGTATACTCTGAATGAGGAATTAATATCTCCCAAAAAAGGTTATGATTGTAAAAACCTCCACTATTATTGCGTACTGCTGGAGTTTCCATACAAGCTCTTTTCATAATTTTTTCTATAGTAAAATTCATCATATCTGTTCCAGATATAGCTCGATTCAAGTTCTCTGTGTAAGATGCATGATGTTTATTATAATGGATTTCCATAGTTTTTCGATCTATATAAGGTTCAAAATCCTTATATGAATAAGATAATTTTGGAAGTTTGAATGACATAATTTTTTTCTTTTATTTGAGAAACACAAATATAATTAAAAACTTGATTTTTATTATGTATTTATAATAGCTTTTATTCCAGGAAGTATTTTATTTTTCAAACTCTCTAATAATGCCCCTCCTCCGGTAGATAAATAACTGATTTTTTTATCACATCCTTCCATTTTTAGTGAGGCGATAGAATCTCCACCTCCTACTAAAGAAAAAGCTCCTTTTTCAGTTGCTTTTGCAATTGTTTTTGCTATAGATCTGGTTCCTAAAGAAAAATTAGTCAATTCGAAAACTCCTACTGGACCATTCCATAAAATAGTTTTTGATTTTTCTATAATGTTGCAAAAGTATTTTATAGAAGAAGGGCCTATATCTAAACCCATCCATCCATATGGAATAGAATCAATAGGAGAAATTTTAGTATTTGATGTATTTTTAAATGAATCAGCAATAATAACGTCTTTTGGAAAAGACAAAATATTTTTTTTGTTTTTTTCTTGACATTTATCAAGAATCTTATTTAATATTTTTTCAATTTTCTTATCTTTTTCAATAAGAGATTTTCCTATTTTTCCGCCCATTATTTTGATGAATGGATAAGACATCCCTCCTCCTATTAATATATGATCTGCAAAATCAATGAGATTTTCAATAATTTCAATTTTTGAAGAAATTTTTGCTCCTCCTAATAAAACTGTAATTGGTTTTTCTCCTTTTCCTGACAAAAATTTTTTCAAAAATTGAATTTCTTTTTGCATAAGAAGTCCTATACATTTTTTTTTTCCAAAAAATTTAGGAAGAATAGTGATAGAAGTATGCATACGATGAGATACTCCAAAAGCATCATTCACATAAATATTTCCTAATTTAGACAATTCAAAAGCAAAATTTTCATTTTCCTTTTCTTCTTCTTTGTAAAAACGAAGATTTTCCAATAATAAAATTTCTCCATTTTTTAATTCACTAACTTTTTTTTCTGCATTTTTTCCTATACAATCCTCACAAAAATTTACTGTAATTTTTAATTTTTCGGATAAAAAAGAAGTTAAAAATTTTAAAGAATAAGTTTTAGAAGGGATCCCTTTAGGTCTTCCAAAATGAGAAAGAAGGACTATTTTTCCTTTTTCAGAAAGTATTTTTTGAATAGTCGGAAGACTGGATTGAATGCGTGTATCATCCGTTATTTGATAATATTTATCTATAGGAACATTAAAATCTACTCTTAGTAAGACTATTTGATCTTTGAAATCAAAATCATTGATAGTTTTTATATCCTCTAACATTTTAAATGGTAAACAAATTTTGTTTACAAAGTTAGTATTTCAATTTAAAATTTTTAAATGTATATTTATTAGCATCTTTTTTGCAAAAAATTTATGAGAATAGCAATAGGATCTGATCATACGGGAGTATATTATAAATTTTTGATAAACAATTTTTTAACAGAAGTAGGATACAAAATTAAAGATTTTGGGTATTCTAAATATGGGGAAAAAGTTGATTACCCTGATTTTATTCATCCTACAGCTGAATTTGTAGAAAATGGAAAGGCCAATTTTGGAATTATTATATGTGGAAGTGGGAATGGAGCAGCAATGACTGCCAATAAATATAAAAAAATTCGTGCTGCTTTAGTATGGAAAAAAGAAGTTGCTGTTCTAGCTAGAAAACACAATAACGCTAATATTATTAGTTTACCAGCACGTTTTTTAGATAAAAATGAAGTTTTAGAAATTATAGAAATATTTCTAAGAACCAATTTTGAAGGAGGAAGACATAGAATCAGAATAAGTAAAATACCAATTAAATATAATCCTCAGTAGCTCAGCTGGTTAGAGCACCTGACTGTTAATCAGGGAGTCGCTGGTTCGAATCCAGCCTGAGGAGTTTTTCGGGGTGTAGCTCAGATTGGTTAGAGTCCACGTCTGGGGGGCGTGTGGTCGCTGGTTCAAGTCCAGTCACCCCGATCTTTATTTATCATAGATAAAATTAGAAACTAGTTGAACTGCTTTTTTCTTTGTTTGGAATAAATCAATGTTAAATAGAACAAAGTCAAATAATTTTGCATAACTATTTTCTTTTTTCACTTTATTTAAACGTGTATTTATTTGGTTATCTGATTGTTCAGATTTTCTCATTAAAAGTCTTTCTTTTAGAATTTTTATTGAATGAACCATAATAAATATAGATAGTGAATTGTTTGGATATTGTTTTTTTAAACTTAATCCTCCTTTAACATCAACGTCGAATAAAACATGTTTATTAGATTTAAAAATTTTTGAAATTTCGTCCTTTAAAGTTCCATAAAATAATTTAGGATAAACTTCTTCCCATTCTGCAAATTGATGTTTTTTTATCTTAGAAATAAAACTGTTCATGGATATGAAATAATAATCTTTTCCATGTTTTTCATTGTTCCGAATTGATCGTGTGGTACACGATACAGAAAACTTTAAATTTGGAAATTTTGAAAGTAAACAATGTGAAATAGTAGTTTTTCCAGATCCAGAAGATCCTGATAAAATGATCATTTTCCCTTTTTTCATTATCTAATTAATTTACTAACTTTGTTTTCATAATAATGGAAAATTAAATTTTTATAGAAATTCATATGAAACTAGGAATAGTTGGTGTTACAGGTATGGTAGGACGTGTCATGGTAGATGTTTTAGAAAAAACAAATTTTCCAGTGAAAGAATTATATCTTTCTGCTTCTGAAAAATCTATAGGGAAAGAATTTTATTTCAAGGAAAGAATATATAAGGTTATTAGTTTACATGATTTATTGTTAAAAAAACCAAATATTGTTTTATTTTCAGCGGGTTCAAGTATATCAAAAGAATGGGCTCCTAAATTTGCAAAAGAGGGGGCAACTGTTATAGATAATTCTTCTGCGTGGAGAATGGATCCTGGTAAAAAATTAATTGTTCCTGAAATTAATGCTTCTTTTTTGGAAAAAAAAGATAATATTATTGCTAATCCTAACTGTTCTACAATACAATTAGCAATGGTTTTATTCCCCTTGCACATAGAATACAAAATTAATAGGGTAGTAGTTTCTACTTACCAGTCAGTAACAGGAACAGGAAAAAAAGCTTTGAATCAATTGAATCAAGAAAAAGAAGGATATTTTAATGTTCACAAAGTATATCCGCATTCTATTTATCAAAATGTTTTACCTCATTGTGATTCTTTTACAGAAAATAATTATACAATAGAGGAAATGAAACTTATCAAAGAAACAAAAAAAATAATAAATGATCAAAATATAGCCATTACAGCTACAGCTGTACGTGTTCCTGTTATAGGAGGGCACTCAGAAAGTGTAAATATTACATTTCAAAAGAAACCCAGTATAGATCGTATTTATGAAATTTTATCTAAAACAAAAGGAGTAGTTGTTCAAGATAATCCACAAAAAAACATTTATCCCATGCCATTATATGCACAAGGAAAAGATGAAGTATTTGTTGGTAGAATTAGAGATGATTTTTCATTTCAAAATTCTATAAATATTTGGATAGTTTCTGATAATCTTCGTAAAGGAGCAGCGACAAATGCTATTCAAATTGCAAAATATTTAATAAATAAAAAATATGTTTAGTAACTTTTTTCAATGATAATAGTATATTCTCCTAATATTTTTCCGACGTTTTCATAATATGAAATTATTTTTTCTATGTCTCCTCTTAATGTATCTTGAAATAATTTAGATATCTCTTTGCAGATTACAACATTTCTTTTTAATCCAAAAAAATATTTTATATCGTTCAATGTTCGTAACAGTCTATGAGGAGATTCATATAATACAATAGTTCTATTTTCTTTAGATAGATGTTCTAATCTAATTTTTCTTTTTTTTTTAGGTAAAAAACCAATAAAAGTGAACTCATTAGTAGAGATTCCTGAATTAACTAATGCTGGAATTAAAGCTGTAGGACCAGGTAAACACTCTACAGAAATAGAAGCTTTTATACAAGATTTAATCAATAGAAATCCTGGATCTGATATACTTGGTGTTCCAGCATTGGATATTAATGCTAATTTTTTTCCTTTCTTAATTTCTTTTATAAAATAAGGGATTATTTTATGTTCATTATGAATATGATATATATTTACTTGAGTTTCAATATTATAAAAGTTTAATAATTTTTTGGAAATTTTATAACTTTCTACTAAAATAACGTCGACCTCTTTCAATATTCGTAATCCTCTGAAAGTAAAATCTTCTAAATTTCCTATAGGAGTAGGAACAATATATAACATATTCAAATTTATAAAATTTGTGAAAAAAAAAGATATTGTAAATTCATTTTTTATAAAATAAAAAACCATAACTTTTTCCATGCAGTTATAAATTTTTCAAAATTATTGCATCTACATAAATATTTTAAATTGAGTAATTTATTGCAGTAAATAAAATCATGTAAAACACTTTTTTTTAGAATTTCATCATCAAATAAAATAGTTAATAATTTGTATTCGTAATAATATTTTGTGCATTAAAAGATTAATTAATGCTGATGAAATAAATAATAATGAGAGGTAAACAATATATATTTAGAAGTCGTTTAGTATCTGGAGATATTATATTTAAATATGATTTAAATGGATTTTTAAGAGAAGTTATTTTTCCTGAAAGACTTTCTTTATCACATTATATATGGATTGGTAAATATTTACCTTATAATGAATCTATAATCAATAAAATGAGAAATTCAAAAGCTTCTTTTTCTATAGAGGAAATTCCTACAGATTTATCTTTTAATCGTTTTTGGATCGATTATAAATATAAAGTAGGAAAGAAAAAGATGGCCGAAAATATATGGAATAGGATGTCTTTATCTGATAGAGTTAAAGCTTTATCTTATATTCCAAAATATTTGGACCATGTTAGACGTACAGGACATGATCAAGCTTATCCTACTACTTATTTAAATCAAAGATATTTTGATAGTTAAACTTTAAAGATTAAGTTAAATGAATTTTTCTATTTTCAATTATAATTTTAATGGCTTGTTCTAGTTCTAGATTTAATGAATTAAAAAATATTTTTTCTTCAATCGGAATATATTTTTTTTTATGTTTAATATAAATGTTGTATTTATTTATTTTCAATAAAACCTCTTCTTTTTCGAAGAAACCCAAAAATTTGGGTAATTCAAGAATTTTTAAAGCTTCTGAAAGTGAAATCATATTTATATTTTGATTGTTTAATAAGGGAGAAAATTTAGGTTTATCTTTATCTTTAAATTCTCCCATTTGAACAATTGGTCCGAATCTAGCAATTCTTGCAAAAACCTTTCTATTCGATTTAGGATCTATTCCAAGAAAACGTTCTTTATGAATTTTATCCACATATTTTTTAACATGCTGTATTTTTTGATGAAATCCATCATAAAAATTTTTAAGAATCTCAATCCAAGATTTTCTTCCTTGAGCGATATCATCAAAATTCTTTTCTAAATTTGCTGTAAAATCATAATTTACTATATCACCAAAATTTTTTTTCAAAAAATTATTGGTCAGAATTCCTATTTCTGTAGGAATGAATTTGTTTTTTTCTATTTCAGTGATTTCTTCATTTTTTTCAGTGATAGAATTCTCTTTTAAAAAAAAACTTTTACGTTTTTCTATTTTTTTTAGGATTTTCTGTATGTTTACATAATTTCTTTTCTGAATAGTAGATATGATAGGAACATAAGTAGAAGGTCTTCCTATCCCTAATTTTTCCAAATCTCTTACTAATGAGGCTTCATTATATCTATATAAATAATTTTGAATAATTTGTTTTGCTATTATTTTTTTTCTCTTTAAAAAGGAACCTTGTTTGATTTCTAAAATATTAGGTTTTTCTTTTTTATCTTGATTTGTAATTTTCATAAATCCATCAAAAAAAATAGTTTTTTTTGTCCAAATGAAAAAATATTCTAAATGAGAAGGTTGAATATAAAAATCTTTTTTTTCAATAACAGAATCTGTCATTTGCCCCATAATAGTACGTTCCCATATAAGTTTGTAAAGACGTTTTTGAAATACATCTAGAGATTCTAAATAGTTTTCATCAACATGATTGATAATAGTAGGATGAATCGATTCGTGAGCTTCTTGAGAAAGTATTTTTCCTTTGTAAAATTCTTTTATGGATAAATATTTTTTTCCGTATGAAGAAAGTATATGATTTTTTATTTCTGATAAAATATTTTTTGATAAACTTGTGCTGTCTGTACGGATATACGTAATAAATCCTTTTTCATATAATTTTTGTGCCAAAAACATAGTTTTTGATATAGAGTAGTTCAATTTTTTATAAGCTTCTTGTTGCAAAGAAGAAGTTGTAAATGGTGGAGGAGAATTTTTTTTCTCATATTTAAGAATAATTTTTTTTACTAGAAAAGTACTATTGATACATGATGATAGAATACTCATCATTTGATTTTTATTTTCAATTTTCTTTTCTAATTTAGCATTGAAAACTGTTTTCTGTTCGTTTGTAAAAACTCCATCTATTTGATAAGAAGGTAATGGAATTAAATTCTGAATTTTTTGCTCTCGTTCTACTATAAGTTTTACTGCAGCAGATTGAACTCTACCTGCGGAAAGACCTTTTTTGACTTTTTTCCATAGAATAGGAGATAGTTGAAATCCTACCAGTCTGTCTAAAATTCGTCTTGCTTGTTGAGCATGAACCAAATTATAGTTAATAGATCTCGGATTTTTTATAGCATGAAAAATTGCTTTTTTCGTAATTTCGTGAAAAACTATTCTTCTGTATTTTTTATCAGGAATATTAAATGTTTTATAAATTTGGTAAGCAATAGCTTCTCCTTCACGATCTTCATCTGAAGCTAACCAAATAATTTTGTATTCTTTTATTAAAACTTTAAGATTTTGAACTATTTTTTTTTTTTAGATAAAATCACGTAATTAGGTTTGAAATTTTCTTTTATCTTAACTCCCATTTCTTTTTCTGGAAGGTCTATAATATGTCCATAGCTAGATACTACATGATAATCTTTTCCCAAAAAAATTTGTATAGTATGAGCTTTTGTTGGAGATTCTACAATAACTAAATTTTCTTTCATTTAAAAAAATTTTTACTGATTTCTTTCAATAATGAAATTAACCATTATTTTCAATGCTTCTTTAATAGTTCCTTCTGGATAAAGTTCTAAAATCTTTAATGCGTCGTTACGGAATTTTATCATTTTTTGAGTAGCATATTCTAATCCTCCGTATTTTTTGACGTAATCAATTATTTTATGTCTTTTTTTTTCGTCATAATTTTTTATAGAATTTAATATCCATTTTTGGTCTTCTTTAGAAGCTTTTCGAATAGTATAAATAAGTGGAAGTGTTATTTTTTTTTCTCTTAAATCAATTCCTATGGGTTTTCCTGTAAAATTTTTATTTTCTTCTTCATAGTCAAATAAATCATCTTTTATTTGAAAAGCGATTCCAGTAAAAGTTCCAAATTTTCTCATTTTTGATGCTGTTTTTTCATCTGCATTCACTGAAAGAGCTCCACATTCACAAGAAGCAGCTATTAAACTTGCTGTTTTGTGATAAATAATTTGATTGTAAATTTTTTCGGTAATATCTAATTTTTTAGATTTTTCCATTTGTAATAGTTCTCCTTCACTCATATCCTTAATCGTCTTGCAAATTATCTTAAGAAGATCATAATAATTGTTATCTGTTGCCAATAAAAGACTTTTAGAAAGCAAGTAATCTCCTATTAAAACAGCTATTTTATTTTTCCATATGGCATTGATAGAAAAAGAATTACGACGTAAAGAACTATTATCTATAACATCATCGTGAACAAGTGTAGCTGTATGTATTAATTCTATCAAACAAGCAGTATGATATGTTTTTTTTTGTATTGTTCCTAACATTTTAGCTATCAAGAAAACAAATATAGGACGAATTAGTTTACCTTTTCTATGAATAATATAATGAGTTATTTGGTCTATAATGGTTACATTACTTTTGATTACGTTGATAAATTGTTTTTCAAATTCTTTTATTTCTTTTTTTATAGGAATTTTTATTTTTTCTAGAACTATTTTCATAATTTCATAATGAAATATTATGATTTTTCATTTTTATAATTTATAAAATTAACATGGCATCTCCATAAGAATAGAATCTATATTTTTCTTGAATAGCTATTTGATATGCTTTCATAAGCAAATCAAAACCGGAAAAAGCCGATGTCATCATAAGTAATGTTGACTTTGGCATATGAAAATTTGTAATCATAGAATTAGCTATACTAAAATTATAAGGAGGAAAAATGAATTTATTGGTCCATCCAGAAAAGGGATTTAAATTTCTATTAGAAGAAACAGAACTTTCTATAGCTCTCATAGAAGAAGTTCCTACAGCACATACTCGTTTTTTTTTTTGTATGCTACGATTTATAACGTTACATGTTTCTTCATTTATAAAACATTTTTCAGAATCCATTTTGTGTTTTGAGATATCTTCTACTTCTACAGGTAGAAAACTACCCAATCCCAAATGTAAAGTGATTTCTACCAAGTTTACTCCTTTTATTTCTAATTTTTTTAATAAATGTTTGGAGAAATGTAATCCTGCAGTTGGAGCCGCAACAGATCCTTCTTTTTTTGCATATACAGTTTGATAACGTTCCTCATCATTTTTTTCTGGTTGCCTATTAATATATTTTGGTAGAGGGGTCTTTCCTAATTCTTTTATTTTTTTTATAAGTTCTTTATGACTTCCGTTAAAATGAAGTTGTAAGATTCTTCCTCTGGAAGTTGTATTATCTATAACTTCTCCTGTTAATCCATGTCCAAAATTTAATTTATTTCCTACTCTTACTTTTCTTGCAGGGTCAACTAACACGTCCCAAGTTCTATCTTTGGAATCTAGTTCTCTAAGTAAAAAAACTTCTATTTTTGCTTCTGTTTTTTCTTTATTTCCAAATAATCTTGCAGGAAAAACTTTAGTATTATTAAGAATAAGAGAGTCCCCTTCTTCAAAATACTGATATAAATCTTTAAATAATTTGTGTTCTATTTTTTTGATTTTTCTATGAATCACCATCAATTTGGATTCATCTCTTTCTTGAGAAGGAAATTTGGCAAGAAGATTCAAAGGGGATCCAAAATCAAAATCTGAGGTTCTCATACTAATAGGTTAGAAATTTTTACGCTAATTTTTATAAAATTAGATTATTTTTTTTTTCAATAAAAAATATATATATTCTTTTTTTTTCAAAAAAAACGTATACTTGTATTTTTGGAATAACATTTATTGTTCTTTGCATAAGAAAGCTTCTAGACCTGATATTTAGAATTTTTTTTAATAAGGTTTTGCGTCTTTGATATTAATTTTTACAACGGAGAGTTTGATCCTGGCTCAGGATGAACGCTAGCGACGGGCTTAACACATGCAAGTCGAGGGGCAACATGAGATTTATTAATAATAGATCTCGATGGCGACCGGCGTACGGGTGCGTAACACGTACGTAACCTACCTTTTGCTAGAAAATAGCCTGAGGAAACTCGGATTAATATTCTATAATATAATAAAATCGCATGATTTTATTATTAAAGCAGAAATGCGGCAAAAGATGGGCGTGCGCCCGATTAGTTAGTTGGTAAGGTAAAGGCTTACCAAGACTATGATCGGTAGGGGGCCTGAGAGGGTGA
This sequence comes from Blattabacterium cuenoti, assembly GCF_014251575.1. NCBI lineage: Bacteria > Pseudomonadati > Bacteroidota > Flavobacteriia > Flavobacteriales > Blattabacteriaceae > Blattabacterium > Blattabacterium cuenoti. The sequence goes on along the minus strand of NZ_CP059191.1, from coordinate 361,453 downwards.
TCCCCCACACTGGTACTGAGATACGGACCAGACTCCTACGGGAGGCAGCAGTGAGGAATATTGGTCAATGGAGGAAACTCTGAACCAGCCACGTCGCGTGCAGGAAGAATGCCTTACGGGTTGTAAACTGCTTTTGTTTAGGAATAAAAATTCTTACGTGATGGGAATTATGAATGTACTATACGAATAAGTGTCGGCAAACTCCGTGCCAGCAGCCGCGGTAATACGGAGGACACAAGCGTTATCCGGATTTATTGGGTTTAAAGGGTGCGTAGGCGGTTTATTAAGTCAGTAGTGAAATGTTGCAGCTCAACTGTTAAAATTGCTATTGATACTGGTAGACTTGAGTGAGATTGGAGTAGCTGGAATGTGTGGTGTAGCGGTGAAATGCATAGATATCACACAGAACACCGATCGCGAAAGCAGGTTACTAAATCTATACTGACGCTGAGGCACGAAAGCGTGGGGAGCAAACAGGATTAGATACCCTGGTAGTCCACGCCGTAAACGATGATCACTAGTTGTTGGATTTTTTTCAGTGACTAAGCGAAAGTGATAAGTGATCCACCTGGGGAGTACGGTCGCAAGACTGAAACTCAAAGGAATTGACGGGGGCCCGCACAAGCGGTGGAGCATGTGGTTTAATTCGATGATACGCGAGGAACCTTACCAAGGTTTAAATGTACTACGAATAAGTTAGAAATAGCTTAGTCTTCGGACGGAGTACAAGATGCTGCATGGTTGTCGTCAGCTCGTGCCGTGAGGTGTTGGGTTAAGTCCCTCAACGAGCGCAACCCTCATTGTTAGTTGCCAGCGAGTAATGTCGGGGACTCTAGCAAGACTGCCGACGTAAGTCGAGAGGAAGGTGGGGATGACGTCAAATCATCACGGCTCTTATACCTTGGGCTACACACGTGCTACAATGGTCGGTACAAAGGGTTGCTACTGGGTAATCAGAAGCTAATCTCTAAAAGCCGATCCCAGTTCGGATTGGAGTCTGCAACTCGACTCTATGAAGTTGGAATCGCTAGTAATCGCATATCAGCCATGATGCGGTGAATACGTTCCCGGGCCTTGTACACACCGCCCGTCAAGCCATGGAAGTCGGGGATACCTGAAATTGGTGACCGTAAAAGGAGCTACTTAAGGTAAAATCGATAACTGGGGCTAAGTCGTAACAAGGTAGCCGTACCGGAAGGTGCGGCTGGAACATCTCTTTTTTTAGAGTATTTTTTCTTATTGAAAAAATTCTTTTTTAGGCTAGGAGCTTTCTTTCTTACTGAGGAGATTGATTAATTTATCAGTCTCGTAGCTCAGACGGTTAGAGCGCTACACTGATAATGTAGAGGTCCGCGGTTCAATTCCGCGCGAGACTATTTTGGGGGATTAGCTCAGCTGGCTAGAGCGCCTGCTTTGCACGCAGGAGGTCATCGGTTCGACTCCGATATTCTCCATTTCGGAATGTTATTCTGTAAAGTTCTTTGACATACATAATATACAAATGAGGAAAAAATCAAAAAAGCTAATGAAGGGCGTATGGTGGATGCCTTGGCTCTGAGAGGCGAGGAAGGACGTGATAAGCTGCGATAAGCTGCGGGGATTGGCACATACAAATTGATCCGCAGATTTCCGAATGGGGAAACCTATCATATTGATGATATGATATTACTCTAGAGTAGAGTAAAGCAAACCTAGAGAACTGAAACATCTAAGTATCTAGAGGAAAAGAAAACAATAGTGATTCCGTAAGTAGTGGCGAGCGAAAGCGGAAAAGCCCAAACCACAGTGGTTTAGGCTACAGTGGGGTTGTAGGTCTATAATAAGGACTATTTTTCCATAGCAGAAAGATTTGGAAAAGTCTATCATAGAAGGTGATAATCCCGTATGCGAAATGGAAAAATTACCTAATAGTAACCTGATTAGGACGGGACACGGGAAATCTTGTCTGAATCTACCGGGACCATCCGGTAAGGCTAAATACTACTCAGAGACCGATAGTGAACTAGTACCGTGAGGGAAAGGTGAAAAGTACTTCGAATAGAAGGGTGAAATAGATCCTGAAACCATACGCTTACAAACTGTCGGAGCTTCTTTGTGAAGTGACGACGTGCCTTTTGCATAATGAACCTACGAGTTAATTTTTCCGGCAAGGTTAAGTAGTTTAGCTATGGAGCCGTAGCGAAAGCGAGTCTGAATAGGGCGTATAGTCGGAAGAATTAGACGCGAAACCGAGTGATCTACCCATGAGCAGGTTGAAGCTGTGGTAACACATAGTGGAGGACCGAACCGGTTGACGTTGAAAAGTCTTCGGATGACTTGTGGGTAGGGGTGAAAGGCCAATCAAACTCGGAGATAGCTCGTACTCCCCGAAATGCATTTAGGTGCAGCATCGTGTAAAGTAATACAGAGGTAGAGCTACTGATTGGATGAAGGGGTTTCATCACCTACTGATTCCTGACAAACTCCGAATGCTGTTATTATGTTTCACGGTAGTGAGGGCATGGGTGCTAAGGTCCATGTCCGAGAGGGGAACAACCCAGACCATCAGTTAAGGCCCCTAAGTATATATTAAGTTGAACTAACGAGGTTTAGTTACTCAGACAGCTAGGATGTTAGCTTGGAAGCAGCTATTCATTTAAAGAGTGCGTAACAGCTCACTAGTCGAGTGATTGAGCATGGATAATAATCGGGCATAAATATATCGCCGAAACTATGGGATTGATTTTTTCAATCAATCGGTAGGGGAGCATTGTAATGGCGTGGAAGCTATGTTGTAAGATATAGTGGAGCTATTACAAAAGAAAATGTAGGTATAAGTAACGATAATGCGGGCGAGAAACCCGCACACCGAAAAACTAAGGGTTCCTAAGCTATGTTAATCAGCTGAGGGTTAGTCGGATCCTAAGATGAAATCGAAAGGTGTAATCGATGGAAAACCGGTTAATATTCCGGTACTTGCTTTTATTGCGATAGGGGGGACGGAGCAATGAAACTGTCGCGTACGGACGGAAGTGTACGTTGAAATAGTTAGGTATAAAATATATTGGAAAATCCGTATATTTTTCCGATCTATGATAGTACCACAAACCTTCGGGAGAGTGGATAGTGCAGGTAAGAGCTTCCAAGAAAAGCCTCTAAGCTTCAGATAAAAGCAAACCGTACCAAAACCGACACAGGTAGTTGAGGAGAGAATCCTAAGGTGCTCGAGTGATTCACGGCTAAGGAACTAGGCAAAATGAACCTGTAACTTCGGGAGAAAGGTAGCCTTCTTTTAGAGAAGGCCGCAGAGAATAGATCCAGGCGACTGTTTATCAAAAACATAGGACTCTGCTAAATTGAAAAATGATGTATAGGGTCTGACACCTGCCCAGTACTGGAAGGTTAAAGAAAAAGGTTAGCTTCGGCAAAGCTTTTGACTGAAGCCCCAGTAAACGGCGGCCGTAACTATAACGGTCCTAAGGTAGCGAAATTCCTTGTCGGGTAAGTTCCGACCTGCACGAATGGTGTAACGATCTGGAAACTGTCTCAGCCGTGAGCTCGGTGAAATTGTAATATCGGTGAAGATGCCGATTACTCGCAATGGGACGAAAAGACCCTGTGAACCTTTACTATAGCTTCGTATTGATTCCGATTAAAAAATGTGTAGGATAGGTGGGAAACTTTGAAGCATTATCGTCAGGTAATGTGGAGTTGTCCTTGAAATACCACCCTTTTTTTAGTTGAAATCTAACTCAATTACAAAAAATTGAGGACATTGCGTGGTGGGTAGTTTGACTGGGGTGGTCGCCTCCAAAAAGGTAACGGAGGCTCCCAAAGGTACCCTCAACACGTTTGGTAATCGTGTGTAGAGTGTAATGGCATAAGGGTGCTTGACTGTGAGACTTACAAGTCGATCAGGTACGAAAGTAGGGCATAGTGATCCGGTGGTTCCGTATGGAAGGGCCATCGCTCAAAGGATAAAAGGTACTCCGGGGATAACAGGCTAGTCTCCCCCAAGAGCTCACATCGACGGGGAGGTTCGGCACCTCGATGTCGGCTCGTCACATCCTGGGGCTGAAGAAGGTCCCAAGGGTTGGGCTGTTCGCCCATTAAAGTGGCACGCGAGCTGGGTTCAGAACGTCGTGAGACAGTTCGGTCTCTATCTATTGCGAGCGTTAGAAGCTTGAGTGGACCTGATTCTAGTACGAGAGGACCGAATTGGACGAACCTCTGGTGTATCAGTTGTGTCGCCAGGTGCATTGCTGAGTAGCTATGTTCGGAAGAGATAAGCACTGAAAGCATATAAGTGCGAAACTCACCACAAGATTAGGCTTCTTTCAAGGGTCGTTGCAGATGACAACGTTGATAGGCTATAAGTGTAAAGACAGTAATGTCATAGCTGAGTAGTACTAATTACCCGTAAGCTTTTAATTTTTTTCTCATGTATATTATGTTATGTTATTTAAAAATTTTTTATGGGTGGTTATAGCAATGTGGTCCCACCTCTTCCCATTCCGAACAGAGAAGTGAAACACATTAGCGCTGATGGTACTGGTTATTCCGGGAGAGTAAGTCGCCGCCCTTTTTTTTTGTTTCGTTTAAAGTAAACTTTCTGAATATAAATCTCTATTTTTTGTATCTGCACGAAGAATACTTTCGCTTCTGTAATAATAAAGACTTTTCAATCCTATTTTCCAAGCATCAAGATGAACCTTATTTATGTATTTGGCCGGAGCATTTTGATGAAAAGAAAGATTAATACTTTGTCCTTGATCAATATATTTTTGTCGTATACTGGCTTGTTTTATTAAATCCAGTTGATTAATTTCTTTAAAACATCTAAAAACATTTTTTTGTTCTTCGTTAAGAGCCGTTAAACCAAGACAAGATCCTTTTTCATTGGCTATTTGCTCCCAAACTTCTGGAAGATTATATCCAATTTCTATAAGTATTCTTTCCAAATAAGGATTTTTTCTAATATGCATTCCTTTTGCATCATCATCCACATATATGTTTGCAGCTAGAGGTTCTACACCTTGAGAAAGACCTCCAGCTAATTTAGCAGAACTTCTATTAGGAGCCATAGCCATTAAAGTTAAATTTCTTCTTCCTGTTCCTATATTCCATTCGGATTCACCGTATTCTTTAGCTAAATATTTGGTAGCTTTTTGAGATTCCAATTGTATTTTCCTAAATATATTATGTGTCAATATTTCAGATTGAACAGATATAAAAGGAATCATATTAGATTGTAAATACGAATGCCAACCTAAAGCTCCCAAGCCTAAAGCTCTACTTTTTTCTGCAAAACGAACAGCATCCTCTATTCCTTTTATATTTTTACCTTTATCAATAAATTCCTGTAAAACAGCATCAAGAAATAAAATAGCATAAAAAACAGTGTTTGTATTTTTCCATTCTACATATTTATATAGATTTAGAGAAGAAAGACAACATACAAGAGTATGATTTTCGTCTGTTGGTAACATTATCTCTGAACAAAGATTGCTGTGATGTATTTTTAATCCATGTTTTTTCCAATTTTCTGGAAGATTGTGATTAGCATTCTCTTTGAAAAAAAGATATGGTTCTCCAGTTTTTACACGTTCTTTAAGGGTATTTATCCACAAAGCTCGTTCTTTTCCATTTTCTTTCAATACTTTTTCCATAAATGAATTAGAAATTATCACACCTTGATGAACATTGTGACATTGACGATTAATATCTCCTTTAGGTTCTCTTATTTTTAGAAATTCTGGATACTCTTTATGTTCTATATTTAAATAGATTGCTACAGCACCTCTTCGTGTTCTACCTTGTTTACTAGCTACGATTGCACTATCATATGATTTAATAAAAGGAATAATTCCATCAGAAGTTCCTAATGTTCCATTTTTTATAGGACTACCTACAGATCTAACCAAACTAAAATCATATGATGTTCCTCCTCCATGCTTACTAAGTATAGCCATCTCTAAATTTTTTCTATATATTTCATACATGCTATCTCCAATTCTTCCAGAAAAACAACTGATAGGCAACCCTTTTTCTGTTCCTAGGTTAACCATAACTGGGCTGAAGAAGGTCCCAAGGGTTGGGCTGTTCGCCCATTAAAGTGGCACGCGAGCTGGGTTCAGAACGTCGTGAGACAGTTCGGTCTCTATCTATTGCGAGCGTTAGAAGCTTGAGTGGACCTGATTCTAGTACGAGAGGACCGAATTGGACGAACCTCTGGTGTATCAGTTGTGTCGCCAGGTGCATTGCTGAGTAGCTATGTTCGGAAGAGATAAGCACTGAAAGCATATAAGTGCGAAACTCACCACAAGATTAGGCTTCTTTCAAGGGTCGTTGCAGATGACAACGTTGATAGGCTATAAGTGTAAAGACAGTAATGTCATAGCTGAGTAGTACTAATTACCCGTAAGCTTTTAATTTTTTTCTCATGTATATTATGTTATGTTATTTAAAAATTTTTTATGGGTGGTTATAGCAATGTGGTCCCACCTCTTCCCATTCCGAACAGAGAAGTGAAACACATTAGCGCTGATGGTACTGGTTATTCCGGGAGAGTAAGTCGCCGCCCTTTTTTTTTGTTTCGTTTAAAGTAAACTTTCTGAATATAAATCTCTATTTTTTGTATCTGCACGAAGAATACTTTCGCTTCTGTAATAATAAAGACTTTTCAATCCTATTTTCCAAGCATCAAGATGAACCTTATTTATGTATTTGGCCGGAGCATTTTGATGAAAAGAAAGATTAATACTTTGTCCTTGATCAATATATTTTTGTCGTATACTGGCTTGTTTTATTAAATCCAGTTGATTAATTTCTTTAAAACATCTAAAAACATTTTTTTGTTCTTCGTTAAGAGCCGTTAAACCAAGACAAGATCCTTTTTCATTGGCTATTTGCTCCCAAACTTCTGGAAGATTATATCCAATTTCTATAAGTATTCTTTCCAAATAAGGATTTTTTCTAATATGCATTCCTTTTGCATCATCATCCACATATATGTTTGCAGCTAGAGGTTCTACACCTTGAGAAAGACCTCCAGCTAATTTAGCAGAACTTCTATTAGGAGCCATAGCCATTAAAGTTAAATTTCTTCTTCCTGTTCCTATATTCCATTCGGATTCACCGTATTCTTTAGCTAAATATTTGGTAGCTTTTTGAGATTCCAATTGTATTTTCCTAAATATATTATGTGTCAATATTTCAGATTGAACAGATATAAAAGGAATCATATTAGATTGTAAATACGAATGCCAACCTAAAGCTCCCAAGCCTAAAGCTCTACTTTTTTCTGCAAAACGAACAGCATCCTCTATTCCTTTTATATTTTTACCTTTATCAATAAATTCCTGTAAAACAGCATCAAGAAATAAAATAGCATAAAAAACAGTGTTTGTATTTTTCCATTCTACATATTTATATAGATTTAGAGAAGAAAGACAACATACAAGAGTATGATTTTCGTCTGTTGGTAACATTATCTCTGAACAAAGATTGCTGTGATGTATTTTTAATCCATGTTTTTTCCAATTTTCTGGAAGATTGTGATTAGCATTCTCTTTGAAAAAAAGATATGGTTCTCCAGTTTTTACACGTTCTTTAAGGGTATTTATCCACAAAGCTCGTTCTTTTCCATTTTCTTTCAATACTTTTTCCATAAATGAATTAGAAATTATCACACCTTGATGAACATTGTGACATTGACGATTAATATCTCCTTTAGGTTCTCTTATTTTTAGAAATTCTGGATACTCTTTATGTTCTATATTTAAATAGATTGCTACAGCACCTCTTCGTGTTCTACCTTGTTTACTAGCTACGATTGCACTATCATATGATTTAATAAAAGGAATAATTCCATCAGAAGTTCCTAATGTTCCATTTTTTATAGGACTACCTACAGATCTAACCAAACTAAAATCATATGATGTTCCTCCTCCATGCTTACTAAGTATAGCCATCTCTAAATTTTTTCTATATATTTCATACATGCTATCTCCAATTCTTCCAGAAAAACAACTGATAGGCAACCCTTTTTCTGTTCCTAGGTTAACCATAACTGGAGTAGAAGGAATAAGCCATCCTCTCCAAAAAATATTAAAAAACTCTCCTTCCATTTTTGGTTTTTTAAGAATTTTTGCTGCATTTTTTGCTAATCTTTTGTATGCCTCAAAAGGAGTTTCTCCATCTAATAAATATCCACCTTTAATTGTAGTCAAATATAATTCATTATTAGCCCAAACAGGAAAATCTTTTCCAACTTTCCATCCTTCTTTTTCTGCAATAGGGTGTGTTTCCATTTTTTTTTAGAACTATTTCTAGTTATTTTTTTCTTTTTCTATTTGCTCTTTTAGTTTAGCTAATCCTTCTATATCACCAAGAGTAGATCTCTCAAATTTTCTATTTCTCACACGTTGTTCTTTCTTCTTATCTTTATCACGATAAACAGATGTATGAGAAACCACAATTTTTTTAGTTTCTTTATTAAATTCTATTACCTTAAAATTAGTTTTTTCTCCTTTTTTAAGGAAACTTCCATCTTTTTTTTCTAAGAAACGTAATGGTGAAAAAGCTTCAATTTCTTGATTTTCTAAAAATTTTACAGAAGCTCCTTTATCAAAAAAATTTGATATTATTCCATTGTGAATGCTTCCTACATAATAATTTTTCTCATACTTATCCCATGGATTTTCCGTTAGTTGTTTATGTCCTAAATTTAGTCTTCTAGCTTGAGGATCTAAAGCAAGTACAATAACTTCTAATTCATCGTTTATATTGCAAAATTCAGAAGGATGTTTAATTTTTTTGATCCATGAAAGATCATTAGTATAAACAACTCCAGATATTCCTTTCTCTAATTCCAAAAAAACCCCAAAACTTGTAAATTTTTTGACAGTTCCAATATATTTTGATCCTATAGTATATCTATCTTGTATGTTAATCCAAGGATCTTGAGTAAGTTGTTTTACACTCAAAGACATTTTTCTTTCTTGACGGTCTATCGTCAGAATGACAGCTTCTAATTCATCTCCTATTTGCAAAAAATCTTGAGTGGAAGACAAATCAGTAGACCAAGACATCTCGCTAATGTGCAATAAGGCTTCTACCCCTGGAATGATTTCTACAAATGCTCCATAATCGGCCAAAACAGTTACTTTTCCTTTCACTTTACTTCCTACCTTTAGATCTTTGTCTAAAGAGTTCCAAGGATGAGGTTGCAATTGTTTCAATCCCAATTGTACACGATTTTTGTCTTTGTCTACACCTAATACTACAAATTTTAATTCTTGTTCTAATTGAACGACTTCTGTGGGATGATTGATGTGTGGCCAACTCATATCGGTAATATGAAGTAAAGCATCCACTCCTCCTAAATCCACAAAAGCACCATAAGGAAGAATGTTTTTTATTTTTCCTTCTAACACTTGACCTTTATCTAACTTTGAGATCATTTCCTTCCTCTGCTCTTCAATATCTCTTTCTATTAATACTTTATGAGAAACGACAACATTTTTTGTTTTTTGATTAATCTTAACGACTTTAACTTCCATAGTTTTTCCTACGTAAGTATCATAATCTCGAACAGGTTTAACATTTATATGTGATCCAGGTAAAAAACATTCGATATCAAATATTTCAACAATTAGTCCTCCTTTTGTTCTAGCTGCAACATAGCCTAATATGACCTCTGATTTTTCGTATGCTTCATTGATTCTTTGCCAATTTCTCAACATTTTTGCCTTTTGATACGAAAGAATACATTGTCCTTTATAATCCATTTTAACAACCATAACTTCTATCTTACTTTCAATTTGAATATTGGAATTTTCTCTAAATTCGCTTATAGGAATGGACCCTTCTGCTTTAAATCCAATATCTACAATAACAGTTTTATCCGTAATATGTGTTACTACTCCTTGATATATTTCTAGTTCTTGAATATTGGGTAAAGTTTTTGTGTATAATTCTTCAAATTTTTTTCTTTCTTCCTGTATCTCATTATTTAAATGAGTTTCGTATTTCGTCCAATCGAAACTTGTTTTTATTTTTCCCTGATCATTCAATTTTTCATTATCAGATAAAGGGGATTCTTTTCTTTTTATTTCTTCGGTTTGATTAGACATAATTTTTATTATTTTTTTCATTATTTTCTCTGTCTATATGAACAAATTATGAACAAATATGGATAGAGAAACGAGAATATTCGATTCTCGTTTATTTATTTAAATTTTACGAAAAAACAGATAATACAAAACTAATAATTTTTCAGTAACTTTTTCTACTAATTCAAATAAAATGTACCTCATTGTTGATACAGAAACAACAGGATTGCCTATATCCTATAACTTTCCAATTACTCATACAGATAATTGGCCAAGGATTGTGCAATTTTCATGGCAAAGTCATGATACTTTAGGCGATTTAATAGAATTTAAAAATTTTATTATAAAACCGGATCATTATGACATTCCTTTCAATTCTTTTAAAATTCATGGAATTACTAATGATAAAGCCGAAAAATATGGAGTTGATTTGAGTTTCGTTCTCCGTGAATTTAAAAAATCTCTTGAAAAGTATCAATGTTTAATTGGACACAATTTAGAATTTGATAGAAAAGTTATAGAATGTGAATTTTTTAGAAAAAAAACAGAAATTTCTTTTGAAAGGAAAAAAATATTAGATACTAAAGTAGTTTCTGTTTCTTATTGCAAGTTGTCAGGAAATAGGAAAAAATTCAAATGGCCTACGTTATCTGAATTATATCAAAAACTTTTTGGAGAAAATATCCCAAATCTGCATAATGCGGCAAATGACGTAAAAGCTACAGCTCGTTGTTTTTTAGAGTTACTACGTATTGGAATTATATCACATCAAGATATAGGAGTGGAAGAAAATACGATCTTGAAATTCAAGAATAAATATTCATCTAAAATTTCTTCCTCTATAGTATCCTTTGATCCTTCTTTCTCTTTTCCTACATCTTCAGAAGAAAAAAAAGGAAAAATAAATTTTCATAATGAAGAGTTGAAAAAAAAAAAATATTCTCATATTCACAATCACACCTATTTTTCTATCCTTTATTCTACTGTAGATATACAATCTTTGGTTGATAGAGCTATACGTTTTAATATGCCAGCTGTAGGAATAACAGATTATGGAAATTTAATGGGATCTTTCCATTTTTTAAATGCTATTCATTCTATAAATAAAAAATATTATCCCCAAAAATCGATTAAAGGAATCATTGGGTGTGAAGTTTTTCTTTCAGACAATTACTTGCAAAAAAAATTTACAAAAGATGAACCGGATAAACGATATCAACAAGTATTTTTATCTAAAAATAAAAAAGGTTATCAAAATTTAGCAAAACTTTGTTCACTTGGTTTTACAGAAGGGTTTTATGCTGGAGTTCCTAGGGTTGGAAAAAAATTAATTGAAAAGTACAAGGAAAATTTAATTGCTCTTACTGGAGATCTCAATGCAGAAATTCCATATACTATCCTTAATTATGGTGAAAGAAAAGCGGAAAAAATTTTTTTATGGTGGAAGGAACTTTTTGGAGATGATTTCTATATAGAGTTATTACGTCATGGATTAGAAGAAGAAGATCATGTCAATAATATATTACTCAAATTTTCTAAAAAATATCATGTAAAATATATTGTACAAAACAACACTTTCTATTTAGATAAAAACGAGGCAAATGCACACGATATTTTGCTTTGTGTAAAAAATGTAGAAAAACAATCAACACCTATAGGAAAAGGAAAAGGTTATAGATTCGGGTTTCCAAATCATGAGTTTTATTTTAAAAGTTCAGAAGAAATGAAAAAAATATTTTCTGATCTTCCAGAGTCTTTTGATTTTTTAGAGGAATTGGTTAATAAAATTGAATCTTATCATCTTTCACACAAAATATTGCTTCCAAAATTTCAAATCCCAAGATTTTTTGAAGATCCTATGGATAAAATAGACGGAGGAAATAGAGGAGAAAATCGATTTTTAAAAAAAATCACTTATGAAGGAGCTAAAAAACGTTATAAAAATGTCACCAAAGAAATCCAAGAAAGAATTCTTTTTGAATTAAAAACAATAGAAAAAATTGGTTATCCTGGTTATTTTCTTATTGTTCACAATTTTATTCATCAAGCTAGAAAAATGAATATTTCAGTGGGACCTGGAAGAGGATCAGTAGCAGGATCCGTTGTTGCCTATTGTTTAGGAATCACCAATATAGATCCAATAAAATACCATCTTCTTTTCGAACGTTTTTTAAATCCTGATAGAATTTCTTTACCAGACATTGACATTGATTTTGACGATAGAGGACGTGAAAAAATTATTGAATGGGTGGTTCAAAAATATGGGAAACATCAAGTTGCACAAATCATAACATATGCAACAATGGGGGCTAAATCATCTATTAGGGATACTGGACGTGTATTAAACTTATCTTTAAAAGAAACAGATTCTCTCGCTAAAATGATTCCGAATATGCTATCATTGAAAACTATTTTATCAGAAAATTATTCCATAGAAAAAATTAATAAAGAAGAAATAAATAACATACAAAAGCTTAGAAAAATAGCGAACAATAAAGATACCTTGGAGGGTAAGGTTTTGCAGCAAGCAAAAATTTTAGAAGGAACTATAAGAAGCACAGGGATACACGCTTGTGGCATTATAATAAGTCCATACGATATTAAAGAATACATTCCGGTTTCCGTATCAAAAGAATCTGATTTATTGCTTACGCAATTTGATAATCATGTTGTAGAACATGCTGGATTATTAAAAATGGATTTTCTAGGATTAAAAACTCTGACTATCATCAAAGATGCTGTAAATCTTATAAAAAAAAGACGAAAAAATATTAATACAGAATTTTTATTTCCTTTAGAAGATAAAAAAACTTATTCTCTTTTTCAAGAAGGAGAAACGATTGCCGTTTTTCAATATGAATCTCCAGGTATGCAAAAATACTTACGTCAGTTAAAACCTGATAAATTTGATGATTTAATAGCAATGAATGCACTGTATAGGCCTGGACCTTTACAATACATTCCTAATTTTATATCTAGAAAACATGGAAAAGAAGCTATTACCTATGATTTGCCAGAAATGGAAGAATTTTTAAAAGAAACTTATGGAATAACAATATATCAAGAACAGGTTATGTTAATAGCTCAAAAAATAGCTGATTTTAGCAAAGGTGATGCTGATCTTCTTAGGATAGCTATGGGGAAAAAACAAAAAGAAGTTCTCAATAAAATGAGGAATCAATTTATTGAAAAAGCTATGAATAAAGGGTATTCTAAAAATAGATTAGAAAAAATATGGAAAGATTGGGAATATTTTTCTTGTTATGCTTTTAATAAATCTCATGCTACATGTTATGCCTATATCGCTTTTCAAACTGCTTACTTGAAGGCTCATTTTCCATATGAATATATGGCTTCTGTATTAAGTAATAATATGCATAACATTAAACAGCTTACTTTTTTCATAGAAGAATGCAAAAGAATGAATATATCTGTGATTAATCCAGATCTCAATGAGAGTGATTCTTTTTTTGAGGTTACTGATCAGAATAGTATTCGATTTGGTCTTGCAGGAATAAAAGGAGTTGGAGAAAATGCTGTGAAAATTCTTCTTCAAGAAAGAAAAAAAAATGGACCATTCAGCTCCATTTTTGATCTGGTCAAAAGAATTGATTTACGTATAGTGAATAAAAAAACTTTAGAAAGTTTAATTCTATCTGGATCTTTGGACTGTTTTAATATACATAGAGAACAATACTTTCATATCGAAAATGATGATAAATTAAACGTTTTGGAAAGAACTATTCGATTGGGATCAAAATTTCAAAAATCAAGAAATAAAAATATTGAAATTGAAGTAGATAAACCTGTTATGATGGAATGTGATTTATGGAGTAATATATATAAATTATCCAAAGAAAAAGAAGTGTTAGGTGTTTATGCTTCTGCACATCCTTTAGATGATTATTATTATGAAATGAAATATTTTACAAATCTATCTTTAGACCAACTAAATAAAAAAGAATCTATGCTTGTAGGAAAAAAAATCCACACATGTGGAATTTTATCAAAAATAGAAAAGAAGACATATATAAGAAGTGGGATAAAATATGGTCTATTTTTATTAGAAGATTATAATTCTTCTAAAGAGTTCAGGATTTACGGACAACAATATATGAAATATGAGCCAATTTTGTTGAATAACAGTTTATTGTATTTATGTCTTTCTATTGAAAGATCAAAATATAAAGAATATAAAATAAATATTTTGCATATAGAAAATTTGCAAAATGTTCTCAATAAATTAGTACGTAAACTAATAGTAAAAATTAATATTAATGATTTAAATAACACAATTATTAGTAATATAGAAAAGTTATTTTCTCAACAAATAGGAAATAAAAAACTAAATATTGTTCTTTATGATAAGGAAAATAGAATTTTTTTAAATTTTGAATCTAGAAAATATGGAATTAATATTAATTCAAGTTTTTTAAAGAAATTAGAAAAAATAAACGGATTAGATTTTTGTTTAAATTAAAACTTAATCAAGTAAAGTATAAAGACTGAAATTAATTAAAAAGACTTTATTAAATTTGTATTCAGGTACAGTAAAAGTAAAATATATGAAGCATAATTCATACTCCTACCAATCGGTACAAATCATTTATTTTTTTTCTTAGTGGTTTCTTAAAAAAATGAAAATCAAAGTTAGAGTATCTCATGAAGAGGATACAAAATATGCTTCCTTAATTTGTCAGAAAATTGAGGAAGCAGCAAAGAGTAGAGGAACTGGAATCAAAAAGAAAGATCCAGAGTATATCAAATCAAAAATGATTCATGGAAATGCAGTAATTGCTTTTTGTGATGAAAAATTAGCGGGGTTTAGCTATCTTGATATTTTTCAAAACAAAGAATTTGTCGTTAATTCCGGTTTGATTGTTTTTCCTGAATTTAGAAAACAAGGATTGGCAAAAATTATTAAAATTGAAATATTTAAACTTTCCAGAAAAAAATTTCCAAATTCAAAAATTTTTAGTATCACAACAAGTAATCCAGTTATCAAAATCAATACTGAATTGGGTTTTAAACCTGTTGCTTTTAGTGAACTGACCCAATCAGAAGAATTTTGGAAAGGATGCCAAAGTTGCGCAAACTTTGATATATTAACGAGAAATCATAGAACAATGTGTTTATGTACAGGTCTTTTATATGATCCCAATACAGATAAAAATAAAAGCAATAAAAAAAAATATAGAAATAATTATTTATCTCCAGGAGATAAGATCGTTTTAGCTTATAGTGGAGGGTTAGATACTTCTTATTGTTTAAAATATCTTATCCGAGAAAAATACGAAGTTCATACAGTTATCATTAATACAGGAGGGTTCAACAAAAATGAGTTAGAAAAAATTGAAAAAAGAGCTATAAGCATTGGATCTCAGTCTCACAAAACTATTGATTCCATAGAAGAGTACTATCAAAACTGCATAAAATATCTTATATTCGGAAATATTCTTAAGAATAATACTTATCCGCTTTCAGTAAGTTCAGAAAGAATTTTTCAGGCTATTAAAATAGCACAGTATGCAACTTTTATTCAAGCGAAAGCAATTGCTCATGGGAGTACAGGAGCTGGAAACGATCAAATTAGATTTGATATAGCCTTTCAAATTATTTGTCCAGAAAAAATAACTTTATCTCCTATAAGAGATATGAAAGTTTCTAGAGAAGAAGAGATTGAATATTTGAAAGATCAAGGAATATCTATTTGTTGGGATCAAGCAAAATATTCTATCAACAAAGGAATTTGGGGAACTAGTATAGGAGGAAAGGAAACACTGACTTCTTCTCACGATTTTCCTGAAGAGGCCTATCCAACCAAATTGAGTAGAAAAAAAAGGGAAAACTTAGAACTAGAATTTGAAAAAGGAGAACTAGTAGGTGTTAATCAAGAAAAAGGTAAAGCTATAAAAAACATAATCAAAATTGAAAAAATAGCCTCAGAATTTGCTATAGGAAGAGGCATACACATAGGAGATACTATTTTGGGGATTAAGGGGAGAGTAGCATTTGAAGCTTCAGCTGCAATTATTATTATCAAGGCTCATCATCTATTGGAGAAACACATTCTCACGAAATGGCAACTTTATTGGAAAGAGCAATTGTCTAATTGGTATGGGATGTTACTTCATGAAGCTCAATACTTAGATCCTGTTATGCGTGATATAGAAAAGTTTTTAAAAAGTACACAAGAAAGATTGACCGGTACTGTAGATATAATTCTATATCCTTATAGATTTCATTTAGTAGGGATCAAATCTAAATTTGATTTGATGGCATCTTCTAACATGGCTCAATATGGAGAAATGAATTATGCTTGGAGTGCAGAAGATGTGAGGGGTTTTACAAAGATTTTGAGTAATCAAATGAAAATGTATCATAATTTAAATAAAAAAGAAAAATGATTGAAATAGGTATTATTGGAGGAACTGGATATACTGCTGGAGAATTAATTAGATTGATGATTCATCATCCAAAAACTAAAATAAAAAGTATAGTTAGTAGAAGTCATCCAGGAAAATTGATTCATTTGATTCATCAAGATCTATTAGGAGAAATAGAAAATATGAAATTTTCTCGTGATTTAAACAAAGAAATAGATGTAGTATTTCTTTGTTCAGGACATGGACAGTCTAGAAAAGAATTGAATCATATATCAGAAATAACAAAAGTCATTGATTTAAGTCAAGATTTCAGAATCATGAATCAATCCGCTTTTAAAAATAGAAATTTTGTCTATGGATTACCAGAATTACAAAAAGAAACAATAAAAAAATCGAATAGTATAGCCAATCCTGGATGTTTTGCTACAGCTATTCTTTTAGCTATTTTGCCATTAGCTAAAAATCAATTATTAAAAAAGAATATTCATATTAGTGCTATAACTGGTTCTACAGGATCTGGAAGGAAACAGAGTGACACGAATCATTTTAGTTGGAGAAACAATAATATTTCTGCTTACAATATTTTTCAACATCAACATTTACAGGAAATCGAACAAACTATCCATAAAATACAAAATAATTTTTGTTCTAAAGTTTATTTTGTCCCTTATAGAGGAAATTTCTCAAGAGGAATTATAACCACTTTATATACTTATTCTACTTTTTCTTTAGAAAAGAATAGGGAAATATTCAAAGAATATTATCAAAATCATCCATTTGTAAATATTTCTGATATTAATATCGATGTTAAACAAGTAGTCAATACTAATAAATGTATTTTACATCTTGTTAAAGAGAAGGATCAATTGGTTGTTATCAGTATTATAGATAATCTTATAAAAGGAGCTTCTGGTCAAGCTATACAAAATATGAATCTTATATTTAATTTGGATGAAACTTGTGGTTTAAAATTAAAATCCGTTCGTTTCTAATCAAAAAGAATATGAAATTATTTAACGTTTATCCTATTCTAGATATAGAATTAAACAAAAGCAAAGGTTCTTATTTGTTTGATGTGAAAGGAAATATGTATTTAGATTTTTATGGAGGACATGCTGTGATTTCTATTGGTCATTCGCATCCATATTATGTGAAAGCCTTGACTGAACAGATTCATAAAATATCCTATTATTCTAATAGTGTTTATATTTCTCAAAAAAATAAATTGGCTAATCTTCTTGGAAAGATTTCAGGATATGAAGATTATTCCTTATTTATATGTAATTCTGGAACAGAATCTAATGAAAATGCATTGAAAATAGCTTCTTTTCATACAGGGAAAAAAAAGGTTATTGCTTTTAAGGGTTCTTTTCATGGAAGAACAAGTGGAAGTGTATCAGTAACGGATAACTACAAATTAGTATCCCCTTTTAATGCTCAACATGAAACTATATTTATAGACTATCAGAATATTGATTTTTTAGAATACGAATTAAAGAACAAAGATATCTGTGCTTTAATTACTGAAGGAATACAAGGAATATCTGGAATTATAGATCCAGGGTTAGACTTTTTTTGTAAAGTTAGAGACCTTTGCAATAAATACGATACAGTGTTGATTATTGACGAAGTCCAAAGTGGATATGGAAGAACTGGATCTTTTTTTTCTCACCAATTCTATCCTGTACAACCAGATTTAATTACTATAGCTAAGGGGATGGGGAATGGGTTCCCTATAGGGGGTGTACTCATACATCCTAAATTTAAACCATATTATGGGATGTTAGGAACTACTTTTGGTGGAAATCATTTAGCTTGTACAGCTGGTATTGCTGTATTAGAAATTATTCAAAAAGAAAATTTAATTGAAAATGCAAAAAAAATGGGAAAAATACTGTTACAAGAATTGCGTATCATTCCTGAAATTAAAAAAATAAGGGGAAGAGGGCTTATGCTAGGGTTAGAATTTGATTTTCCTATTCAGGATTTGAAAAATATTTTGATTTATAAAGAGAAAGTATTTATTGGAACATCTAACAATCCATATGTTTTGCGATTACTTCCTCCGATGAATATTAACGAAAATCATATCAAATTATTCCTTACAAAGTTAAAGAATGCCTTAGGATATCTATATAAAAAAAATGGAAAATAAAAGAAAGGCTATCCTTATGTTGGAAGACGGAACAAGGTATGAAGCTTATCATTTTGGAGCACCAGTATCCTCTTCTGGAGAGGTTGTATTTAATACAGCTATGACCGGTTATACAGAAAGTATGACGGATCCCTCTTACAGAGGGCAAATCCTTACTTATACTTATCCTATAATAGGAAATTATGGAATTCCATCTTTTTCTTGTTCTGAATCTATTTCTGAATTTTATGAATCCGATAGAATTCAAGTATCTGGACTTATTATTTCTTATTATTCTAACCGACCGTATCATTGGAATATGAGTTTATCTCTATCTGATTGGTTATCTAAAAATGGAGTTCCTGGATTATCTGGTATAGATACCAGATTCATTGCAAAAAAACTTAGAAAAAAGGGAGGATCTATGTTAGGTAAAATTTTAATGGAAAATGAAAATCTTCCTTTTTATGATCCGAATCAGGAGAACCTTTCTGAAAAAGTTTCTATTCATGAAAAAATAACATATGGAAATGGAAAATATAAAATATTAATCGTAGACTTTGGTTTAAAGAATAATATTTTACGTTGTCTCTTGAGAAGAAATTGTACTATTATAAGGGTTCCATGGGATTATGATTTTACAAATGAAAAATATGATGGATTGGTTCTTTCTAATGGACCTGGAAATCCTAAAATTTATGAAAAACCTATACATTATATTCGTATAGCTATGAAAAAAGAACGACCTATATTTGGTATATGTTTGGGAAATCAACTTTTGGGAATTGCAGCCGGAGGAAATACTTATAAATTGAAATATGCACATAGGAGTCATAATCAGCCAGTATTATCACTAAAAACAGGAAAAAGTTTTATTACATCACAAAACCATGGATATGTTTTGGATGCAATAAAACTTCCTAAAGAATGGAAAATATTTTTTAAAAATTTAAATGATGATACTTGCGAAGGGATCATTCATGATTATAAACCTTTTTTTTCTGTACAGTTTCATCCAGAAGCTTCAAGTGGACCTACAGATACAGAATTTTTATTCGATCTTTTTATCAATTCAATTGTTAGAAGAAATAAATAATAATCTTCCAAAATTAGTATGAAAATAGACAAAGTACTTATCCTGGGATCAGGTGCATTAAAAATAGGAGAAGCTGGTGAGTTTGATTATTCTGGAACACAAGCATTAAAAGCCCTTAAAGAGGAGGGAATTTATACTATATTGATTAATCCAAATATTGCCACAGTTCAAACTTCTAAAGGAATTGCTGATAAAGTTTATTTTCTTCCTTTGACTTTATTTTTTATTAAAGGGGTTATAAATAAGGAAAAACCAGAAGGAATTCTATTGTCTTTTGGGGGACAAACTGCATTAAATTGTGGAATTCAGCTTTTTCAAGAAGGAATTATAGAAAAATACAAAATTCAAGTTTTAGGAACTCCTATTGAATCTATTATTCACAGTGAAGATAGAAACTTGTTTCGAAATAGGTTGACTCATATTAATATAAAAACGGCAAGAAGTTTTGTGGCTCATTCTATGGATGATGCTATTTCTTATTCTTTAGAAATAGGATTTCCTATTATTATTAGATCTGCTTATACACTTGGAGGTTTGGGGAGTGGTTTTGCGAAAGATATTAATGATTTAAAAAAAATAGTAAGTAAGGCTTTTTCTTATTCTTCTCAAATTGTTGTAGAAGAATATTTAGAAGGATGGAAAGAAATTGAATACGAAATAGTTAGAGATAAATATGATAATTGTATTTCTGTCTGTAATATGGAAAACTTTGATCCTATAGGAATTCATACAGGAGAAAGTATTGTAGTGGCACCGTCACAAACTCTAACAAATTCTGAATATTATAGTTTAAGAAAATTAGCTATATATATTGTCAGAAATTTTAAGATAGTTGGAGAATGCAACGTCCAATTTGCATTAGATCCTAATTCAGAAGACTATCGTGTTATAGAAGTTAATGCACGTCTTTCTCGTTCAAGTGCTCTTGCATCTAAAGCAACTGGTTATCCTTTAGCTTTTGTGTCTGCTAAATTGTCTTTAGGATACGGATTGCATGAATTGAAAAATTCTGTGACTAAAAAGACTTCTGCTTTTTTTGAACCAGCGTTGGATTATGTGGTATGCAAAATACCTAGGTGGGATCTCAAAAAATTTTATGGAGTTTCTAATAGGATTGGAAGTAGTATGAAAAGTGTGGGAGAAGTAATGGCTATTGGAGGTTCTTTTGAAGAAGCCTTACAAAAAGGTATTCGAATGTTAGATATTGGGATGCAAGGGTTCATCAACATTTATAAAAAAAAACTGGGATCTAATCGTCTACTGAGAGAATCTCTTAAAAAACCGACAGATCAAAGAATTTTCTTTTTAGAAGAAGCTTTAGAAGAAGGTTTTTCTATGAAAGAGATACATGATTTAACGAAAATTGATCCATGGTTTTTATATCAACTTGATAATATTTTTCAAACAAAAAAAAAGATAGATCATTTTGATAATTGGAGAGATATTCCGGACGAATTGTTACGGAAAGCAAAGAAAGAAGGTTTTTCTGATATGCAAATAGCTAGTGTTTTTTTTAACAAAAAAAACAATCTATGTAAATATCACAGTATTTATCATTTAGAAAAAGAAATAAGAGAATATAGAAAAGAAAAAAATATAGTTCCATATGTGAGACAAATTGATACTTTAGCTTCTGAATATCCGTCATACACAAATTATTTATATTTAACCTATCATGCCATTCAACATGATATAATTTATGAAAAAGATGAAAAATCTGTTATCACATTAGGATCTGGTGTTTATAGAATTGGAAGTAGTGTAGAATTTGATTGGTGTTGTGTTAATGCATTAAATACTATTAAGAAAGAATCTTACAGATCAATAATGATTAATTATAATCCTGAAACTGTGAGTACTGATTTTGATGTATGTGACAGATTATATTTTGAAGAGCTTACTTTAGAACGTGTATTGGATATTATTGAACTGGAAAAGCCGAAAGGAACAATTGTTTCCATGGGAGGACAAATTCCTAATAATTTGGTTTTAAAACTTTATGAAAAAAAAGTAAAAATTTTGGGGACCTCTCCTATTTCTATAGATAAAGTAGAAAATAGATACAAATTTTCCAATGCTATGGATTATTTAAAGATCGGACAGCCTAGATGGAAAGAATTATCCGATTTTGATACTATTTATCAATTTGTAAAAGAAGTGGATTTTCCAATATTAGTCAGACCTTCGTATGTTCTTTCGGGTGCAGATATGAGTGTTCTTTCTAATCAAGAGGAATTACAACATTATCTTAGTAAAAAAGTATCTATATCTCCTGAATATCCATTAATTATTACAGAATTTATTAGAAATGCAAAAGAAATTGAATTAGATGCTGTTTCTCAAAATGGAGAAATTTTGTATTATGCTATATCAGAACACGTAGAATTTGCAGGAGTCCATTCAGGAGATGCTACTTTAGTATATCCTCCACATAATCTCTATTTGTCAACATTAAAAGAAATCATTAATATATCTAAGAAAATATCCAAATATTTTGATATATCTGGTCCTTTCAATATTCAGTTTTTATCTAAAGATAATGAAATCAAAGTCATTGAATGTAATTTGAGAGCATCTCGTAGTTTTCCTTTTGTATCAAAAGTATCTCATTTTAATATGATTGAATTAGCTACTCAAGTTATTCTTGGCAAGAAAAAAAATAAAATAGAACCTAATTTTTTTATTACAAATTTTTTAGGAATAAAAGCTTCTCAATTTTCTTTTTCTCGTTTGCAAGACGCAGATCCTATTTTGGGTGTGGATATGTCTTCCACAGGAGAAGTGGGATGTTTAGGAAATACTTTTGATGAAGCACTTTTAAAATCCATGCTTTCTGTTGGTTATAGAATTCCAAAAAAAAATATATTAATATCTGGAGGACCTATTGAATCTAAATTGGATCTTTTAGAAGTCGTCAAACTATTGCATAAAAAAGGATATATATTATTTGCGACAGAAGGAACCAATAAATTTTTATCCAATAATGGAATTCCCTCCATAAGAGTTTATTGGCCGAATGTCAAAAAATATTCAAATGTTCTTGAATTGATAAAAAATAGAAAATTGGATCTTATTATTAATATTCCAAAAAATCTAAGTAAATCAGAATTGGATAATGATTATGCTATAAGACGTTATGCCGTTGATTTTAATATATCTCTTCTCACCAATGCGCGTTTAGCAAAAGCTTTTATACAAGCATTTTGTAATTTATCTATGGACCAATTATTTATAAAAGCTTGGAATGAATATAAATGAAAAAGTTTATGAAAAAATTTTTTAGCGTAGAAGATGTTATTAACGTATATGATCTAATTAAAGAAGCTCTTTTTTTAAAGAAAAATCCATATGAATTTAAACGTATTGGAAAAAATAAAACAATTGGATTGGTTTTTTTTAATCCTAGTTTACGAACAAGAATTAGTTGTCAAAAAGCAGCTTTTAACTTAGGATGCAATACTTGGATATTAGATGTTCATAAAGATTCTTGGAAAATTGAAATGAATGATGGAAGTGTGATGAAAATGACACAAGAACATCTTAAAGAAGCTATTTCTATAATGAGCATATATTGTGATATTCTTGCTGTAAGAACTTTTCCTAGTTTATCAGATAGAGATTATGATTACAAAGAAGTAATTTTTAATAAAATATTAAAATATTCTAGAGTTCCAGTAGTTAACATGGAAAGTGCTACTTTGCATCCTTTGCAATCTTTAGCAGATGTAATGACTATTGCCGAATTTACATCTTTTTTTAAAAAAAGATGTAAAGTAGTGTTAAGTTGGGCTCCTCATATCAAACCATTGCCTCATTCCGTGGCAAATTCTTTTTCTCAATGGATATCAAAAATAGATAAAATAGATTTCACTATTGCGTGTCCAGAAAAATACGATCTTAATAAAAGATTTTCTAATGGAGTTTTTACCACACATCATCAAGATGTGGCTTTTATAAATGCCGATTTTATTTATGCAAAAAATTGGAGTAGTTATTTAGATTATGGAAAAATGCTCTGTCAAAATTCTGACTGGATGATCACTGTAAATAAAATGAAACTTACCAATCAGGCTAAATTTATGCATTGTTTACCTGTCAGGAGGAATGTTGTGGTAGAAGATTCTGTTTTAGATGGAAAACATTCCATTATATTGCAACAAGCAGAAAATAGAATTTATGCTTCACAAATAATTTTTTTAAAAATTCTACAATCTTTATCATGAAAATCCATATAGTTAAAATTGGAGGTCATTTAATTAATGACCAAAAGGTTCTTAATTTTTCTTTGAAAGCTTTTTGTCAACTACAAGGATATAAGGTGTTGATTCATGGAGGAGGAAGAAAAGCAGATTTCATTTCAAATAAAATGGGAATTTTGCAAAAAATTATAAAAGGTAGAAGAATAACAGATAAAGAAACTTTGGATATAGTTGTTATGACTTATGCAGGAATGATCAATAAAAATATTGTAGCTCTATTACAATCTCATCACTGTAATGCTTTGGGTTTATGTGGAGCAGATGGAAATTGCATTAAATCATATTTACGAAAAAAAACAAATATTGATTATGGATATGTGGGGGATATTAATAGCAAAAGTATTAATACACGTTTAATAAAATTTTTATTGAAAAATAATATCATTCCTGTATTATGTTCTATAACTCATAATGGAATAGGAAATTTACTAAACACAAATGCAGATACAATAGCAGCTTATATAGCTATATCCTTAGCAAAGGAAAAAGATTGTGAAACGGAATTACATTTTTGTTTTGAAAAAAAAGGAGTTTTACGAGATATACAGGACCCTGAATCTTTTTTTCAAAAAATAAATTTTAATTCATTTCAAAAAATGAAACAAAATCATTCCATAACAAATGGAATGATCCCTAAATTGGAAAATGCTTTTTTTGCATTAAAAAATGGAGTATCTCAGGTCAGTATAGGTCTCCCTAACTATTTAAATGATGTTAATAATAAGACTCTTCTATGTCCGTAGTCAATTTGCAAGTTTTAAAGAAAGAAGCTATACAGCTTCTTATACAACTTATAAATACTCCTTCTATATCCAAACAAGAAAACAAGGTCTCTTTTCTTATAGAAGATTATCTTCATCAATATGGATTTCATGTTAAAAGAAAATTTAACAATATATGGACTGAAAACACGAACTATTTAAAAAAAGGAAATATACGAACTATACTATTAAATTCTCATCATGATACGGTTAAACCAGGAAAAAATTGGAAAACTAATCCTTTTTCTGCTATCAAACAAGAAGATAAACTTATAGGGTTAGGTAGTAATGATGCTGGAGCTTCCGTTGTTTCGTTAATATCCACTTTTATATATTTAAGTAATTTATCTGAATTACCTTACAAGTTAATTCTTTCAATTACTGCGGAAGAGGAAATATCTGGACCTTTAGGCGTAAGAGCAATTTTACCTGAATTGGAATGTATAAACTTAGGAATTGTCGGAGAACCAACACAAATGCAAGTAGCTATTGCTGAGAAAGGATTGATGGTATTGGATTGCATAGCTGAAGGAAAGACAGGACACTCTGCAAGAGATATAGGAATCAATGCTATTTATGTAGCAACAAGAGACATAGAACACTTAAGAAATTTTTCTTTTGATAGAAAATCGGAATTACTAGGTTTTACTACCTTAAATGTGACTCAAATCCAAGGAGGAATACAACACAATGTGATTCCTGATTTTTGTTCTTTTGTAGTAGATATTAGAACCAATGAGTTATATAAAAATGAGGAATTAATTGAAATTATACAAAAAATAATTCACTCTCAAATGAAACCACGTTCTTCTCATTTAAACTCTTCTTTCATAAATCCTATGCATCCCATTGTTTTAAAAGCTCAACGAATAGGAAGAAAAACTTATGGATCTCCTACTCTTTCAGACCAAAGCATTATGCCTTTTTCCACCATTAAAATGGGAGTCGGAGATAGTGTCCGTTCTCATACTCCTAATGAATACATCTTGATTTCAGAAATCATGGAAGGAATAGATATTTATATCTGTTTGTTAAAAGACTTTCACTTTTGAATTTGAAACAAAAAAAGGTAAATTTGTTATGTTCTTTAAATGAAAAAAGTATGTTACAAGAAATAAACGATGATAACTTTGAAAAATTAGTTCATGAATCGGATAAACCTGTATTGGTGGATTTTTGGGCTCCTTGGTGTGCTCCATGTCGATCTTTGTCTGTTCTATTAGAAGATCTATTTACTGAATATCATAATAAAGCATTGATTTTTAAATTAAATGTGGATAATAATCCAAAATATTCTTCTAAATATGGAATACGCAGCATTCCCACCATGATTTTTTTTAAGAACGGAGAGAAAAAAGATATGCATATTGGAATTTCCTCTAAAGAGGATATCAGAAAAAAATTAGATATTTTAATTTAGTTTTTGGGTCTGGTAGTTCAGTTGGTTAGAATACATGCCTGTCACGCATGGGGTCGCGGGTTCAAATCCCGTCCAGACCGCATTTTTATCTGTTTCTTTTCTGTTTAAGATATTTGATAAGATCCTCTATGGATATAATTTTCATATGGAATTTTTTAGAAATTTGAATCAATTGTGGTAGACGTGCCATAGATCCATCTTCATTAAGTATTTCTACCACAACTCCTCCTGGGGTACATCCAGCCATTTTAGTTATATCAATAGCAGCCTCTGTATGTCCAGGTCTTTCTAAGACACCTCCTTTCTTTGCGCGAAGAGGAAAGATGTGACCTGGTTTATTAAATGATTTTGGGTTGACTTTGTTGACTAAGGCAAAAATAGTTTTTGCTCTATCTGAAACTGAAATTCCAGTACTAACGCCATATCCTCGTAAGTCTACAGATACTGTGAAAGCCGTTTTCCTAGGATCTGTGTTCTTTTTTACCATCATTTGAAGTTCTAGTTGATCACATTTTTCTTCTGTTAAGGAAACACAAAGGAGTCCTCTCCCATGAGTAATGAGAAAATTTACAATTTGAGGAGTTATTTTTTCAGCAGCTACTATAAAATCTCCTTCATTTTCACGATTTTGATCATCAACCACAATAATAATTTTTCCACTTTGTATATCCTGTATGGCTTCTTCAATACTATCTAAATTTTGATTCGAACCAAAAACCATATCTATATTTGTTTTATTGAATATAAAAATCATCCATTGCAGTTTTATAAGTCATCCATATGCTTACTGGAAAAAAAATAAAATTCGGAATCCATGCTCCTATCCATGGACAAATTTCAGCCTTTTCTACTTTATTTTGAGTGATAGTCAGCAAAGTATAATAAATAATGAATATAGTTATTGCCGCAATGGTAGGATGACCTATTCCTCCTTTTCTAATAATAGCTCCTAAAGGAGCTCCAGTTAGAAACATAATAATGCATGTTACTGGAAATGTAAATTTTTTTTGCAATTCTAATTGCAGCTTAACTAATTTATAGATATTTTTTTTTTGATATTCAGAATTTTTTTTTTTAAAAAGTTAATTTTTTGAATTAAATTTTGGGTATCATAGTCATCTAATTCTTTTATTCCTTCATAGTCATAGTAAGGAATTTTAAAGTTTTGAATTAAAGTATCAAATTCTACAATTTGATAAGAGGATTGTTCTTTGTTTTCATTCGTATTTTCACTATACAAAATCCCATTCATTAATTTAAATTGAATAAATTCAGATCTATCTTCATTTGGAATAAAAAATCCTTTTTTAGAAAGAATAGTATTTACTAGTGAATTTTTATCATAAAAAAAAATAAATATATTATGCAATTGTTTATTTTTTCTCGATTTTCTGTCTATTTTTATGAAAAAATCTGGTAATAAATTTACAAAAATTCCTTCTTTTAATTTGAAAGAGGGATGAGTTAATGATATTTGATATCCTAATTTTTTAGCTTGCATTTTCGCTTTTGGAATGGCTAAATCTGAGAAAAAATACAATCCAATCGATAAAATACAGGTTATTCCTAAAATAGGTTTCATGATACGAAAAAGAGATATTCCAGAAGATTTTATAGCAGTAAGTTCTTGATTTTCTGAAAAATTACCAAATGTTATTATAGAAGTCAATAATAGTGATATAGGAGTAACTAATGGAATAATAGATATTCCAAAATAAAATATAAATTTTATTATTATTAAAATATCAATGTCTTTTCCAATCAATTCATCTATTTGACTCCAAAAAAATTGAATCATAAAAACGATAAATATTGTAGAAAAAATAATTAAAAAAGGAGCTATAAATAAACGAATCATATATAGATCAAGTTTTTTTATTAGCTTCATATCATTGAATATTTGACTTAATCCGGTTTTGGCAAGAAGAAGTATTCGTTTTTTTTATCATGATTGGAATAAAAATCAACGATTTTTTGAATATCTGATAATTCGATGAATGGGCATTGTAGCCGTATCAACTCATTTCGATTAGAAAATAGAAGATCTCCTTTTCCTATCAATTGTTCAGCTCCTGTACAATCTAATATAGTTCTAGAATCTATTTTAGAACTTACTCGAAATGCAATTCTTGCAGTAAAATTTGATTTAATCAATCCGGTAATTACATCAACGGATGGACGTTGTGTAGCTATAATCAAATGAATCCCTACAGCACGAGCAAGCTGTGATAACCGAGTTATATACGTTTCTATTTGTTTTTTTTGATGAAAAGAAAAACTTAAGTCTGCGAATTCATCAATGATTAGTATGATATAAGGTAAATGATATTTTTGATTGTATTTGACATTGTATTCTTGAATATTTCTAACTTTAAATTTTTCCAAAATAGCATATCTTTTATCCATCTCTTTACATAAAGAATTTAATATGTTTTTTACTTTATGTAAATCTGTGATGATGGGTTCTACAGAATTTGGAAGAGTAGCAAAATAAGATTTTGAAATATTTTTGTATATAGATAATTCTACTTTCTTTGGATCAATCAAAATAAATTTGATATCTTCTGGATTTTTTTGATATAATAAGAAAACAATCATAACATTTAATCCTACGGATTTTCCTTGTCCAGTTGATCCTGCTATAAGCAAATGAGGCATTTTAGCTAAATCTATAACAAAAATTTTATTAAATACTGTCTTTCCTAAAGAAATAGGGAGCTCCATTTGATGACTCTTTTTGTTGCTCTCTTCTGAAAAAAGAATATCTTTCATATAAACTGGATAACGATTGTGATTCGGAATTTCTATTCCAATGGATCCTTTTCCAGGCATGGGAGCTATAATTCTTATAGATATAGCAGATAAATTTAAGGCTATCTCATTTTTTAAATTCTTGATTTTAGATATCCGTGTTCCTATCTTAGGATAGATTTCATATAATATGATAGTAGGGCCTATGATAGTTTTGATTTGACATATTTCTATTTTATAATAGTTAAGTACTTGTACTATTTTTTTTTTATTAGAATCTATTTCTAAATTATTCACTGATGTGGAAGAAAAATCTTTCTTATAAAGAATAGAATGGAGAATGTTTTTATCTTTTTTACTGTTAGATACATTGGTTTTTTTCAATGATTTATTGATAATCTTTGTCTTAAAAAAATTCCCCAATTTGAATATTGGATCTGTTTTTTCGTAAAAATGTATTTTTTGTCGTATTCCATTTTTTATGTTTGGAGTCGTAATACGAAAAATAATGATAGAGTAAAAAATAATACTCGTAAGAATAAGTATATATGATCCTATTTTTCCAAATAAATGGATCAAAAAGTTTCCTATTTCAAATCCAAAAATTCCACTCAATATTCCTTGATCAGGAATAACAAGATAAAAAGTTATTGGAAGCCATATACTGAAAAATATAAATTTATATATTGTTGATTTATAAAAATTATTCAATAGTTTTCTTCTTACAAAAAGAATTTTTAATCCTGTCAAAAACAATGATATCGGAAGAAAAAAAGCGCTCAATCCTATTCCACAGTGAATAAAGTAGTGAGAAACAAAAGCTCCCATTTTTCCAAGTAGATTTTCTGCCATGATATCTTTATCGAAAAGTTTTTCCAACTGACTTTGATCATTTTTCCAATGAAAAAGGAAAGAAAAAAAACTTAATAACAAAAAAAGGCTACTCACCAATAAAAAAAATCCTAAAAAAGTTATAATAGTTTTATTATTTTCGTTTTTTCTTTTTTTTTTAGCATTTTTTTTTGAAATATTTTTGTACATTTTATTTTGAATAAGTAGTTTTTAAAAAAAATTAAATGTTTTTTCAATTACTTAAAAGTTTTTATACTGGAAAATTGATTATATTATATTAAGTTATATAACATAATAATTAAAAAAATGAAAAAAACAAAAATGATTTCCTTTATTCTTTTTTTAGGTTTTTTTTATCCTTTTCATACTTACAGCTACGCTGATGAAGGAACATTTCATCAAAATAAAGATGAAAATACTCATTTCAACATGTTTGTAGATTTTAGGAGTAGTATTAATTCTACAGTGAAAAAAGAATTTTTTGAGGGCTCTCGTTTTTCTGAAGACTATTTAAATTTAGAAGTTATAGGAAAGGCAAATGACAAAATCAGTTATCGTTTTTCAAAAAAATTGAATAATATAGAAAATAACAGAACAGTTGATTTAGCTTATTTAAAATATAAGTGGAATGAAAAACTTTACTTTTTGATAGGAAAACAACCAGCTTCTTTTGGAAGCATAGAATATACTAATAATTTCTATGGATCCCCATATCGGTATACGAATGTATATAAAAATAAGGAAAATCCTGTTGGATTCAGTTTTATTTATCTTCCAATCAAAAATCATGAATTACAATTTCAAATTGTAAATAGTATTACAAATTCAAATAATAATAGGGAAGAAAGTACAGTTCAAAAAGTGAATAATACTATGGGTTATTCTGTGAATTGGAATTGGAGTTTGTTCAATAATCAAATAATACAAAACAGATGGTCATATTCTATTTTTCAAGAAAATGAAGATAAAAAATTTTGGAAATTGATAGCTTTAGGGAGTAAATTAGATTTAAAACCTTTTTTTATAGAAGCAGATTATATATTAAGTGATGAAGACATAGAAAAAAATGGCGATGTTACAAAAATTTTACGTTCATATAATTATGATTATCAAAATGTAGCTTCTGTAAAATATGGAACTTATTTAGTGAAATTAAAATACAATTTTATTCCAAAATGGAATTTGATTGCAAAAGGAGTTTATGAAATGGGGACCTCTAAAAAAGGAGTTAATGATATTTTGGGTGAAAATAAATTGTTCAAAAAAGCATATACTTATTATGGAGGGATAGAATTTCTTCCTATCATAAAAAATGAAGATCTAAGTTTTCATTTTTTATATCAAAATCAAAAAGTTAATTACAATTTAGATCAAATTAAAAAAGAAAATAAGAATAATCATTTTATCATTTTAGGATTTAGTTATCGTATTAAGATGATTTAAGATAATAAGGATAAAAATATCGAGATAGAGGCTCGATATTTTTTGTTTGATCGATTAGTGAAAATATGAAAATAGGACTTTATTTTGGATCATTTAATCCCATACATTTAGGACATACAATTATTGCTAATTATATCATAGAATTTTCAGATATAGATCATGTTTGGTTTGTAGTTTCTCCACAAAATCCATTAAAAAAAAAAATCTTTTAGATTATAAACACCGCATAAAAATGGTTCAAATAGCTGTTTATGGTTATGAAAAAATGAGTGTTCTAGATATAGAATCTGGATCTTCTCCTTCTTATACAATTCATACATTGTCCAATATAGAGAAAAAATATCCTAAAAATCAATTTTATCTTATCTTGGGACAAGATTCTTTTTCTTCTTTAAGAAAATGGAAAAATTATAAAATTATTTTGAATAAATATGATATTTTGGTTTACCCTAGAATTGGTCATTTCTCCAATCCTGTTTTTAAACGTAAAAATATAATTTTTTTGAAGGCTCCAATTATTGAAATCTCTTCTTCTTTTATTCGAAATTCTATTCAAAAAGGAAAAAATATGAAACCTATGCTTCATACAGAAGTTTGGAATTACATGATAAAATATAAATTTTATAGAAAAAGATAAAATTATTTTTACGTTTTATATTTATAATATTGATGAGCTATTTTTAATAATCTTATGAATTCAAGTTCTCCGAATATTTTTTTAATGGAATGCCAATTTGGTTTTTTTACATGAAATTTATTCTCATGAAAATAAAAAAGGGGAATATTAGTAACAATAGTAATTAATTTCTTGGATAAAAGACCTAAATTTTTGTTTTCTTCAATATTTTTTTGAATCTTTCCATTAAGATGATGAGTAGAATTTAACAATTTTTCAATGCTTCCATATTTTTGAATAAATTTTTTAGCATTTTTTTCTCCTATTCCTGGTAATCCTGGTATATTATCAGAAGGATCTCCCATCATACTCCATAAATCTATAACTTGTTTTGGTTGGGTTACTCCAAATTTTTCTTTTATTTCCTCTATTCCGAATATTTTTTTTGGATTCCCTTTAAAAGGTGGTATATAAACTTTAATGTTTTCTGTGACCAATTGAAAAAAATCTTTGTCCAAAGTAATTATATAAATAATATATCCTTTTTTTTCGGCTTTTTTAGCTATTGTTCCGATAAGATCATCGGCCTCATATCCATTTTTTGCATAAAAACAAGAAATTTGAAAGATTTTTAAAATTTTTCTAATATAAGGAATTGCTATGCAAATAGCTTTCGGAGTTTTCTTTCTATGTTCCTTATACTTATAATATTCTTTTTTTCGAAAAGAAATTTCTTGACTATCATCAAAAATAGCAGCCATATAAGATGGCTTCTCATCATTTAATGTTTTGATCAAAAAGTATGTGAAATTTATGATAGGCGAAGTGTTGAGTCCTTTGGAAGTAAAAAGAGGATTATTGATGTAAGCATAATAACTTTGATAAATAAGGGGATATGCATCTATTAAAAATAATTTTTTATTATTATTCATATTTTATGAAAAATTTATTCTATTATGAAAAAATCAAATAAATATACAGTCACTGCTGCTTTACCATATGCAAATGGACCAATTCACATAGGTCATTTAGCAGGAGTTTATTTTCCTGCAGATGTTTTTGTTCGTTATCTGAGACGAAAAAATAAAGATGTTATTTTTATATGTGGATCGGATGAACATGGAGTTCCTATTGCTATGCAAGCTAAAAAAGAAAAAAAAACTCCTCAAGAAATAGTAAATAAGTATCATCATATGATCAAAGATTGTTTCACGAATTTCGGTATACAATTTGATAACTATTCCAGAACTTCTACAGAAATTCATTACGAAATTTCTACTTCTTTTTTCAAAAAACTTCATGAAAAAGAAAAAATTTTTGAAAAAGTGTCTGAACAATATTATGATGAAGAAGCTAAACAATTCTTAGCGGATAGGTATATATCCGGTATATGTCCCCATTGTCAAAAAAAGGAAGCTTATGGAGATCAGTGCGAAAATTGTGGAAATTCGTTAATTCCTGAAGATTTAATACATCCAAAATCTACCATAAGTGGAAGCTTTCCAGTCTTGAAAAAAACTAAACATTGGTATTTCCCTTTGAATCAATATCAAAAATTCTTGGAAAAATGGATTTTAATTAGTCATAAAAAAGATTGGAAAGTGAATGTATATGGACAAGCAAAATCTTGGTTAGATCAAGGATTAACCCCTCGTGCTATAACGAGAGATTTAAATTGGGGAGTTCCTGTTCCCATTTCGCAAGAGAAGGGAAAAGTACTGTATGTATGGTTCGAAGCTCCTATAGGATATATTTCTTCTACTATAGAATGGTCTAAACGAAAAAAGATAGATTGGAAACCTTATTGGAAAGATAAAAAAACTAAATTAATTCAGTTTATAGGAAAAGATAATATTGTTTTTCATTGCATTATTTTTCCAGTCATCCTTAAAGCATATGATGATGGATATATACTGCCGGATAAAATATTAGCTAATGAATTTCTTCATTTAGAAAATAAAAAGATATCAACTTCTAAAAATTGGGCAGTATGGGGTCATGAATATCTAGAAGATTTTCCAAATCAACAGGATACACTTCGTTACATTCTCATTGCTAATATGCCAGAAAAAAAAGACAATAATTTCAATTGGAAAGATTTTCAAAGAAAAAATAATACAGAATTGGTTGCTATATTAGGAAATTTCGTAAATAGAAGTCTAACTTTAGTTAAAAAGTACAACGATGGCATTGTTCCTAATCCAGGAATTTTATCTATAAAGGATAAAAATATTTTAAAAAGAATAAAAAATTATCCAGAACATATAGGTGATTTGATTGAATCCTATAAATTCAGAGAATCCTTGGCTTGTTTTATGAATTTAGCTAAACTCGGAAACAAATATTTAACAGAAGAAGAACCTTGGAAAAAAAAAGAAAAAGAACGTGTAGAAACTATTCTTTATGTTTCTTTGCAAATTGTTGGAATGTTAGCTCAATTAGCAGAACCATTTCTTCCAAAGACTGCAAAAAAATTGTTAGATATGCTTCGTTTGAAAACTTTTTTTTGGAATCAAATAAAAGAAAAAATTTTATGTCCAGGACATTTATTAGGGACAAACAAATTATTATTTGAAAAAGTAACTAATGAAAGTATTGAAAAACAACTAATAAAATTAGAAAAAATACAAGTTGAACATGAATCCAAAAAAAGTTTTTAAAAATTTTTATCTGTTGAAATTAAATTACTTTGATTACTGTTGCGGAGAGAGAGGGATTCGAACCCCCGGAGGCGTAACCCTCAACGGTTTTCAAGACCGCCGCAATTAACCACTCTGCCATCTCTCCATTTACATGTGTATTTCCACTATATTTCTCAGAAGATCTTGCATAGTTTCTCTTTTTCTTATCAGAAAATCTTTTCCCTGAAAAATCAAAACTTCAGCAGGTCTATAACGAGAATTATAATTAGAAGACATAGAAAAACAGTAAGCTCCCGCATTTTTCATGCACAAAATGTCACCTTCACGGATTTCTTGAATTTTTCGATTCAAACCAAAGGTATCCGATTCACAAATATATCCAACGACCGTGTAAAAGCGAAAAAGACCGTTTGGATTAGAAATATTTTCAATACAGTGATAAGCATCATAAAACATAGGACGAAGGAAATGATTAAAGCCTGAATCTACTCCAGCAAATACAGTCGAAGTAGTATGTTTGATGACATTGACATTAACTAAAAAATATCCAGATTCACTAACTAAAAATTTACCTGGTTCAAAAATCAAAGCAATTTGACTTCCGTAAGTTTTACAAAAATCTTTAAATTTATCCGTGATAAAATGACTTAAAGAAGTAAGATCTGTTTTGAGATCATTTTTTTTATATGGGACTTTAAAACCACTTCCAAAATCAATATAATCAAGATTTGGAAAATCGATAGCTGTTTGAAACAATATTTTTGCACCGTCTAAAAAGGATTTGACATCTAATATATCAGATCCTGTATGCATATGAAATCCTTCTATTTTGAGTCCTGTATTTTTTAATATTCTTTTCATATGAGGAATTTGATAATAAGAAATTCCAAATTTAGAATCAATATGTCCTACTGAAATTTTTGAATTTCCTCCTGCCATAATATGCGGATTGATTCTTATCCCTATAGAATAATTTGGATAATATTCTCCAAACTGTTCTAAAATGGATAGATTATCTAGGTTGATTCTAACTCCAAAACCAACGGCCTTTTTGATTTCTTGAATAGAAACACAGTTAGGTGTGAATATAATTTTTTTAGGCTGAAAACCAGCTTTTAATCCTATTTCTACTTCCTGTATAGATACGGTATCTAATCCACTCCCTAATTTTTGGAAAATTTTTAATATATTCAGATTAGTATTAGCTTTACAAGCATAATTAATTATTAAATTCTGGATCCCACTGAAAGCATTTTTCATCTTGATATATTGTTTCTTTATTTTGCAAGAATCGTATATATAAAGTGGAGTTCCGTATTTTTTAGCTAATTGAATTAAGTGTTCTCTATGAACTGAGTCACTTCTATTTTCTAATTCATTCATCATATTTTTAATCAATCAAAAAAAACATAGAAACTATGGTTGAAAAATTTTTTTACAATAAAGCTAAATGAATCACATCATTCATATTTCTAACATAATCAAAGGTTAATCCTTTTAAATGTTCTGGTTTAATTTCCTCTACATCTTTTTTATTGTCCTGTGAAAGAATAATTTCTTTAATATTAGCCCGTTTAGCCGCTAGAATTTTTTCTTTAATCCCACCTACAGGAAGGACCTTCCCTCTCAGGGTTATTTCTCCTGTCATAGCTAAATGAGGTCTTAATTTTCTTTTCGTAAAACTTGACACTAAAGAGGTTAACATTGTTATTCCTGCAGATGGACCATCTTTTGGAACAGCTCCTTCAGGAACATGAACATGTACATTTTTTTCTTCAAACATGATAGGATCTATGTTAAATTTTTTATAATTAGCTTTAATATACTGCAAAGCAATCGTTGCAGATTCTTTCATGACTTCTCCTAAATTTCCAGTAATACTTAAATTTCCTTTTCCCTTAGATAAACTGGATTCAATATATAAAATATCTCCACCAAAATGAGTCCAAGCTAAACCTGTTACCACACCTGGAACATTATTTTCTTCATAACGGTCTGGATCATTTGGAATTCCGAGAATACTTTCTATTTTTTCAATACTTAAATGTTTCACATATTTTTTATTCATAGCAATATGCTTGGCTGCATAACGTGCTAATTTAGCAATATGCTTTTCCAAAGTTCTCAATCCAGATTCTCTTGTGTAACTTTCAATGACTTTTTCTATTTGTTTCATTCCAAGTATTAAATCTGATTTTTTTAATCCATTATCTTTGAGTTGTTTAGGAAGTATGTGTTTCTTTACAATTTGTGTTTTTTCTTCTACTGTATATCCATTCATTTCTATAACCTCCATCCTATCTATGAGAGCTGGTTGGATATGGGAAAGTGAATTTGCTGTAGCAATAAACAATACTTTTGACAAATCATAACCCATTTCTAAAAAATTG
The DNA here is from genome assembly GCF_014251575.1 of Blattabacterium cuenoti. NCBI lineage: Bacteria > Pseudomonadati > Bacteroidota > Flavobacteriia > Flavobacteriales > Blattabacteriaceae > Blattabacterium > Blattabacterium cuenoti. The sequence continues at coordinate 324,609 of NZ_CP059191.1, read as the reverse complement.
TCGTAAAACGAGGTATTTTGTTCAGGATCTAAAACTTCTAACATAGCGGAAGAAGGATCTCCATTTGTCCCTAAACCCATTTTATCTATTTCGTCTATCACAAAAACAGGATTGGATGTTCCTACTTTTCGTATAGATTGCAAAAGCCTACCAGGCATGGCTCCTATATAAGTCCTTCTGTGTCCACGGATTTCAGATTCATCATGTAATCCTCCTAAAGAAATACGTACGTATTTTCTTTTCAGTGCAGTGGCTATAGATCTTCCTAAAGAAGTTTTTCCTACTCCAGGTGGACCGTAAAAGCATAGAATAGGAGAACGCATGTCTCCTCTTAATTTTAAGACAGCTAAATATTCTATAATACGTTCTTTGACTTTTTCCAGACCATAGTGATCTCTATCTAATATTTTTTGTGCATATTCTAAATCAAAACTATCTTTTGAATATCTACCCCAAGGTAGATCAATCATCAATTCTAGATAGTTTCTCTGGACTGTGTATTCAGGCATTTGAGGATTAATTCTTTGCATTTTTAGCAATTCTCTGTCAAACTGTTTTTTTGCTTCTTTTGGCCATTTTTTTCTGGACGCCTTAGCTCGCATTTCATCAATTTCTTTTTCATAAGAGATATCTCCTAATTCTTCTTGTATGGCTTTAATTTGCTGATGCAAAAAATATTCTCTCTGTTGCTGATCCATATCACTACGAACACGAGATTGAATATCATTTTTTAATTTAATTTGTTGATGTTCTACGTTTAGAAAACGCAACGTTTCCATTGCTCTTTTTTTTAAATCATCATATTCTAACAATTTTTGTTTATCTCTGGTAGCTAAATTCATATTAGCTGCTACGAAGTTGATTAAAAAAGAAGGACTTTCTATATTCCGAATAGCAATACTCGCTTCTGATGGAATATTGGGGTTATCCTGAATAATTTTTATAGCAATTTCCTTTATAGATTCAACCAAAGCAAGGTATTCTTTATCCTTGCAGGAAGGTTTGTTTTCTTCTAAAGCTATAATTTCTGCTTTAAAATAGGGATCATTTTGAATAAAACGATTGACTTTGAATCTTCTTTTTCCCTGTAAAATAACAGTGGTGTTTCCATCAGGCATTTTTAATAATTTCAATATTTTAGCAACCGTTCCAATAGAATACAAATCTTTTTCACTGAGATTTTCTATTCCAGAATTTTTTTGTGTTAATACTCCAACCGTTTTATCAAATCCATAAGCATCTTGTAACAATTGAATGGATCCACTTTTTCCTGCTATGATTGGAAAAACAATTCCTGAATATAAAACCATATTTCTGACTGTTAAGATACATAATTGTTTAGGAATATCGTCTTTAAGAAGCTGATCCTCTTCATCTTGACTCATTAAGGGTATAAACTCAGCTTCAGACTCGAATCCAGATTCTGTAAATATATTTTTTAGTAACATAAAAAAATAGATTTCTTACTTAAATGATGCATTAATTCTGTGATGCATGAATTCATCATCATCACTTAAGAACTTAAGAATTAAATATACTGTTTTCTATATGAAAAACAAAACCATCTATACTGACTATTTTTCTTTTAAAACAATCGTTTAAAATTTGATTTATTTTTATTTTTTTGCTTTTTTAAGCATATCCAGAAAAAGATTTTCTGTTAAAATTTTTACATTATTTTTTTCCATACTTTTTTTTAATTTGGAACCGAAATTTTTTCCAACTACGATGAAATGAATTTGATTATTGACAGTATGATAGACTCTTCCACCTAGATTTTCTACCATATTCTTAGCTTTATTTCGGGTCATACAAGATAATTTTCCTGTAAATACAAAAGATTTTCCTTGAATAGAAGAAAATTTTTTACTCATAGAACATTTCGAAAAATGTAATCCATATTTGATTAGCATTTTAACTACTTGTTGATTTTCAGGAATTGAAAAATAAGTGAGAATGCTTTCTGTGATTTTTTTTCCTATGCCTGAAATAGAAATTAAATGATCATAATTTGCATGCATTAAAGAATTGATATCCAAAAAGTGTTCTGTTAATTTCTTTGAAATATATTCTCCTACATGACGAATACCTAAGGCATATAAAACTTTATCAAAGGGATTGTATTTAGATTTTTCTATGTTTTTTATAACGTTCTCTGCCAATTTTTCTTTTACCCCATCTATTTGAAGGAGTTCTTCTTTTTTCAATTCATATAAATTATAAAAACTATATAAAAAACCTTTTTTGTATAGTTTTTTTATCATTTCACTTCCAATTTTTTGAATATTCATAGCCTTTTCGCTCACAAAATGTTTTATTTTTTCTATTCTTTGATAAGAACAGTTTTGATTTGTGCAGTAAAATAATTCATTTTTTTTTGTTAAAGTGCTATTGCATGATGGGCATTTCTTTAAAAAGAATACAGGAAATGCTTGACTAGATCTTTTTTTTATATTGATTTTTGTTACTTTTGGAATAATATCTCCTCCTTTTTCTAATAAAAGGGAATCTCCATAATGAATCCCCATTTTTTGTATAAAACTGTCATTATAAAGAACAACTCTTTTGATTTTTGTTCCAGAAATAGAGATGGGAACTACATTGGCTACAGGAGTAATTATTCCAGTACGACCTACTTGGAACGTAAGGCTTAATAGTCTGGTTTCATACAATTTTTGTCTGAATTTATAGGCTATGGCCCATCGTGGATATTTATTGGTGAATCCTAAAAATGATTGTTTTTGATATTCATTTACTTTAATAACTATGCCATCTATTTGGTAGGGGAGTTTCTCTTTCCATAGACTCCAAAAATCTATGAAATGAAATACTTCTTCTATGTTCTTACAATAACGTGCTGTTTCTGGAACTTGAAAACCCCAATCTTTTATGTATTTTAGAGATTCATATTGCGTGTCAAAAGGCAAATTTGTTCCAGCAACATGAAATGCTATACAAAACAAATTTCTTTTACGTACTTCTTTGTGATCATGAATTTTCAGAGTTCCACTAGCCGTATTTCTTGGATTTGCATAAGGAGTTTGTCCACTTTTTATACGTCTTTTATTTATTTCTATAAAATTCCTTGTAGGAAGAAAAACTTCTCCACGTATTTCAAGATACGCAGGATAATTATATCCTCTTAATTTTAAGGGAATGTTTTTTATAGTTTTTATATTTTCTGTTACATCTTCTCCTTTTTCTCCATCCCCACGAGTAACCGCATTTGTTAAAAATCCGTTTTTATAAATTAAATTAATAGAGACTCCATCATATTTGAGTTCACACACAAAGGATAAAGTATGAATTGATTTACTGATTTTTTTTTTCCAAATTATTAATTCTTTCTTAGAATAGGTGTTTTGAAGAGAGTACATTTTGTATTTATGATAAAAAACTGTAGAGATAGAGGAATTTTCATGGAAATCTGTTCCTATTTTTATTGTGGGTGAAGTAGGGTCATAGAATTCAGGATATTTTTTTTCTAAAAAAGACAATTCTTCTAATTTCTTATCAAAATGATAATCGGAGATGTCTGAAGTGTACGAATTATAATATTTATAATTATATTTTGATAACTCTTTTCTGAGTTCGTCTATTTTTTTTTCTATTTTTTTTTTTTGATCCATGTGATTTTATTTATCTATGTAATATACGGCACGAATCATTCTGAAAAAACCTTGAAAATCTTTCCTTATTTTTATATTTAAAAATCCGATTTTTTTCAAAAAATCAATAATCTCTAAATAAATAAATTGGTTGATTTCAAAATAAACATAAACAACTCCAGTCAATTTTTTTTTGATCCAAAAAGAAATTTTTTTATAAAAAATTAAAGGGTCTTCATCAGGAACAAATAAAGCTTGAAAAGGCTCGTATTGAATAATATTTTGATGTAATAATTTTTTTTCAGATAGCCTAATATAAGGAGGATTACTTACAATGATGCTGACAGAATTTTCGTTTCTTTTTGGGATAAAAGAAATAGAATCTTTTAAAAAATCCACTTTTTTAAATGAAATTTCTACATTATGTAATTCTGCATTTTTACGAGCTATATCAAGAGTTTCTTGATCAAAATCTATTGCATGAATGTGTCCAATTTCAGGTTTTTTCTTTTTTAAGGTAATACTAATGCATCCACTTCCTGTTCCAATATCAAATATTTTAACGTTGCTCGTATTCTTGTTATCCTGTAAGATCCAGGAGACAAGTTCTTCTGTTTCTGGTCTTGGAATGAATACTTTTTCATTAACTATAAATTCCATCCCAAAAAAGTAGGCCTTTCCAATTACATATTGAATAGGTCTATTTTTTTTTAATTCCCATAATTTTTTGATTAATTTTTTATAAATCAAAAAATTGATTTTTTTTTTTCTATTAATTGTAATAGAACAGTTGTTTTATCACATTTAAAAATGTGGGTCATCAGTAAAAAAAAGAGACTTTCTATCTCTTTAGGTTCTGTATATAAATTTTGAAGAGTTATTTGAAATAAACTGTAAAATTTGTCAAAAGATTTCATGAAATTGAAGTTAATTGAAATCATGTGAATTAAAAAATACTTATTTTTATATCCATCTAATCTGTGTCATTATGTTAGAAGATGAAGAGACCATTGTTGCTCTAGCAACTCCTATTGGTTCCAGTGCAATCTCTGTTATTCGTCTTTCTGGAAAAACTTCCATATCTACTGTTGAAAATATTTTTATTCCTATTAAACCTGGAAAAAAACTGGAAAATCAATCTACACATACTATTCATTTAGGGTTTATCATGGAAGAAAATAATAATTTATTGGATCAAGTATTGATTTCTATCTTTAAATCTCCTTTTTCTTATACAGGAGAAAATATGATAGAGATCTCTTGTCATGGATCTTATTATATTCAACAACGTATTTTACAATTGCTAATTAGAAAAGGAATACGTTTAGCCCGTCCTGGAGAATTTACATTTCGTGCTTTTCTAAATAAAAAAGTGGATTTATCACAAGCAGAAGCTATAGCTGACCTTATTCTATCTGAAAATAAAGCTTACCATGAAATCTCTTTACAACAGATCAAAGGAAAATTATCTAATACCATTAAAAATTTAAGAAAAAAATTGTTGGATTTTGCATCTTTACTAGAACTTGAGTTAGATTTTTCTGAAGATAATGTGATTTTTGTTAATAGATCAGAACTTTTTTTATTTTTACAAGAATTAGAAGAGACTTTAAAAGATTTAATTGAATCTTTTTCGTTGGGGAATGCTATCAAAAAAGGAGTAGATGTGGTCATTATTGGAGAACCCAATGTCGGAAAATCTACTTTTTTCAATCAGGTGATTCAGGAAGACCGTTCTATTATATCCAATATAGAAGGAACGACTCGAGATTGTGTAGAAGGAGAAATTGTTTTAAATGGGATTCTTTTTCATTTTTTTGATACAGCAGGAATTAGAAAACCCCTAGATCCCATAGAAACGATGGGAGTTGAAAAAACCATGAATAAAATAGAAGAGTCTCAAGTGATATTATATATTTTTGATTCTTCAAAAATCAAAAAACATAAAATAATTATTAATGATATTCAAAAAATCAAAAAAAAGTATCCATTAAAAGATATTTTTGTAATAGCGAATAAGTCAGATATATCCTATTTCCATGATTTTGATCATATCAAGTCGAAGGTTTCTTATTTTTTTGAAATTTCTGCCAAAAATCGTCACGAAGTCAAAAAAGTCCTAGATGCTTTAAATCATTTATTTATTGAAAGATTAAAAGAAAAAAAAATAGTTGTTACACAAAGCAGACATTATGAAATTTTGAAACTTTCATTAAGAGAGGTTTTATTAGCCGATGATGCTTTAAAAAAAGGACTTTCAGAAGATTTAGTTTCTATCTATATCAAAGAAGCATTGCGTTATTTAGGAGAGATAACGGGAGAAGTAACAAGTGAAGATATTTTGAGAAATATTTTCTCAAAATTTTGCATTGGAAAATAAGATTTATTAATTGTTATGTCACAAAATTTTGTAAGAGTTCGTTTTGCCCCTAGTCCTACAGGACCACTTCATTTAGGTGGAATCAGAACTGCATTATACAATTATCTTTTTGCTAAAAGACATGGCGGAACATTTATTCTTAGAATAGAGGATACTGATCGAAAAAGATTTGTCTCTAATTCTGAATCGTATATTCTTGAAACATTAAAATGGTGTCATATAGAACCTGATGAAGGAGTAGGTTATGGAGGTCCTTATTTTCCTTATCATCAATCTGAAAGATTGAATATTTATCTTTTTTATATAAAAAAATTGTTAGAAAAAGGATATGCTTATTATGCTTTTGATACAGATCTTGATAGAAAAAGGAAGGAATATAACGATCGTGGATTAACTTTTTCTTATAATTATAGAATTCGAATGAATATGGACAATTCTTTAACTATGACGAAAGAACAATTACATGCAAAATTACAATCTTGTTCTTCTTATGTGATTCGATTTAAAATTCAACCTGGAGAAAAATTGAAGATGTATGATCTCATACGTGGAAATATCATAGTAAATACAGATCATTTAGACGATAAGATATTGTTAAAATCAGATGGAGTAGCTACTTATCATTTAGCTAATACAATAGACGATCATCTAATGAAAATCACTCATGTTTTAAGAGGAGAAGAATGGCTTCCATCTATGTCCTTGCATCTATTATTGTATAGGTCTTTTGGTTGGTGCCCTCCTCATTTTGCACATTTACCTTTAATTTTAGAAAAGGATGGAAAAGGAAAAATTAGCAAAAGAAATGCAGATAGATTAGATTATCCTATATTTCCTATTCAATGGAAAGTTCCAGATACTCAAATCATTATTCCAGGATATAGGGAGTTAGGTTATTTTTCGGAAGCATTCGTGAATATGTTAGCTTTATTAGGATGGAATCCTGGAATCAAAAGGGAAATTTTTTCTTTACAAGAATTAATAAATTTTTTTTCTTTAGAAAAAATAAATAAATCTGGTGTTTATTTTGATCTAAAAAAAGCTAATTGGTTCAATAAAAAATATTTGAAAAAAAATAAAGAAGAAATATTTTCATTTCTTTGCGAAGAACTCAAAAAACGTTCGATTTTTTGTAAAAAAGATTATTTGTGGAAAATTATCCATATAACGATTGATAGAATACATTTCATTCATGAAATATGGGAACATTCTTTTTATTTTTTTATTTCTCCTAGTTCTTATGAATCTAATTTTTTCAATAAAATTTGTCATCAAAAATCTATCTATCAATTAGAAAATGCAAAAATATTGTTATCTCATACAAGTCAATTTACGTCTGTCAATTTGAAAAAATTGTTTCAAGAGGATCAAAAAAATAGACAGAAAATCATGCAATTATTCCGCTTGGCTTTAGTCGGTGTTCTAAAAGGAATTGATATTTTCATGATTTTTGAAATGCTAGGAAAAGAAGAAAGCATACAACGCTTAGAAAAATTGATAAATAAAATCAAAGAAAAAATTTAGAATGTTTTTTTGAAAAAAGAACATAAAAATATAGATTTACATTTTAGTAAAAAAGAATTCAATGCTTAAACATTATGAAAATATCATGATAATCACTCCTATATTATCTGATGATCAAGCAAAAGGAACAGCAAAAGAATATGAAAATTATCTAATCCAAAAAAAAGGAAAAATCGTTTATCAGGAACATTGGGGATTAAAAAAACTAGCTTATCCTATTCACAAAAAACAAAGTGGTTGT